>NZ_VEJN01000008.1:28513-223092 GCF_007678615.1 Pseudomonas sp. DE0157
CCAACAGCAACAGCAACAGCAACAGCAACAGCAACAGCAACAGCAACAGCAACAGCAACAGCAACAGCAACAGCAACAGCAACAAGTTATACACTCGATATATTTATGTAAAGCGTATACACCTTTTGAATATCATTCTACATCCAAGTGGGAGATTCTATGGTTTTCAGCAAGCCAGTTTCCCCTTTCTGGTGACATATTCGTCCTGATTTTTCATCAGGGCGAACGCCACCCGCGCAAGTTTCCTAGCCAAAATCACCAGTGCTTGGGTCGTCGCTTTTCCTGCCGTGCGCTGTTTCTCATAAAGTTCTTTCCATGCCGCCGATCGGCTGGCTGCCATCGCAGCGTTATGAAGCAGACGACGGATCTCCGAGCAGCCGCGCTTGGTAAGACGGCGACGTCCATTCTTCTGCCCAGAATCGCTCACTCTCAAGTCCATCCCCAAAAAGGCGATGTATGAGTCGCTGCTCTTAAATTCACCTCTCACAAATGCCATTACCAATGCGGTGGCGGTGAGAAAACCGATTCCTTCCACTGCCTGGCAGCGCGCAACTTGCTCCTGCAATCCAGCCTCGCGCAGCACTTCTTTCAGTTTCTTTTGGATCAACTGGTCCAGCCGATCAATCGACTTCACAAAGGTCTCGAAGGCGGCTCTAAGCAGATTTTCGTTGGCCCAACTTTGGGTCATCGCAGTGCGCGCAGTCACCAAAGCCGCCCGGCGCCGCAGCAGGCTCTGGAGCTTGCCGTAGACGGCCGGCGGGGGGCTCCAGGGCCGGAGTTCGTTGCCTTCGTTCCTAAGGAAACGGGATAGTAGTCGAGCATCAGATGGATCAGTTTTTACACGTCCCCCGACACCTTTTCTGTAGTTGCTTAACTGGAATCCGTCGACGACATAAACCTGAAAACCCATCCCGTGGGCTAGTTCAACCAAGTCCAAGTGGTAGACATTGGTAGCCTCAACGGCGATCGCCGTGTGGGCCGCTTGCTGTTTGAGCCACTTCTTGATTTCTGGCTTAGCGTTTTTAATCTTGATAATTTCATCGCGGTCGTCGTGATGAATAACCAGCTCCGCTTTTGCGACATCTACACCCACGATTAACCGATCTACCTGCATTGCCATGGGTGGCTCCTCACGTTATGGTTCTAGGGCTTGAAGGGGTGGGACGATGTCTCCCACAGCTGTACTGCTGCTGACAGTCAGAATCGGCTTTAGCGTCCCACCACCCCTTCAAGTCTAACCATACAAGCGGGCCAGCCCGCGAACACCGACACAGCCGATGCCATATACACCGCGTTGGATTCTTCGCGAGCGCCTCCCTTTCATTTCCCCTCGAAACTGCAGTTCCATTGGAAGCAGTCAAACCACCTGATAAATCTGCTAGTAGACGTAGGCGAGCCAGTAGTAAATCATCCAGTCACATACTTCGCCACGGGCTACGTATATGCGTTCGACAGTGCTCCCGACAAAAAAGAAAAAATTTTTCTTCCAAGGCCCTAAACTGGCTTGCGAAGTAAGTGACAGCCCACGTCGCCTGCTCTGGGCCAATGGCATTGCATTAGCCGAATCAGATGCAATAACAACAAGCAGTCAACTCTTGCAATCTGACAATTCAAACACCGCATTGCGCGGTATTCCTGCAGGCACTCAACAGAACTTTTCACCCTATGGTTTTCTGCACGCAGCCCCATCAACACATCTTATTACGTTCAGCGGGCAGCGGCTCGATACAATGCTGGACTGTTATGTTCTCGGCAATGGACGCCGGCTCTACAGTAGCAGATCGAGGCGATTTCTCCAGGCTGACACTATGTCTCCATTCGGCAAAGGCGGGCCTAACGGCTACTGCTATTGCCAGAACGATCCCATCAACCGGCATGACCCTAGTGGAAAAATGTGGGAATGGATCAAGCGCGGAGTAAATTGGCTTGTTGGTCAACGTCCAACTATTTCTGTGGATAGAGCACAGCTACGTATCGGCGGCGAACGCACTCAGAGCCCAAATTTAACACTTATCCTGCATAGAGCCGGGCACACACCAGCACCGAACTCATATCATGTATCTGTAGATATCGGTGACGTCGAGTTTGTCGCAGGTGTTGGAAATAGGATTATTAACAGTGCCGAAGTACTAGAACCCCTATCCAGCCTAATAATTAACCGCGCAGAAAATGCAGCCATTGCAGCCGCAGCTAATCTTTTAACCTATCAAGCGACGAACACACTTACTCTCGGCGTTGCCGCCCAGCTGGCAACCCATAGTTACCTTGAAAGAAGACTTATCAGAGACACTATCGGGGAGGTTCGAGTTACACCTATTCAACCTGATCCTTATGACTATATCCGTCACTAAACTTAATTTTTCAATCCAGTGGCGCTGTCAAGCAGATTAGCGCAGTGACGTAGTCTTGGGACGCGCTTCGTCCAAGAACGCATCGCTCAGCAAAAACACTTCCACGACAGTTCGAGTGAAATCATACTGCTTCCCTGGTAGCAGCCAGCGACAAGCGAATGCCGATGAATACGCAGAATCAGGTGGACCTGCGCCGCTTCTTGGTCGGGCCGAATGATTGCGAGGTGACCGGGATTGCCATTACCCCGGACAACAAGACGCTGTTCGTCAACATTCAGCACCCGGGGAACTGGCCATATACCGACAAGGCTACAGATGCTACCCCGGCTGCGGCCAAGGTGAGACGGCGGGCTTCGACGGTGGTGATTCAGCGCAATGATGGCGGGGAGATCGGGACTGCCTGATCGTCCAGCGTACAGGGGCCGCTTTGCTGCCCATTCGCGGCACAAGGCTCCTGCAGGGGGTACGCGATCTCACAAGGTTCAGGACCTGTGAAATACGAGTGGGAGCGGGCGTGTCGAGGCGTCGAACCGCCGCGAGCACCCTTGCTACGCTCTAGAACTCGGCGAGCCGCCAAACCTCATAGGCTGGCGTCTCGTACGGGTGGCTTTGCCTGAGCGCTGCGACGACCTGGGCAACTAGATCGTCAGCCACCACCAGCTCCACCTTCCACTCTTCCACCACCTCGACCTGACCCGCCCGTCCGAGAAACGGCGAACTGCCGTCCAACGGACGAAACTGGCCCTGGCCCAAGGTCTGCCAGGCGCAGTGGTCATAATCACCCATGTGCCCACCACCCGCGGCGAACACAGCAGCCTTGACCACCTCAACATGGCTGGCAGGAACAAAGAAGGCGAGCTTGTACACGCCTTAGTTCACCCACACCCGCGCATTACGGAACATGCGCATCACCGCCGCATCTTCCTGCCACTCATCCGGGCGCCACGAGTTCTGTACGGCACGGAACACACGCTCCGGGTGCGGCATCATGATGGTCACGCGGCCGTCGCGGCTGGTGAGCCCGGTGATACCGCGAGGCGAGCCGTTGGGGTTGGCCGGGTAGGCCTCGGTGACCTTGCCGTGGTTGTCCACGTAACGCAGCGCCACGCAACCGGACACATCAGCCTCCAGCAAGGCCTCTTCACTGGCGAACTCGGCATGGCCCTCGCCGTGGGCGATGGCGATCGGCATGCGCGAACCGGCCATGCCCTGCAGGAAGATCGAGTTGGACTTCTGCACCTCGACCATGGCCACCCGCGCCTCGAACTGCTCGGAGCGGTTACGCACGAAGTGCGGCCAGTACTCGGTACCCGGGATCAGCTCATGCAGATTGGACATCATCTGGCAACCGTTGCACACGCCCAGGGCGAAGCTGTCGTTGCGCTCGAAGAACGCCTGGAAGGCATCACGCGCACGGCTGTTGAACAGGGCTGACTTGGCCCAGCCCTCGCCGGCACCCAACACGTCGCCGTAGGAGAAACCGCCACAGGCGACCAGGCCCTTGAAGGCCTCGAAGTCCACGCGACCGGCAAGAATGTCGCTCATGTGCACGTCGATGGCCGCGAACCCGGCACGGTCGAAGGCAGCCGCCATTTCGACCTGGCCGTTGACGCCCTGCTCGCGCAGGATGGCCACTTGCGGACGCACGCCCTTCTTGATGTAGGGCGCGGCGATGTCATCGTTGACATCGAAGCCAAGCTTGACCGACAGCCCTGGGTTGTCTTCTTCGAGCAGCAGGTCGAATTCCTGATCGGCGCAATCGGCGTTGTCGCGCAGGCGCTGGATCTGGTAACTGGTTTCAGCCCACTGGCGCTGCAGCATGCGGCGGTCGTCATCGAACAGCACTTCGCCGTTCAGGCTGATGGAGATTTCGGCGTTGTTGACCGGCTTGCCGATCACCGCCACGCACTGCTCACCCAGGCCTGCGGCGCTGAACTGGACCAGTACGTCCGGGGTAGCGTCCTGGCGCACCTGGATGACCGCGCCCAGCTCTTCGTTGAAGAGGATCGCCGGGATGTCGGCCTTGCTGTCGGTCAGCGGATCGAGGTGCAAGTCCAGGCCGCAGTGGCCAGCGAAGGCCATTTCCAGCACGGTGGTGACCAGGCCGCCATCGGAACGGTCGTGGTAGGCCAGCAAGTGACCGTCGGCGTTAAGACCCTGGATCACGGCGAAGAACGCCTTGAGGTCTTCGGCGTCGTCGACGTCCGGCGCCTGGGCTGCGATCTTGCCGTAGGTCTGGGCCAGGATCGAGGCACCCATGCGGTTCTTGCCACGGCCCAGGTCGATCAGGATGAGGTCGGTCTCGCCCTTGTCCATGCGCAGTTGCGGGGTCAGGGTCTTGCGGATGTCAGTGACCGGGGCGAAGCCTGTGATGATCAGCGACATCGGCGAGGTGACGCTCTTCTCGATGCCCTCTTCGCTCCACTTAGTCTTCATCGACATCGAGTCTTTGCCGACCGGGATGGTGATGCCCAGCTCAGGGCACAGCTCCATGCCGACAGCCTTGACGGTGTCGTACAGGCGCGCGTCTTCACCTGGGTGGCCGGCAGCGGACATCCAGTTGGCCGACAGCTTGATGTCAGACAGCTTGTCGATGTGCGAAGCGGCCAAGTTGGTGATGGTTTCGCCGATGGCCATGCGCCCGGATGCCGGGGCATCCAGCAGTGCAAGCGGAGTACGCTCGCCCATGGCCATGGCTTCGCCGGTGTAGACATCGAAGCTGGTGGCGGTGACGGCGCAGTCGGCCACCGGTACCTGCCAAGGGCCGACCATCTGGTCGCGGGCGACCAGGCCGGTGATGGTGCGGTCGCCGATGGTGATCAGGAAGCTCTTGCTGGCCACGGCCGGGTGGCTCAGCACGCGCTGTACAGCGGTGTCCAGGTCCAGCTCGCTCGGGTCGAAATCATCGCCCAGCTCGGCTTCGCGGGTGACCGAGCGGTGCATGCGTGGCGGCTTGCCCAGCAACACGTCGAGCGGCATGTCGACCGGAGTGTTGTCGAAGTGGCTGTCGGTGACGGTCAGGTGCTGTTCTTCGGTGGCTTCGCCGACCACGGCGAACGGGCAGCGCTCACGCTCGCAGATGGCCTTGAAGCGCTCGAAGTCGACAGCGCTGACGGCCAGCACGTAACGCTCCTGCGATTCGTTGCTCCAGATTTCGTGCGGGGCCATGCCCGGCTCGTCGTTGGGCACATTGCGCAGCTCGAAGCGACCACCGCGGCCACCGTCGTTGACCAGTTCCGGGAAGGCGTTGGAGATGCCGCCGGCGCCGACGTCATGGATGAAGGCGATCGGGTTGGCGTCGCCCAGCTGCCAGCAGCGGTCGATGACTTCCTGGCAACGGCGCTCCATCTCCGGGTTTTCGCGCTGTACCGAGGCGAAGTCCAGGTCAGCCGAGCTGGCACCGGTGGCTACCGAGGAGGCAGCGCCGCCGCCCAGGCCGATCAGCATGGCCGGGCCGCCGAGCACGATCAGCTTGGCGCCGACGGTGATCTCGCCCTTCTGCACGTGGTCTTCACGGATGTTGCCCATGCCGCCGGCGAGCATGATCGGCTTGTGGTAGCCGCGCACTTCTTCACCGTGCGGGGTGTTGATGGACTGCTCGAAGGTACGGAAGTAACCGGTCAGGGCCGGGCGACCGAATTCGTTGTTGAAGGCCGCGCCGCCCAGCGGGCCTTCGATCATGATGTCGAGGGCGTCCACGATGCGCTCAGGCTTGCCGTAGGCCTGCTCCCAGGGCTGCTCGAAGCCTGGGATGCGCAGGTTGGACACGGTGAAGCCGGTCAGGCCGGCCTTGGGCTTGGCGCCGCGGCCGGTGGCACCTTCGTCACGGATTTCGCCGCCCGAACCGGTCGAGGCACCGGAGAAAGGTGCGATGGCGGTCGGGTGGTTGTGGGTTTCCACCTTCATCAGGATGTGTACCGGCTCCTGCACCGCACCGTACTGGCGGGTTTCAGGGTTCGGGTAGAAACGACCTGCAACGTTGCCGACGATGACCGAAGCGTTGTCCTTGTACGCCGACAGCACACCTTCGCTGTGCATCTGGTAGGTGTTCTTGATCATGCCGAACAGGCTCTTGTCCTGCGCCTGGCCGTCGATGTCCCAACTGGCGTTGAAGATCTTGTGGCGACAGTGCTCGGAGTTGGCCTGGGCGAACATCATCAGTTCGATGTCGTTGGGGTTGCGCTTGAGGCCCTGGAACGCGGTGACCAGGTAGTCCACTTCGTCCTCGGCCAGTGCCAGGCCCAGGTCGATGTTGGCCTGGGCCAGGGCGTCGCGGCCGCCGGCTAGGATGTCCACCGACGTCATGGGCCTTGGCTGGGCGTGGCTGAACATGTCGGCGGCCTGCTCCAGCTGGCCCAGCACGCGCTGGGTCATGCGGTCGTGCAACTGCGCCGACACCTGCTCGGCATCGGCGTCGCTGAGGTCACCGGCAACGTAGTACGCAATACCGCGCTCCAGGCGCTGGATCGACTGCAGGCCGCAGTTGTGGGCGATGTCGCTGGCCTTGCTGGCCCAGGGCGAAATAGTGCCCAGGCGCGGCACGACCAGGAACAGGCGACCGGCGGGCTCCTGCACCGGTACGCTCGGGCCGTACTTGAGCAGACGGCCCAGCACCTGCTGCTGGTCGGCGGTCAACTCGCCGTCGGTATCGGCAAAGTGGGCAAATTCGGCATACAAACCAGTAACAGCGGGGACTTTCTGGCTCAGTTGCTCGAGTAACTTACCGTGGCGAAAGGCAGAAAGGGCAGGAGCGCCGCGCAGGATCAACATCGTCGGGACAGCCTCAGAAGGGGTGTGCTTGGAGGCCGTGCATTCTAGCCTAATTCGTTCGCTTGCGGCACCCGCTGTAGCGCAGGGCTGCCGGGCGGCGGAACCGGACCTGCGGGTCAAAATTTCCGGGGGTTCATGCACCTTGCCCAGACGCTGATACAGCCCCACAGGCAACCTCCGTCCAGGCTTTGCACAATGAGGTCCGAGTGCTCTGTTACAGGGTTTACCCCATCAACCGGGCTTGGCACACAGCGCTGGACGGCACGATCAGACAGCAAACGCCTGAAAAGCGCTATCAGACAAGCTAACCGTTGTCGAGATATGGCACGGCCAGTCCTTTGCGTATACTGCAACCTATGTTCACCCACACTGCTTTGCGCCAGCGTTGCGCCAGATGGCTTTTCGCAACCGGACTCTTTCTGCTGCTTGGTGGCTGCGTTGAAAAACCCAGTACCCTCGAGCGCGTGAAGGAGGACGGCGTGCTGCGCGTGATCACCCGCAACAGCCCGGCCACTTATTTCCAGGATCGCAACGGTGAGACCGGCTTCGAGTACGAACTGGTCAAGCATTTTGCCGACGACCTGGGCGTGAAGCTGGAAATCGAGACCGCCGACAACCTCGACGAGCTGTTTGACGACCTTGGCAAGCCGTCCGGCCCGGTGCTGGCAGCCGCCGGCCTTGTCAGCAGCGAACGGCGCCAGGCCCAGGCGAAGTTTTCACACCCCTACCTGGAGGTGACGCCTCAGGTCATCTACCGCAATGGCCGCTCGCGCCCGACCAACGCCCAAGGCCTGGTCGGCAAGAAGATCATGGTGCTCAAGGGCAGCAGCCACGCCGATCAACTGGCCGAGCTGAAAAAACAGTACCCGGGCCTGCAATACGAAGAATCCGATGCCGTGGAAGTGGTGGACTTGCTGCGCATGGTCGACGAGGGGCAGATCGACCTCACCCTGGTGGATTCCAACGAACTGGCCATGAACCAGGTGTACTTCCCCAACGTGCGCGTGGCCTTCGACCTGGGCGAGTCCCGCGACCAGCGCTGGGCTGTCGCCGCAGGCGAGGACAACAGCCTGCTGAACGAGGTGAACGAATTCCTCGACAAGTCCCAGAAGAACGGCACCCTGCAGCGCCTGAAGGACCGTTATTACGGGCATGTCGATGTACTGGGCTATGTGGGCGCCTACACCTTCGCCCAGCACCTGCAGCAACGTTTGCCCAAGTACGAGAAGCATTTCAAGAGCTATGCCAAGGTCGAGCAGGTGGACTGGCGCCTGTTGGCCGCCATCGGCTACCAGGAGTCCATGTGGCAGCCGGAAGTCACCTCCAAGACCGGCGTGCGCGGCCTGATGATGCTGACCCAGCGCACCGCACAGGCCATGGGCGTCTCCAACCGCCTGGACCCCAAGCAAAGCATCAAGGGTGGCGCCAAGTACTTCATGAAGATCAAGGCCGAGCTGGACGACAGCATCCAGGAGCCCGACCGCACCTGGTTCGCGCTGGCCGCCTACAACGTCGGCAGCGGCCACCTGGAAGACGCGCGCACCCTGGCCAAGCGCGAGAAGCTCAACCCCAACAAGTGGCTGGATGTGAAGAAGATGCTGCCGCGCCTGGCGCAGAAGCAATGGTACCGCCAGACCAAGTACGGCTATGCACGGGGCGGCGAACCGGTGCACTTTGTCGCCAACATCCGCCGCTACTACGACATTCTCACCTGGGTTACCCAGCCTCAGCTCGAAGGCCAGGTGGCAGAGGGCAACCTGCATGTCCCGGGTGTGAACAAGGCTAAACCGGCAGAGCAGTCACCGCCGCTGTAGCCGGTCACGTCACGGCTTGGACCGGCGAGCCCTGAAGAAGTCACTGAGCACTTGCCCGCACGCCTCGGCCATCACGCCACCCTCCACCAGCACACGGTGGTTCAGAAAGCCCTGCCCGAAGAACTGGCCCTGGCTCTGCACGATCCCCGCCTTGGGTTCCAGTGCGCCGAAAACCACGCGCATCACCCGCGCATGCACGATCAAACCGGCGCACATGCTGCAGGGTTCAAGGGTCACGTACAACGTGCTGCCTGGCAGGCGGTAGTTGCCGACCGCGCGAGCTGCGGCGCGGATCGCCACCATCTCGGCATGGGCACTGGGGTCGCTGTCGGTGATCGGGCGGTTGAAGCCCTGGCCGATGACCTGGCCGTCCTGCACCAGCACGGCGCCCACCGGTACTTCCCCCAGCTGTGCGCCCTCGGCGGCCAATGCCAACGCCATGCGCATGTAGGTCTGGTCGTGGCTGCGGTCGATGATCTGCGGTCGCATCAGACCACCGCGATCGCGGCCATCAGGCCGGTTTCCATGTGGTCGATGACGTGGCAGTGGAACATCCAGGTGCCCGGGTTATCGGCGACCAGCGCAACCTGGGCGCGCTCGTTCTTGCCCAGCAGGTAGGTGTCGGTGAACCACGGCTCCTTGATGTCATGCCGGTTGGAACCAATCACTTTGAAGCTCATGCCGTGCAAGTGGATGGGGTGCTGGTACTGGGTCATGTTCTTCAATTCGAAAATGTAGCTCTTGCCCCTGGTCAGCGTTGCAATTGGGCGATCTGCGCAGGTCTTGTCGGTGATGTCCCAGGCCTGGCCGTTGATCTGCCACAGGCTCGGCGGCTTGCCCTGGTCGGTGCCGACCGACACTTTACCTGCCCACTCGAAGTTGAAGTTGAGCTTCTCGGCGTTTTCCAGGTCCGGCTCGGCGATGGGGTTGGGCGGCAGCGCCGCTGGCCAGTCGCTGGGCGCATCCGGGTTGGCCACCGCGCGCAGGGTGCCCAGGCGCACGAAGCCGTCGCGCAGGGAAATCTCTTCACCGGCGTTGGGAATGCGGATCGCCAGGCAAATGCGCATGCCAGGCCCCAGCCAGTAGTCATCTTCCAATGGCCGGGGGGTGATGGGGTTGCCATCGAGCGCGTAGATCCGCGCTTCGCAGTTGCCCTTGAGGTTGATGCGGTACGTCCAGGTGTTGTCCAGGTTCAGCAGGCGCACGCGCACCACCTGCCCTGCCGGTAGCTCGGTCACGGCATCAGCCTGGCCGTTGATGGTGATCAGCCGCCCTGCGGTGCCATTGCGCGCCGCCTCGCGCGGGATGCTGAACGGCATCCAGCCCCCCTGCTCGTCCACATGCCAGGTCTTGAGGTTGAGCGTGCGCTCATGCTTGAAACCGGTGGGTTCGCGCTCCTCGACGATCAGCGGGCCTACCAGGCCTCGGCCCAGCTCCTCGGAGCTGCTGACGTGGGGGTGGTACCAGTAGCTGCCGGCATCGGGCACCCGGAACTTGTAGTCGAAATACTCCCCTGGCTTGACCGGCAACTGCGACACATACGGCACGCCATCCATTTCCAGCGGCAGGCGGATGCCATGCCAGTGGATGGTGGTCTCGATCGGCAGGTGGTTGATGAAGCGCACGCGCAACCAAGTGCCCTGCCGCACGCGCAGCTCGGTCCCAGGGGCACTGGGCCCGAACGCCCAGGCTTCGGTTGTATGTCCAGGGACCAGTTCGACGTCCAGCGGCGCTGCGATCAGCTCGTAGTCATGGCCGGCATTGTCATCTTCGACCTTGCCCAGCCAGTACCGCGCGGCGCCCCCCGCGCCCAGGCCAACCACAACCAGGCCAGTCAGGCCCTTGAGCATTTGTCGACGGGTGAAGGACATCGCAGCGGGTACCTCGTGTTCGGCACAAACAGTTCACCAGCGGGCGCTGATGAGGAAGGGCGAATACGATACACCTGCAAATGGGAAAGATTAAGTGAATGATCGCCCCAATGTGCCCTGTCGCGCTCAATCGGCTTGTGCGTGCGGCGCTTTGCACAGTTGGCCGAACCAGTGACGTTCCTCGACGCCCGGCGCCCGGGTAGCGGCGCCCAGCAGCGCCGGGTCGGGCGCCACATTCAATGCCTGCAGGCGGGAAGCGGCTGCAGGGTGAGTGTCGAACGGGTGCGCCAGGACAGCACTCAGCACCTCGTCACCGACCTGCAACGGGTGACGCTCGAGGTAGCCAGGCAAGGCTCGATCGACGCCTTGCCCGCCACACGTCGCCAGCACCGTATCGACCGCAGGCTGCAGCGCAATGATGCGCAGCAGGGTCTGTGCGAACAGCCGTTGCCCGCCGACTGCAGCGCCTGCCTGGTCCGCCAGCAGCTCCTGCGACCGCCCCCAATGCAGCACCGCACGCTGGAAATGGTGCAGGAACTGCCAGGCCATCCACAGCGTTGGACGCTGCGTCCAGGGCGCGGGCTCGTCGTGGCCGACCAGCGCCGAGAAATGGGCAAGCATCATGCTGAACTGTGCGTTGGTCTGGCTCGCGCGTTCGGTGTCCTGATGCCGGAAATGACCCAGTTCGTGTCCAATGACCGCGCCAGCTTCCGCCTGGCTGAGTATGCCCAGGTAGGGCAGCGGCAAATACAGCGTGCGGCCCGTCAGCGGCAAGCCGGCAGGCTGAAGCAGAATCGGCACGCTGGTGACGAAAAAGCCCTGGTCGAGCCCGACCACGATGTTGTCGGGGACCGGTGCCTGAAGCTGCGCCGCCAGGCCTTCGACCCAGCGCCATATGCCGGGTGCACTGTCCCGATCAAGCGCCCTGCCCAGAAAGGATGTGCTCTGATCGAGCACCAGCGGCCAGCGTCGATGCAACCGCCTGGCCAGTTGCAGGCAGACCAGCACGCACGAGGCCAGCGGCAGCACGATGAACAGCACCGTCAACCCACCCTCCGCCACCCGGCTGGTCGCAACGCTCAGCTCGTACAGCAAGGCCAGGCTCAACGCAGCAGCCAGCAAGCCCAGATGCAGTACCAGCCACTTGCCCAGGGCACGCCAACGCTGGGTCATGTGCCGCTGCAAGAACTCAATTGAGCGCAGCGCCCGCCAGGCGTCCAGCCTGAGCCTGAGCCATGCCCCGACCGCAGTCAGCAAGGCCAGAACCGCCAGCAGCCCGCTCGTGACGGCCAGGACCTTGCGCAGAGACTGCCCGCCAAGGCCCGCCTCATAACGGTCAAGCTCACGTTGAAGCCGCTCACGTCGGTCTGCTTGGGGGATGTAGGGGTTACGCTCGGCCTTGGGCAGGGCCTGCAAAAGCGTGTCGCTTGGCGCATCCAGCCACTGACGTATCGCCTGTGCCTGCGCCTGGGCCACCTCGACGCGCCAGAGTTGCACCTGGCTCCACCCCAGCACCAGCAGCGGCAACAACAGCAGGGCCAAGCCCCAGCCTACGCGCCTGAACAGCCGTATGGCCTCGTTGCTCATGGCGCAGCCCGCCGCAAGGCATCGCCTTGGCGAGCCACGGCCGGGAACAACTGTGCCAAGGTGCGCCTGGCCTGTGCTGCCTGCAGGTAGGGGTAGAGTACGTCCACCAGTTCTGCCAGCGCGAGCTTGCGCCCCGCCCGGGTGAAGTTGCAGGCCCACACCTTGAGCCGCAGGCCACCGGCGATCAGCTGAGCATCAGGTGCTGCGAGCGCCTTGAAACCTGGGGCCTTGAGGACAGGCGCGGCGCTGAACGCGGCGAGGCTGAATACCAGGTGCGTACTGAGCCGCCGCTGTTCGACATCGAAGCCTTCGAACGCTTCCCATGGCACTGGGGCCAAGGCGTTGGCGAAAGCGACCGTGTCACGGGTCACCGCCAGTGCGCACCGCCCATGGCGCTGGTACAGCGCCCAGGCACTGACCAGGGCCACCAGCCCGATGCCGACCAACCCTGCGCCGAATGCCCACAGCAGCACCTTCACTGTGCTGGCGGTCTGCGGACCGAAGAGCATGGGCAGGCTCGCAAGCCAGCCACCGAGCCCAATCGCCACCAACCCGATGACTGCACACGAAAGTGTCTTGCCCAGCGAGTGTTCATGCAGCTCGAACGACTCATCGGGGCCGACGGCATTTACCTGCAGGTAGGTCAGGTCGGCATTGGCGCCGGTATTATCCATTGGCCTGCAGCAGCTCAAGCTGACGCTGGGCGTGGGCGGCATCGCAGTAGGCCGTCAGTACGGCCAGCACTTCTTCGTTGGACAGCTTGCGCCCGTTTTGCGCAAGCCCCGCCGACATGATGCGAACCTGGGGGCGCGGCTTCTTCAGCACCATGGCCTGGTTACCGAAGAACTGCAGCTTCACCACTCGGTGGGTAGGCAGTACGGCATCGCTGCTCATCTCCAGCGTCTGCACCATCACCAGCCCTTCATCCTTGACCGAGATATCCTGCACCTGCGCCAAGTCCACCGGCGCGTCCAACGTGTCGACGAACAGTTGTCGGCGCGTCAGGCGCATGAACACCTGGGTACCGGCGTTGCGGTGCTGCCAGGTCACGGCAGCGGCGATGAGCACAATGAAGGCGGTGGCCACGATCGGCCCGGTGCGCTGCATGCTGATGCCGATTCCGAACAGAATCAGGGCACCGACCAGCAATACTGGCCCCCACACGCGATAACGACGAGAGTTGGTGAACTCGCTCTGCTCCGGCACACGTTCAATCACTTGCCGAAGCTCGGCAATGACATGCTCGCGCTGGGCCGTGCGCGACTGGTCGTAGTCATTGCCCAGCGACCCGGACAAGTCGGCCAATGGATCGGTATGTTCACTCATGATCGATACCCCTCGGTTATTTCTTGGCAGCCAGGTAATCGGTCAGGAACGCCTCGGCATTGCCTTGGTGCGACAGACCTTCCGAGTAGCCGACCTGACGCGGCTGCGCCTCGCCCGGCAGGTACAGCTCACCTCCCCACATGCCCTGGATGATCAGCACGACGAATTTCTTGCCGTCGACGTCGGTCCAGTAGCGGGTATCTTTGGCGGTCTTCTCGACGTGCATTTTCTGGATGCGCATATCCCAGTCGTGATCGACGCCTTCGACCTGCACCAGTGCCTCGTTGGCCGCGCGATCGCCGATGCGCAGCGTCCACACCTTGACCCCTTCAGTGCCCAGGTAGGCGACGACGTTCTTCGCTACTTCCGGGCGATCCTCGGCCAGGGCCTGACCGATACACAGTGTGAGCGCGGCAACCAGCAAGGCGGCCCATTTCCGATAAGCGAACATGATTTTGTTTCCTGATCTGCAACAAAACGCGTATTGAAGGACTCAATAGGCAGGCTGCCAACCCAGTTGCCCGTTCATCACAACAAACAGCGGGTTGGTCACAACGACTGTTGTCGAAAATGTGCGCGCGTTACCATTTCCGGCCGACGCTGCCCCACCGAGAAACCGAGTCTGCATGCAATCGCTAACCCCCTACCTGGATACCGCCTTCTGTTTCGACAGCCCTGGCTCCCTGGCCCAGGCAGGCGTGCTGGATGCGCGTGCCGCCCATGTCATGGGCAGTGCCACGGGGCATTATCGGGCACAGACCGTGCGCCAGGGCCTGCAGTACTTCGATTGCCACCTGCACTTTCCAGAGCCCCTGCGCATCGACAAGGTGCTGCCCGAGAGCCTGTGCATCGTGCAGGTGTTCGACGGCGCCTGGCAGCACAAGGTCGATGGCAGGCTGAACCAGTACGATACCGGTCGGCTGCACGTGCTTGGCCTGAGCGAGAGCCTTGAAGCCCAGGACCAGTTGCCGGTCGACAGCCATGCGCGCATGGCCGGCGTGCGCATTGCCGGTGACGCATTGCGCGAGCTGGCCCAGGACGATCCGCAGTTTCATCCGTTGCTGGCATTGCTGGCCGATGGCATGCACTTCGACCAGTTGCCCCAGTGTCCCTCGCTCAGCCGCCTGTTCCAGCAGCTCTATCGCTCACCCTACAGCGGTAGCTTGCGCCGCCTGCACTATGAAAGCCTGAGCCTGGGGATCGTACTGGAGCTGGCCAGCCATCTGTCAGGCCAGGCCCTGACACCTGAGCCGCAGCAAGACCGTGGCCGCCGTGACCTGGCCCTGGAAACGCGTCGGCTGCTGGACACTAGCCCCACTGCCCCGCCGTCCGTCGCCGCCCTGGCCAAGCAGCTGAAGGTGAGCGAGACCACGCTGCGCCGAGCCTTCAGCCAGCAGTTTGGCTGTTCGATCCTGCAGTACATTCGCCAACAGCGCCTTGAGCTTGCGCGCATCCTGGTACTGGAGCGCAAATGGCAGATTTCGCAGATCGCCTATCACGTCGGCTATGCCAACCCGGCGAACTTCTGCCATGCCTACAAGGCCTATTTCGGGCACACCCCCGGCACGGAATGACCGGCGCTGCTCACCGTGGCGTTGCCAGGCGGGAACGAAATCAAAGTGCCACCAGTCTGAACGATTGCAGCAACCAGAAGCTCGGCCGATACGGTCCGTGAGAGCAGCGTTCTGTCCTGCTCGGTTCGAGCTGAAAAAGGCAATCCGTTCGGTTATTTATCTGGTTGTATTTTCAGAGCGTCGCCTGATGAAAAAAACACTGCTCGGCGTGCGAGCTTTGATGTCCGTACCCAAGGACAACCCCGACTTGGTCAAGGCGCAATACATCGCGCTGTCGCGCCAGCTGCCCATGATGTACTTCATCCTGCTGATCAACACGCTGATGCTGGCGGGCACCCACTTCACGGTGGCGCCGCGCTGGCTAGTGGTGTACTGCCCGATGATCATGACGTTGTTCGGCCTGGTCCGAGGCGTGGAGTGGATACGTACCCGCAGGCGCGTGCGCAGCCCGGCCCAAATGGTCATGGCACTCAAGCGCACCAACACGCTCGCCCCCTTCGTTGCTGTTGCCTTCACGGCCTGGTCCCTGGCGCTGTTCCCCTATGGCGACAGCTACACCCAGGCCCATGTCGCTTTCTACATGGCCATCACCGTGATCGGCTGTATTTTCTGCATGATGCACCTGTTGCCAGCGGCCTTGGCCACTACCGCCGTGGTCAACACGGCGTTCGTGGTGTTTTTCGCCTCCACCTCCATCATCACGTTCATTGCCACCGCGCTCGATGTGCTGCTGGTATCGATCGCCATGCTAGTCATCCTCAAGGCGCAATACACCGATTTCACCCGGCTGGTGAACATGCAGGCGCAGACGGCCAGGCTCAGCGAGGAAAATCTGCAACTGGCCAACCTGGACAGCCTGACCGGGCTTGCCAATCGCCGGCAGTTCTTCTCCCGCCTCGACACGCTGTTGCCCCATGCCGGCGAGCAGGACACTCGCCTGGCCGTCGGGCTGATAGACCTGGATGGCTTCAAGCCAGTCAACGACCTGTATGGCCACAGTGTGGGCGACAGGTTGCTGTATCAGGTCGGTCAGCGCCTCACCGAGATGCTCGACCAGGGTGTGCACCTGAGCCGGCTGGGGGGCGACGAGTTCGGCCTGATCATCACCCAGGCCCTGGATGACGAGCAGCTACGTGCCTTTGGCGAGAAGCTTTGCACGCGCATGCGCGAGCCGTTCGTGCTGGTGGACATCCCCATTCAGATCAGCGCGTCGCTGGGCATCGCCACCTTTCCAGATCAGGCTTCGTCAGCCACGCAAGCGTACGAATATGCCGACTACGCGCTGTACCAGAGCAAGCGTCATCGCCCTGGCACGGCGTGCCTGTTCAGCGCTGCCCATCGCCAGCAACTCAATCGACAAGGGCTGACCGAGCAGGCCCTGCGCAGGGCGGACCTGGATCGCGAGTTTCACATGGTGTTCCAACCCATCGTGGATGTCCGCAGCGAGCGAACCGTTGCGTTCGAGGCACTGGCGCGCTGGGAAAGCCCAGAATTGGGTAATGTGCCACCCAGTGACTTCATCCCGATCGCCGAGCGCATCGGCATGGTCAATCGTCTCACCCTGCCTCTGCTGACCAAGGCACTGGACACGGCTGCCAGTTGGCCAGCAGGCATGCGCCTGTCCTTCAACCTCTCCACCCATGACTGTGGCTCGGAAGAGGCCGCCCAGCAGATCGTCGAGCTGATCAAGAGCAGCCGGTTCGACCCCACGTGCCTGGACCTGGAAATCACCGAAACCGCGGCCATCCAGGACCTGCCGCAGGCCCAGCGCGCCATCAGCCGCCTGCGTGAGCTGGGCTGCGGCATTTCCCTGGACGACTTTGGCACCGGCTACTCCAGCCTCAGCCAGATCCATGCGCTGTCGCTGACCAAGCTGAAGGTGGACCGCTCCTTCGTCACCGGCATCCAGCTCAACCCGGCCAGCTTGAAGATCGTCAAGTCGCTGATTGCGCTGTGCCAGGACATGCAACTGGAATGCATCGTCGAGGGCGTGGAAACCGCAGCAGAACTCAGCACTCTGAAAACCCTGGGCTGCACCTGGGCGCAAGGCTACCTGTTCTCAAAGCCCATGCGCCCCAACGCGATCGGGGCGTGGCTTGAGGCCGAGCAATTGGCCAGGGTGCAGGCGATCTGACTGACCGCGCTTTGGGCCGTGACAGCCTGCCGATGTAACCGCGCGTCCAGCCTTGATCAAGCGCTGGTAGAACCGCTTGGCGAGCTGTGCAACGCCTCCAACCGCTCCTGAATGAACGCCAGCAGGGCTCGCACCCGCGCCGTCACTGAATGGCGGTGGCTGTATGCCGCCAGCAACTGCAAGGGTGCCGGGCACAGGTCCAGCACCACCTCCTGCAACCGGCCAGCCGTCAGATCCTCCTGGCACGGATGAGCCGCCACAATCGCAAAGCCTATCCCCTGCCGCGCGCCTGCCACGGCCAACTCACCGCTGTTGACGCGGTAACGGCTGCGCACCGGCACCTTGACGGTTTCGCCCCTGGCGCCCTGAAACTGCCAGGGCTGACCTCCGAGCGCGCTGAGCGTGGTGATGCAAGGCAGCGACTTCAACGCTCGCACGTGCTGCGGGATACCCGTGCGCGCGAGCAGAGACGGGGCAGCGACCACGATGCTCGGTAAGCAGGCGAGCTGGCAGGTGATGAACTCGCTGTCTTCCTGGCGGCCACGGTGAAAGAGGATGCACAGGTCCACGTCCTCACGCAGCACTTCCAGCCCAGTCACCCGGGTATCGCACTCAAGCTCGATGCCAGGGTGCAGGCTGCAGAATTCGGCCAGGATGGGCGCCAATAGCCTGGGGGCCTCACCTGGCATGCACAGCTTCAGTGGCCCTCGCAGCTCGCGCTGTACAGCACCGAGTTCTTCCTGGGTGCAGTGCAAGGCGTCGAGCAAGGGCTTGGCTCGCGCGTACAACAGCCGCCCCGCTTCGGTCATGCGCAGATGCCGGGTGCTGCGCTCAAGCAGGCGCGTACCGAGCTGTCGCTCCAGTGAAGCGACATGGCGACTGACATTGGAAGACGGCATGGCCAGCGCACGCGAGGCGCCGACAAAGCTCTGCTCATCCACCACCGCTGCATAGACACGGACCGCATTCAGATCGAGCTCATTGCGCACTGACTATCCCACCTGAGGTATGAAAACGTCCCATTTTTGCACGCTAGTGATCTGGGAAGGGGAAATCTACGATGGTCCTTTGCCCCAGGCGTCCAGTGACCTGGCGCGGGGCAGCGGATGAACAAGGAGGGCTGGAACGTGGACATTGCGATAGTGGGTGCAGGCATTGCAGGGCTGAGCGCAGCGTTGGCGTTGCGCAAGCAGGGCTTCAGCCCGCGGGTCTTTGAGCGCCGTAGGATGCCAGCAGCCGGAGGCGCCGGTGTGACGCTTTGGCCCAATGCCAGCTTTGTGCTGGAGCAGCTCGGCGTGTTGCAGGACATCCAGGCCGTTGGCGGCAGGCCCCTTGCCATGCGCCGGTACGATGCAGCCGGCAATGCGTTGGGAGGCCTGGACATCGAATTGCTGGACCGAACCATGGGCTACCCCACCGTTACGGTGCTGCGCCGGGATTTGCAGGACGTGTTGCTCGCCCATGCACGACGGATGGGGATTGCAGTCGAATTCGGGCACCAGGTAATGGCCATCGACCTGGATGCCCAGGGCAAGGCGGTGGCACGCTTCGAGACGGGTACACGCATCTGCCCGGAGGTGCTGATCGGTGCAGACGGACGCATGGCCTCGGTGACGCGCCAGTTCGTCGCGGGTGACAATACCCCGCGCTATCAAGGGTTCGTGAACTGGATCGGCGTGGCACAAGGGTCGGGGGCGCTGGTGGACGATGTGTCGATCCAGGATTACTGGGGAACGGGGCAGCGCTTTGGTGCGGTGGCAGTTCGACCGGACCTGGTGTATTGGGCCGCAGCGCAAGCATGCCCGTTGAACGAAGGGGCTGGCCGAGCCGATGATCGGGCGCAGGTCGAGCACAGGTTCGCCCAATGGCCCGAGCCCGTTTCACGCATCATTCGGGCAACCTCCGAACAGGCCATCCGGCGCATCGCGGTCCACGACCTGGAACCGCTGCACACGTGGAGCCGCGCGAACGTGCTGTTGATCGGCGACGCTGCGCATGCGCCATTGCCCACCTCCGGGCAAGGCGCTTGCCAGGCCCTGGAAGACGCCTGGCACCTGGCTCGCTGCCTGGCCGGTGCCGGCAACGAACCCACCGAGGCTTTTGAGGTATTTACCAGGACGCGCGCCCCTAAAACCGCACGGCTTTCGGAACAGGGCCGGGGCTTTGCACGTGCCTTGTTCGCGACGGACGCCGAAACGTGTCGGTTGCGTGATGCGAGGGTCAGTGCGTGCGACCCAGCGCGGGACGTGCAGGTATTGGCTGCGGGGTGGGCGCAGGGTTTGCCGATGGCAGGAGGGATGCTCAATACGCCATTGACGGAAGACGGCCGGGACAGCGTTTATCGTTTGAGAGGATGACGATGCTTGATGCACATCAGGAGGTGTGCGCGGATTTGGCTGATTCCCCCTCGATTCATCGCCTTTTTGTCACCATCGGTCGTCCGCTCATGCGAAACATGATGTAGCAACTCAACTATCGGGCCGGGCTGCCGTAATCATTGAGAGCCAACCTAAATTTTGTGGAGCTTCAGCATGTCGCTACTTCCCAATCGCATCTCCGGGCGCATGACGCTGGGAATCCTGACGTTGCTGGCACTCACCGCCTTGGCGATCTATTCAGTCATGACCCTGGGCGGCAAACCTGAGTTGGTGGCAGCCGGCACCGAGGCGGCGGAACAGTCGGCCAGCGCCATCACCCGCCAGCTGGCCATGCAGGTGAACCGCATCGAGGGCACCACGACGGCCATGGCGCACCTGGCCGAGACCCTGCCCCGCGACGAAAACCTGATCAAGGCCAACCTGCCTAATGTGATCGACAGCCAAGGTGATACCGCCATCGCAGGCGGCGGGCTGTGGCCAGAGCCCAACGGCTTCGTTGCCGGTACCGAACGCCGCAGTTTCTTCTGGGCACGCAACGCCAGCAACGGGTTGAATTACTCGGACGAGTACAACGCTGCGCAAACGGCGCCGTATCAGGCTGAGTCGTGGTACACCGGCGCCAAAGCCGCGCCATTGGGTCGCTGTGTCTGGTCGGACGGGTATCAGGACCCGGTCAGCGGCGTAGCCATGACGACCTGCAGCGTGCCCTACCACGCCCAGGGCGCGTTTGCCGGGGTCGCCACCATTGACCTGAAGCTCGACGGTCTTGCCGCCTTCCTCAAAGCCAACGGCAATGTCACCGGTGGCTACGCCTTTGCGGTGGACGCGTCCGGTAATTTGCTGTTCTTCCCTGATGCAAAGAGCGCCAAGGGCTTGCAGACCCTTGCCGGCCTGAGCCAGGAACAACCGTGGTTCAAGCCAGTGGCCGATAGCCTGACGAGCAAGCCGGCTGGCACCACCACCCTCTACCTGGATAACGATGCGCGCCTCGATGGGCCGGCCTACGTCACATTGGCCACCATGGAAGGTACGGGCTGGCGCATTGGTCTGGTCACCCCCGAGGCCCGTGTGGTCGGCCTGGCGAACAAGCTCACTGGCCAGATCCTGCTGTTCCTGCTGCCATTGCTGGCCGTTTTGCTGGGGCTGGCATGGCTGGCTGGCAAACGGCTGCTCACCCAGATAGAGGAAACCACGGCGCAAATCGAGAACCTGGGTCAAGGCGGCCAGGCGGGTGCTCAACTGGAGGTTATGCGCAATGACGAACTGGGCGCGCTGCGCACGGCCGTCAACCAGTATGCAGGCTCTCTGCAGGCCATGCTCCGTCACATTGCCGAGGAGTCGGTGTCACTGGAAGAGCGAGCCAACGAGCTGGCGCAACTGTCCACCGGCCTGGCCGATCGGGCGGAGGCGCAACGGGTGGACAATACCCTGCTCGCTACCGCCATCACCGAAATGTCGGCCAGCGCAAATGAGGTCGCGCGCAACACAACGGACTGCTCGGACACAGCCCGCAGCTCATTGGTCGAAGCGCAGAAGAGTCAGGACCAGGTCAACCGCAACGGTGAATCCATCGAAAGCCTGGCGACCGACATCTCGGGCGCGGCCACAGCGATTACCCAGCTGGGCGAAGACATCGAGCGTGTAGGCGGCGTGCTGGAGGTCATCAAGTCGATCTCCCAGCAGACCAATCTCTTGGCGCTCAACGCTGCCATCGAGGCCGCACGCGCTGGCGAACAAGGTCGCGGCTTTGCGGTGGTAGCCGATGAGGTGCGCACGCTTGCCGGGCGCACGCAGACGTCTGCCAACGAAATCCAGGAAATGATCACTCAGCTACGCGAGGCATCGAACGCTGCCGTCACCACCATGCAGAACGGCGCGCAGCGCACCCGCGAGTCGGTGCAGCAAGCCGTGGGCGTGGCCACTACCCTGGGCACCACAGTGGGCAGTTTCGACGACATCGTCCAGCGCGCCCAGCAGATCGCCGTCGCCGCCCAGGAGCAGAGCCACGTGACACAGGAAATCAACGAGCTGGCGGTACGGATCCATGCAGCCAGCGAGGAAGGTGCCCGGGATGCAAGTGCGCTCAGGGAATTGGGCAAGGGGATGCAGTCGATTTCGGCGCGGCTGGGCGGGTTGAGTCGAGGTGGTCGTTAGGGCCTAGGGCCTGACCGTCAGGCGTTGAGGGCGCTAGCCTACCGCGCAGTGCTCAGGCGCTGCCAGGTATACGTGAACAGGGTCGCCAAGCGGCCCTTTCCATTCTGAATAGGGCTCGGACAAACTACCGCTGCCAATGAAGCTAACTGCCGGCACCGACCACTGCATGTCATCTGCCTGAGCCCGGCAGATTCAGAATACGTTCTCGAGACCGTAGCTCGAGCCTCCCATAGCGGGCAAAGCAGCAACTCGGCAAGACGACTGCAGGACTCAGGGTACTGTGAAGGGGCAATCACTCATTTGTTTCCGATCAGCCCACCTATCCAATCAGCGAACGAACTCACAGCGGGCGAAAGAAATCGCTGGTGTGGGTATAGCAGGCTCACCTGCACCGGAGCCGGCTGCCAATCGGCGAGCACTTCAATCAACCGCCCTTGCTGCAGATGCTCGCTCACCACGTTCTCGGCGAGCTGAATCAACCCGAACCCATCAAGGCACATTTTGATGTAGAGCCCGGTCTCGTTGACGGCGGCCGTACCGCTTACCAAAACCGAGATCTTTTCCGTATCGCGTGCGAAGCGCATTTCACCTGCGTGTTTCGCGCCGCTCGAAAAGTAGTGAATAGCTCGGTGGTGCGATAAGTCATGGGGTGTTTGCGGGATGCCGTTTTCCTTGAGGTAGGCGGCTGACGCACAGGTCACCCAACGAAATCGGCCAAGTGGGCGCGCGACCAAGGTTGAGTCATGGAGCTCACCTGTACGAATAACGCAATCGATACCCTCCTGAAGCAGATCAACCTGTCGATCGTTCACGCCGATCATCAGATAGATATCCGGATAGCGCCGATAAAAGTCGCGCAGGTTCGGCATGACAATGGAGTGCGCAACGCCACCAGGCATGTCGACGCGCAAACGCCCCTGCGGCCGTTTTACGGAATCCGCCAGGCTGCTCTCCGTGTGTTCGATCAGTTCAAGAATCTCCCGGCATTGCGCCAGATATTGTGCGCCTTCAGGTGTAAGGCTGACCCGCCGCGTTGTTCGGTTGAGCAGACGCACCTGCAAGTACTTTTCCAGGTTCTTGACACTGCTGGTCACAGTCGAAGCGGGTAAGGAGAGCGTCTGCGCCGCTTGGGTAAAGCTTCCCGCTTGCGCTACGCGTACGAAAATCTGCATCGCCTGAATTCGATCCACGACGGTTGATAACCTCAAACAGTGATCAGGGACGGCCTTATTATTCGTTCGAATTGAATAATAAAAACAGTTTATCCATCTTTTTCCCGCAGTGTTGCCCTGCGTACATTTCTTGCAATCACATTTGAAGAGGTGTACCTCAATGGCTGAATACAATCGCGGCATCGTACAGGCGCAGACCGCACCGGTTGCCCGCACACTCATCCAAGGCGCCACTGTACTGAGTATGGATGGCGACATCGGCAATCTGGTACGCGGCGACATTCTCATCGAAGGCAGCACCATCAAGGCCATTGGTGAACATCTCGAAGTTGGCGACGCTATGGTGATCGATGCATCCGGCATGATCGCCATGCCCGGCATGGTCGACACGCACCGCCACTCGTGGGAAGGGCAACTGCGCCGGATCAATCCCAACGCAGCCACATTGGAGGACTACTGCAACGCCACTCACTTCTCGTTCGCCAAATACTATCGCCCGGCGGACATGTACATCGGCAACTTGCTGAGTGCGTTAGGGTGCATCGATGCCGGCATCACGACCTTGGTGGACAACTCGCATAACAGCCGCACCGGTGCACACTCCGACGCCGCCGTCGAGGCGCTGCTTGATGCAGGTATACGCGCGGTACATGCCTCCGGGGCGCCGGTGGCGGGTGAGTGGGATAAAGCCCACTGGCCGGGCAACCTGGAGCGTTTGCAGGAAAAATACATCAAGCACGGTGATAACCCGTTGCTTTCGCTGGCGGTGATGGCGCAGCTGGCACCTGAGCTGTGGGCTGAAGCCAGACGCCTGGGGCTGCCGATCATCACCGAGTTTTTTGGTGGGGACATGGCGGCGCAATTGCCAGAATTGCATCGTAAAGGTCTGCTGCGATCCGATAACATCTTCAACCACTGCACCGCGCTGCCGGACGCCGGCTGGGAAATCCTTCGCGAAGCTGGGGTGCGAGTCAACGTATGCCCACGCTCAGATGCCCATTACGGCATTGAAGATGGAATGTTCGCCATGCAGTCGGCCCAGCGTCACGGCATCAGCCCGGGACTGAGTGTTGACAACGAAACCTCCTACAGCGGCGACATGTTCATGGAAATGCGGGTGGCGTTCTACCTGCAACGTGTCATGGGCATGCACCAGCAACGTTGCTGCGGTGAGGACCATCATCCGGTGGTGACGCTGCCCGCCCACAGTCTGCTCAAATCCGCGACTATCGACGGCGCCTTCTGTGCCGGCTTACAGGACAAAGTCGGCAGCCTGGTTGCGGGTAAACAGGCAGACCTGATCCTGATCAACGCACAGGACATCAACCTCTATCCTGTAGGTAATGCTTTCGGCACCGTGGTACATGCCGCCGAGCGCAGCAATGTCGATACGGTCATGATTGGCGGGCGAATCGTCAAACGCGACGGCAAGGTATTGGGTGTGGACAGTGAGAGGCTGCGTGCGGCGATCGATGAGTCACGTGAGCATCTATTCGCTGCAGCAGGCTATGCGCCGGATATGTTTGCCGAGACGTTCCTCCCGTTCGACTCAGCCAACTAAGAGGGCACGAGATGAACGTAGCCTACTATGTGTTGGCCATCGCTGCGGGGCTCGGCATTACGCTGCAGACCACACTCAACGGCCAGCTCGCTAAAGGTGTAGGTGGAGACTCCGTTGCGGCGGCACTGTTCTCGTTCACTGCCGGCGCAGTGTGCCTGTGCATTTACGCATTGATGCGCGGAGGAATAGCGGCCTCACTGGCCGCGATTCCTGCCCAGCCCCTGTGGAGCCTGCTGGGCGGTTTGCTGGGGGCGAGTGCGCTGCTTAGCTATGTGGTGCTTGCACCGAAGATAGGCCTGTCCGCCCTGCTCGGCCTCGCTATCGCCGGGCAAATCGTTTCATCACTGGTCATCGATCATTTCGGCTTGATGGGGGCATTGGAAAGGCCAGTGTCTCCCATCAAGTTGGCTGGGGCGGTGGTGATGCTCGCAGGCTTGGCTATCGCGTTGTTCGGTGACAGGTGGTCAGCGGTTTTCTCTCACTGAGCGTCTTGATTACGCCGGATCCAGCTGGTACCCGCACCATGCCAAAAAATCATGCTGATGCTGGGAAACATTGCCTGTACTTGCCAGACCCAAAAAGCCAAAAGCCCGCAATTACGCGGGCTTCAGGGCATTTTTTGCTAGATCGTACCGGGCAGTGCCGGACGCGGGATCATTCCCACTCAATCGTCGCCGGCGGCTTGCTCGACACGTCGTAGGTCACCCGCGAGATACCGTCAATCTCGTTGATGATCCGGCCACTGACGGTTTCCAGCAGTTCGTAAGGCAGATGAGCCCAACGAGCAGTCATGAAATCTACGGTTTCGACGGCGCGCAATGCGACGACCCAGGCGTAGCGACGGCCGTCACCGACCACACCGACCGATTTCACCGGCTGGAACACCACGAAGGCCTGGCTGGTCTTGTGGTACCAATCAGCCTTGCGCAGTTCTTCGATGAAGATGTGGTCCGCGCGACGCAGGATGTCGGCGTACTCTTTCTTCACTTCACCCAGGATGCGCACACCCAGGCCCGGGCCTGGGAACGGGTGGCGGTAGACCATGTCGTAAGGCAGGCCGAGCTCCAGACCGATCTTGCGCACTTCGTCCTTGAACAACTCACGCAGCGGTTCGACCAGCTTGAGGTTCATTTCCTCCGGCAGGCCACCGACGTTGTGGTGGGACTTGATCACGTGGGCCTTGCCGCTCTTGGCGCCGGCCGATTCGATCACGTCCGGGTAGATGGTGCCCTGGGCGAGGAACTGGATGTTCGGCAGCTTGCTGGCCTCGGCATCGAAGATGTCGATGAAGGTGCGGCCGATGATCTTGCGCTTCTTCTCCGGGTCGGCTTCGCCGGCCAGGTTGTCGAGGAACTGCTTTTCAGCGTCGGCACGGATCACCTTAACGCCCATGTTCTCCTTGAACATGGCCATCACCTGGTCACCCTCGTGCAGGCGCAGCAGGCCGTTGTCGACGAAGACGCAGGTCAGCTGGTCGCCGATGGCCCGGTGCAAGAGGGCCGCGACCACCGAGCTGTCCACGCCGCCGGAGAGGCCCAGCAGGACGTTGGCCGAACCCACTTGCTCACGCACCTGGGCGATGGCGTCCTCGACGATGTTGGACGGGGTCCACAGGGCTTCACAGCCGCAGATGTCCTGCACGAAACGGGACAGGATGCGACCGCCCTGCTTGGTGTGGGTCACTTCCGGGTGGAACTGCACGCCGTAGTAGCCGCGTGTGTCGTCGAACATGCCAGCGATCGGGCAGCTCGGGGTGCTGGCCAGTACGTGGAAACCGGTCGGCAGTTGGGTGACCTTGTCACCGTGGCTCATCCACACGTCCAGGCCCAGTACGCCGTCGGCGTCGATATGGTCCTCGATGCCGTCGAGCAGGCGGCTCTTGCCGACCACGTCCACGCGGGCATAACCGAACTCACGCAGGTCAGACCTTTCGACCTTGCCGCCCATCTGTTCGGACATGGTCTGCATGCCGTAGCAGATGCCCAGCACAGGCACATTCAGGTCGAACACGGCCTGGGGTGCACGGGGGCTGTTGGCTTCGTGAACCGACTCGGGGCCACCGGCGAGGATGATGCCGCGCGGGTTGAATTCGCGGATCGCTTCATCGTCCATGTCGAACGGGTGCAGTTCGCAATACACGCCGATCTCGCGCACGCGGCGGGCGATCAGCTGGGTGTACTGGGAGCCGAAATCGAGGATGAGGATCCGGTGAGCGTGAATATCGAGGGCCATGGGGAATCTCTGATTCAGCTGCGAGCTTGAAGCTGCAAGCTGCAAGTTGATCGGGGAAAACGCAGTGGCTGCGCGAACGCAGCCACCGTCTGGAGCTTACCGCTGAGCTATCAGCCAACCCGGTAGTTGGGGGCTTCTTTGGTGATCTGCACGTCGTGAACGTGGGATTCGGCCATGCCGGCGCCCGTGATGCGCACGAACTCCGGCTTGGTGCGCATCTCGTCGATGGTGGCACTGCCGGTGTAGCCCATGGACGAACGCAGGCCGCCCATCAGCTGGTGAATGATCGCAGCCAGTGCGCCTTTGTACGGCACACGGCCTTCGATACCTTCGGGGACCAGCTTCTCGGCACCGGCCGAGGAGTCCTGGAAGTAACGGTCGGAGGAGCCTTGCGACTGCGCCATGGCGCCCAGCGAACCCATGCCACGGTAGGCCTTGTAGGAGCGGCCCTGGAACAGTTCGACTTCGCCCGGGGCTTCTTCGGTACCGGCGAACATCGAACCCATCATCACGCAACTGGCACCGGCGACGATGGCCTTGGACAGGTCACCAGAGAAGCGGATACCGCCGTCGGCAATCAGTGGCACACCGGTGCCTTCCAGGGCAGCGGCGACGTTGGCGATGGCGCTGATCTGCGGCACGCCGACGCCGGCTACGATACGGGTGGTGCAGATCGAGCCAGGGCCGATACCGACCTTGACCGCATCAGCGCCCGCCTCGGCCAAGGCCTTGGCAGCAGCGCCGGTGGCGATGTTGCCGCCAATCACCTGCACCTGCGGGTAGGTTTGCTTGACCCAGCGCACGCGCTCGATCACGCCTTTGGAGTGCCCGTGAGCGGTGTCGACCACGACCACGTCAACGCCAGCGGCTACCAGGGCGGCAACACGCTCGCCGGTGTCCTTGCCGGTGCCGACTGCAGCGCCAACGCGCAGACGACCCTGGTCGTCCTTGCTGGCCAGTGGGTAGGCCTTGGCCTTCTCGATGTCCTTGACGGTCATCATGCCCTTGAGGCTGAAGTGCTCGTCGACGATCAGCACTTTCTCGAGGCGGTGCTTGTGCAGCAGCTCGCGCACCTCGTTCTTGTCCGCGCCCTCGCGGACGGTGACCAGGCGTTCCTTGGGCGTCATCACTTCGCGGACCTTGGCGTCCAGGCGGCTTTCGAAGCGCACGTCGCGGGAGGTCACGATACCGACCAGGTCACCGTTTTCCAGCACAGGCACGCCGGAAATGTTGTTCAGGCGCGTCAGGTCGAACAGGTCGCGCACGGTGGCGTCGGCCTCGATGGTGATCGGGTCCTTGACCACGCCAGCCTCGAACTTCTTGACCTTGCGCACTTCGCCGGCCTGCTGCTCGATGGTCATGTTCTTGTGGATGATGCCGATGCCGCCTTCCTGGGCCATGGCGATGGCCAGGCGCGCTTCGGTGACGGTGTCCATGGCAGCGGAGACCAGCGGGATGTTCAGCTCGATGCCACGGGTCAAACGGGTCTTGAGACTGACTTCATTGGGCAGTACCTCGGAATAACCAGGTACAAGGAGAATATCGTCGAAGGTCAGGGCTTCTTGGCTGATACGCAACATCGCGGGGGCTCCCGGGCGGGAAAAATGGAAGCGCGCCATTATACTCATGCGTGCCCTGCCACTCAATGTAAATCAAGCCTGAAGTTACAAGTGGCCGTTGCCGCCCTGCGCACCAAAGCCCTGCTCCGCCCTCGTCAGGCGAGCCGGACCTGCACCACGGCCACCGGTTGGTCCAGCCAGTCGGCGAAGCTGTCGATGAAGGCCTGGGTGAACCCGGCATCGCCCCAGTTGTTGAAGATGAAGCCCAGGTTGGAGAAGGCGCAGGGTTGCAGGAACAAAAAACCGTTGATGTCGTCTTCGAACCCGCACAGCGGGCAGGTGAAGTTGTCACTGACCCCGGGCATCCACTCTTCCAGGCTGTCGAACAACGGCTCGCCCACTTCCCGCCGGCACTGCGGGCAGCCCGCCTCTTCCTTGAAGCCTTCGGTGGGCGTATAGATGCAGCGCTTGAGCATCACCTCAAGGCCGTTGACCGGCGTATCGAAGGGCAGTTTTTCGGGATGCAGCGCCACTTGGCGGGCACCTGGCCCAAGGGCATGGGCCATACGGTTGCCGGTACGCCCGCAGGTGGTCAGCTGCTCTTGCACGATCTTTTCGCGGACCAGCCAGCGCAGGATGGCGCGGGCGCGGGCCTCGTGCACCGGGACGGTGGACTGCCTGGGAACGATGATGCTTTGGGTATTCATGAGCGGACAAGCCTTGGATCGGGTAGTCGGCCAATTCTAACCCCTGCTCAAGCGCTCACATAGCGAGCGATGAGCGCCAGGCCGCTGGCCAACACCAACCAGGTGACCAACCGGACGAAGGCCTCGCGTGACAGCCTGTGCGTGAGCCTGCGCCCAGCCCATAGACCGATGACCATCACCGGCAGCAGGCAGGCCGCCATCAGCAGCAGTTGTCGATCGGCGTAGACACCGGCGACAAGGAACAGCGTCAGGCGCACCAAGGTGCTGCAACTGATCAACGCGCTCTGGGTGGCGCGTACCTGCTCCTTGTCGGGCAGGCGAGCGCTCAGGTAAAGGGCGTAGAGAAACCCGCCGCTGCCGAACAAGGCGCCGAACAACCCGCCCACGGTACCCATCGGTGCCGCCCACCACCCGGCAAGCGACGCCGGGCGTACCTTCAGCGCCAGGCTATAGAGGGCATAGGCCGTGATGAACAGGCCCATCAGCAGCATCAGCAGGTCCGACTTGAGCTGCAGCAGGAACGCAACGCCCAGGGTGCACCCCAGCGCCATGAACGGCAGCAGGCGCAGCAGTTCGCCCCGTACCACATCGCGCCGTGAGGGCAACAGGTTGCCGAACGCTGCTACGAAATCGAGTAACACCAGCAAGGGAATGATCTGCGACAGCGGCATGAAATGGATCAGCACCGGGCCTGCCACCAACGCCGTGCCGAAGCCGGCGATGCCGAACACCACATAGGCCGCCGCGGTACCCAACACGATGGGTAGCCAGTCAAGCCCCGAGAACGGTATAGCGAGGTCAGCGAGCATTGGCGCATTGTCCTTGAAGGTTCAGCGCACCATAACCAAACCCGCGCTATCCCGGCTAATATGCAATCTCGCCCTGATCCATCTCGAAATGGCATCGCTCATGATCTCGACCCGCCAGCTGCGTTACTTCGTGGAAATCGCCGAATGTGGCAGCTTCAGCGCCGCCGCCGAACGACTGTATGTCGCCCAGTCCGCCCTCAGTCGCCAGGTGCGCGAGCTCGAACTGCAGCTGGACACCGCGTTGTTCGAGCGCACGGCCAGGTTGCCTCGCCTGACCGATGCGGGCCGGGCGTTCCTGCCGCGCGCGCGCAACCTGCTGCTGGACCTGGACAAGGCTGGCGAGTTGGCCCGAGCCGTCGGCCAGGGCCTGTGCGGCAGCCTGAACATCAGCCACTCCAGCACGGTGCCGCTGACCGGTCGGCTGCTCGAGCACCTGGGTGATTACCTGCGGACAAACCCTGATGTGAGCATGGAGATCGCCCAGTTGTCCTCCGAAGGGCAGCTTGCAGCACTGGCCGAAGGTCGCCTGGACATCGGGCTGCTGAGGCTGCCGGTGCTGCGCCAGCACGATGGGTTGAGCATCGAGCCGTTGTTCGAAGAGCCCCTGTTGCTGGCGCTCGCCCCTACCCATGAACTGGCGGGGCGCGATTGCATTGCCTTGGCGGAGCTTTCCAGCCAGCCGTTCATCTCCATTCCCCACCACCAACGCGGTGGCCTGAGCTACCTGTCTGCCGAGCTGTGCATGGCGGCGGGGTTCTTTCCCCAGCCTGCGCGGGTGGTGTCGCGCAAGACCACACAGTTGCAGCTGATCCAGGCGGGGTTCGGGGTGGCCTTGCTGCCACGCTGCATGCAGGACATCGCCCCTGCGGCGCTGCGGTTCATCCCGCTGATGGACCCCGGCTGCGTCAGCACCGTCGCCATCGCCCACCGCCGCGATGCCGGGCCACTGGTGAGGCAGTTCATCGAGCACATGACCTGCGCAGCGTCGGCAATCGGTACGCCAGGGCAGGCACCGGCGACCCAGGCCAGCTCCTGATCGACCGGGCACGACACCCGGCCCCCTCATCCTTTATAGTGCCTTCCCATGATCAAAGACCCTTTCGAACGCCTCGGCCTTGACCGTGATGTGCTCACCGTCAGCCAACTCAATGGCCGCGCCCGGGTGCTGCTGGAAGACGTGTTCCGCAGCGTATGGGTGGAGGGCGAGATTTCCAACCTGGCCCGGCCGGCCTCCGGCCACATGTACTTCACCCTCAAGGACAGCGGTGCCCAGGTGCGCTGCGCCCTCTTCCGGCAGAGCGCCACGCGGGTGCGCCAGGCGCTGCGTGACGGCCTGGCGGTACGGGTGCGTGGCAAGGTATCCCTGTTCGAAGGCCGTGGCGACTACCAGCTGATCCTCGATACCGTGGAGCCCGCCGGCGATGGTGCGCTGCGCCTGGCCTTCGAGGCGCTCAAGGAAAAGCTTGGCGCCGAGGGCCTGTTCAGCACCGACAGCAAGCGAGCGCTGCCTGCGCACCCCCAGCGTATCGGCATCATCACCTCCCCGACCGGGGCCGTGATCCGCGACATCATCAGTGTGTTCGCCCGCCGTGCGCCCCAGGTGGAGTTGAACCTGATCCCCACCGCCGTGCAGGGCCGCGAAGCCATCGCCCAGATCGTGCGGGCCATTCGCCTGGCCGACAGCCGCGGTTTCGACGCCTTGATACTGGCCCGCGGCGGCGGTTCACTGGAAGACCTGTGGTGCTTCAACGAGGAAGCCGTGGCGCGTGCCGTGGCCGCGTGCAAGACGCCGATCGTGAGCGCCGTGGGCCATGAAACCGACGTGTCGATCAGCGACTTCGTGGCCGACGTGCGGGCCCCGACCCCGTCTGCTGCGGCCGAGCTGCTTGCGCCCGACAACAGCGGCCTGCAGCACCGCCTGGACGGCCTGCAACGGCGCCTGACCCTGCGCATGCAGAACCGGTTGGTGCATGATCGCCTGCGCCTGGAGTCCCTGATTCGCCGCCTGCGCCATCCGGGCGAGCGCCTGCGTCAGCAGGCTCAGCGCCTGGATGACCTGGACATGCGCCTGCGCCGTGCCTTCCTGCATAACCTCAATCAACGCCGCGAGCGCCTGGTGCGCCTGGAGACACGTCTGGCCGCGCAACATCCCGGGCGTACTCTGGCTTTGCTGGGCCAGCGCCTGGACAGCCTGGCCGAGCGACTGCCCCGGGCCATGCGTGACGTGCTCAAGGACCGGCGCCAGCGCTTCCAGGTCCAGTTGCAGACCCTGCAGATCGTCAGCCCGCTGGCGACGCTGGCGCGCGGCTACAGCATCCTGCTCGACGAACAAGGCCAGGCCATCCGCAGCGCCGAACAGACGCGCAACGGCCAGCGCCTGACTGCACGCCTGAACGAAGGCGAGCTGCAGGTGCGGGTCGAAGACAATCACCTGACTCCGGTCACGCTCTCACTTCTGGACTGACACATGCCCCGCTTGCTCGCGTCACTGCTCGCCCTCGCCTTCACCGTCCTGAGCGCCACAGCCCAGGCCAGCTACATCACGCGCACGCTGAACAAACCGGTGCCTGGCGGCGTTGCCGTGGTCGACCTGGGGCCGGCAGCCAGTGCTCCCAGCGCACGCTTCGATGGCAAGCCCGTGCTGGTGGTCAAGGAACAGGACAACTGGCTGGCCATCGTTGGCATCCCCCTGACTCAGAAGCCTGGGCAGGCGGTGGTGCAGCAGGGCAGCCGAAGCCTGCCTTTCACCGTGGGGCACAAGCAGTACCCCGAACAGCGCATCACCTTGAAGAACACCCGCCAGGTCAACCCCAATCCGGCCGACCTCAAGCGCATCGATCGCGAACTGGCCGAGCAGATCAAGGCCTACCGCAGCTTCAGCCCGGCATTGCCGAGCAACCTGATCCTCGACAAGCCGGTCAACGGGCCGCTGTCGAGCAAGTTCGGCGTGCGCCGGTTCTTCAATGGCGAGGAACGCAACCCCCATGCGGGGCTGGATTTTGCCGTACCGGCGGGGACGCCGATCAAGACGCCTGCCAACGGCAAGGTGATTCTGGTGGGCGATTACTTCTTCAATGGCCGCACGGTGTTCGTTGATCACGGGCGGGGCTTTATCAGCATGTTCTGCCATATGTCCCGTATCGACGTGCAGAACGGGCAGTCGCTGCGCCGTGGTGATGTGGTCGGGCGCGTGGGCTCAACGGGGCGCGCTACCGGGCCGCACATGCACTGGAACGTCAGCTTGAACGATGCGCGTGTTGACCCGGCGATCTTCATCGGTGCCTTTCAGCCCTGAGGCAGGGTTGACACTTCGTTGAGTGACGTTTGGGCCGCCCCGCAATACGGGCGGCGCTTGCCACAACGCAGGGCCCAGGAGGTCCTCACGCGACTGACACACCATTGCGCCAAAGAAAAATACCGCGCAACAAAACCTAAGTATTTTACTGGTATCAACAAGTAGATCTCGCCATATCACTTTTTTTAAGCATTCCTCTCAATTTTTTTTCAACGCTTGCCAACCCACAGTCCACTGGTTAGGGTTGAGGCCATGAAAACCTTCAGCACCCTCATCTTGCTCCGACAACATCGCAGCCTCTGCCTGGTCAGCGCTCGACTACCAGGCTGAATCGCGTCGCCTCGCCCCCACCTCGTTACTGCTCGGCAGGCCCGATCTCGGCCGCACATAAAAGGATTGCTTCCATGACCATGCTCAAAGACCCGTCGAAGAAATACCGCGCCTTCCCTACCATCGATCTGCCTGACCGTACCTGGCCGTCCAAGACCATCACCGAGGCGCCGATCTGGTGCAGCTCGGACCTGCGTGACGGCAACCAGTCGCTGATCGAGCCGATGGATGCGCAGAAGAAGCTGCGGTTCTGGAAGACCTTGGTGCAAGTGGGCGTGAAGGAAATCGAAGCCTCCTTCCCTTCGGCCTCGCAAACCGACTTCGACTTTGTCCGCACCTTGATCGAAGACGGTCATATTCCAGAGGACACCACCATCCAGGTGCTGACCCAGGCGCGTGAAGACCTGATCGCCCGGACCTTCGAGTCCCTGCGCGGGGCCAAGAAGGCCATCGTTCACCTGTACAACGCCACCTGCCCGGCCTTCCGCCGCATCGTCTTCAACCAGGACAAGCAGGGCGTCAAGGACATCGCGGTCAATGCAGCCAAGCTGTTCGTCAAATACGCCGCACAGCAGCCCGATACGCACTGGACATTCCAGTACTCGCCCGAAACCTTCAGCGCTACCGAGATGGAATTCGCCAAGGAAGTGTGCGATGCGGTCATCGAGGTGTGGAACCCCACGCCCGAGCACAAGATCATCCTCAACCTGCCGGCCACCGTCGAGGTCGCCACGCCCAACGTGTACGCCGACCAGATCGAATGGTTCTGCCGTAACATCAATCGCCGTGACAGCGTGATCATCAGCCTGCACTGCCACAACGACCGGGGAACCGGCATCGCCGCCACCGAGCTGGGCCTGATGGCCGGCGCCGACCGTGCTGAGGGCTGCCTGTTCGGCAATGGTGAGCGTACTGGTAACGTCGACCTGGTGACCCTGGCCTTGAACCTGTACACCCAGGGCATCGACCCGGGCCTGGATTTCTCCGACATCGACGGTGTGCGCAAGGTCGTCGAAGAATGCAATCAGCTGCCGGTGCACCCGCGCCACCCGTACGTAGGTGACTTGGTGCACACAGCCTTCTCCGGCTCGCACCAGGATGCCATTCGTAAGGGCCTGGCCAAGCAGCAGGAAGGCGAGTTGTGGGAAGTGCCGTACCTGCCGATCGACCCGGCCGACATCGGCCGCAGCTACGAGGCCGTGATTCGCGTCAACAGCCAGTCCGGCAAAGGCGGCATCACCTACCTGCTCGAGCAGGAATACGGCATCAGCCTGCCGCGCCGCATGCAAATCGAATTCAGCCAGGTCGTACAGGGCGAAACCGACCGCCTGGGCCTGGAAATGACTGCCCAGCAGATCTACAGCTTGCTGCACAAGGAATACCTGCAAGCCAACGCACCGTACGCGCTGGTCAGCCATCGCCTGCAGGAAGAAAACGGTCACAGTGCCGTAGAAGTGGAAGTAGCCGGCGAAGGCGAGACCACGCTGCACTGGCGCGGCAAGGGCAATGGCGCCCTGGAAGCCCTGGTGGCCGGCCTGCCGATTGCCGTCGAAATCATGGACTACAACGAACACGCCATCGGCGCGGGCACCAACGCCAAGGCAGCGGCCTATATCGAACTGCGTGTAGCCGGCGGGCGTCCTGTGCATGGTGTGGGCATCGATGAAAACATCACCACAGCCAGCTTCAAGGCCCTGTTCAGTGCGCTGAACCGTTCGCTGAGCCAGCAAGAGGCCAAGGCGGCCTGAGTACCGTTAGGGAGAAAGCGGCCTCTTTAGCTGATGCTGTTGACTTGAGATTGTTGGGGCCGCCTTGCGGCCCATCGCGGCGCGAGGCCGCTCCCACACTGCTTGAGCCTGTCAGCCCAGGCCTCACGCGGTCATTTGTGGGAGCGGCCTCGCGCCGCGATGGGCCGCAAAGCGGCCCCAACGACCTAAGGGCGCGCTTACCCTTCGTATACGCGCACATAACCCGCAAACGCCAATCACCAGGCAAAAAAATGGGCGCCGACCAAGCGCCCAAAAAGCCGTAAAGCACACAACGAAATTCAGTGACCGTCCACCAGCGCCATGGCCTCGGCACTGCAGGCCTCGATGCGGGCCCAGTCGCCATTCTTGATCCAGCTGCTGTCGAGCATCCAGGTGCCCCCTACACACATCACATTGGCCAGTGCCATGTAGTTGCGCACGTTGGCCGGGTTGACGCCGCCGGTTGGGCAGAAACGGATGTCGCCGAACGGGCCAGCAAACGCTTTGATCGCCGCCACGCCTCCGCTGATTTCGGCGGGGAACAGCTTGAAACGGCGGTAACCCAGCGCGTAGCCCATCATGATTTCGGATGGGGTGCTGATACCCGGCAGCAAGGGGATCTCGCTCTCCACGCCCGCTTGCAGCACATCCTGGGTAATGCCGGGTGTGACGACGAACTGGGCGCCTGCGGCCTCGACGGCTGCGAACATGGTGCGGTCGAGCACTGTCCCGGCGCCTACGCACAGCTCGGGGCGCTGCTCACGCAGCACTTCAATGGCCTTCAGGCCATGCTGTGAACGCAGGGTCACTTCCAGCGTGCGGATGCCGCCGGCCGCCAGGGCGTCGGCCAGGGGCAGGATGTCCTGTTCGCGGGCGATGGTGATCACCGGCAGGATGCGCGCCGCTTCGCAGATGGCGTCGACCCGGGCGGCCTTGTCGGCCATCGAGAGCTTGGGCTGTGGACGTTCGAGGGTGATCATTACTGTGGATCCTTGGCTCATGGGCACCAGTAGATGTCCAGGGGTGCGTGAAGAAAAGCGCGAATGGGCATTTCGGCGAGGTCGTCATCCGCCAGCGCGGCGCGCAGAGTAGCGAGTTTGCCTGGCCCTTGCACGGACAATGCGGTGAACCCTGCGGTGGCCAGCAGCGCTCGGGTCATGGAAAGGCGCTGATGGGGAACGGTTGGCGCCATTAGCGGTAGGCAACGGCGAGGCGTGTTCGGATCCAGGCCCTCGGCCAGGTTAGGACTGGCTGGGAACAGTGAGGCCGTGTGGCCATCGTCACCCATGCCCAGTACCAGCACGTCGATGGGCGGCAGATCGGCCAGGGCGCGGTCAGCTTCTTCGGCGGCCTCTTTCAGCGAAGGCGCCTGCTGGTACAACCCGATGAAACGCGCCTTGGCGGCCTGCCCTTTGAGCAGATGCTGAGCCAACAGACCGGCATTGCTGTCGGCGTGCTCCACCGGCACCCAGCGCTCATCGGCAAGACTGACCGTCACCTTGCTCCAGTCCAGGTCCTGCTTGGCCAGTTGCTCGAGAAAAGGCACCGGGCTGCGCCCACCGGACAGCACGACGCAGGCCTGGCCTTTATCGTCGATGGCTGCACGCAGGCGCTCACTCACATCCTTGGCCAATGTGCCAGCCAACGTGCTGGCATCGGGCAGTTGATGCACCTCGGTGCTCGCCGGAAACTGCAATTCGGACAATGCTTCAGATGTCGCCATACCAGGCCCTCCCATCGCGGGTGATCAATGCAATCGAGCTCATTGGCCCCCAGCTGCCCGCAGCATAGGGCTTGGGGGCGTCGCCCGTGTTGCGCCAACCGGCAATCAGCTGGTCACACCACTTCCAGGCGTACTCGATTTCGTCCTTGCGCACGAACAGGTTCTGGTTGCCCCGCATCACTTCGAGCAGCAAGCGTTCATAGGCATCCGGAATCCGCGCGCTACGCCAGGCGTCGGAAAAATTCAGTTGCAGCGGGCCACTGCGCAGTTGCATGCCCTTGTCCAGGCCTTGCTCCTTGGTCATCACGCGCAAGGAGATACCTTCGTCCGGCTGCAGGCGAATGATCAGCTTGTTGCCCACTTGCAGACGCTGTTCCGGGGCAAAGATGTAATGCGGCGTTTCCTTGAAGTGAATGACGATCTGCGACAGCTTTTGCGGCATGCGCTTGCCGGTGCGCAAGTAGAAAGGCACACCCGACCAGCGCCAGTTGCGGATGTCGGCGCGCAGGGCGACGAAGGTCTCGGTGTCGCTCTGGCTATTGGCATTGTCTTCTTCAAGGTAACCCGGAACCGGCTTGCCATCGCTGTAGCCGGCAATGTACTGCCCGCGCACCACCCGCGTGCTCAGCCCGTCTCCGGTGATCGGGGCCAGCGCCTTGAGTACCTTGACCTTCTCGTCGCGGATGGCGTCGGCCGACAGCTCGCTCGGCGGGTCCATGGCAATCAGGCACAGCAACTGCAACAGGTGGTTCTGGATCATGTCGCGCAACTGACCGGCCTTGTCGAAGTAGCCCCAGCGACCCTCGATACCCACCTTCTCCGCCACCGTGATTTCCACGTGGGAGATGGAGTTCTGGTTCCATTGGGTTTCGAACAGGCTGTTGGCAAAGCGCAGGGCGATCAGGTTCTGCACCGTCTCCTTGCCCAGGTAGTGGTCGATGCGATAGACGCGGCTTTCGGGAAAGAATCGCGCCACGGCATCGTTGACCCGGCGTGAAGACTCAAGGTCATGACCGATCGGCTTTTCCAGCACTACACGGGTGCGCTCGCTCAGGCCCACCTTGTCGAGGTTTTCGCTGATGGCACCATACACGGCGGCGGCCGTGGCGAAATAGGCGATCAGGGGGTGCCCGTCGGGCACTTGCGCGGCCAGTGCCTGGTAGCCTTCTGGCTGCAGAAAATCCAGATGCTGGTAATCGAGCCTTGCCAGGAAGCGCTCGAGGGCCGCGGCCTCGATGTCAGCCTCGGGCACATGCTTACGCAAATGGGCCTCGATGCTGTTCAGGTGCTCCTGGGCACTGCCGGCCTCCCGCGCCAGCGCCAGCAGGCGCGTCTGTGCGTGCAATAGCCCGGCGCGGTCGAGCTGGTAGAGCGCAGGGAACAGCTTGCGCAAGGCCAGGTCGCCCAGGGCGCCAAACAGGGCAAATGTGCAAGGTTCGACACTGATTGCAGCCATGATGTTGGTTCTTTCCTAAAGTTGATTTAGAAATACCGTTTTCAGTTAGGGTTTTCAAGGACAAATGTAGTAAAAACCATAACATTAGTCGGATGTATGACAGACAAGTGGTGCGCAACCGGCGCCGCCAGTACGATAGACGACCCTGTAAACAGGCCTGCTGCTCCCTCAGCCGGCTGCCTTCCCGACCCAAGGACACCCCATGGACCGCGTGAGAAACCTCCTGGAACAAATCCAGGGACGCCTCGACGAGCTGAACAAGGCCGAACGCAAAGTCGCCGAAGTCATCCTGCTCAACCCGCAACAAGCCACACGCTTCAGCATCGCGGCGCTGGCCCAGGCGGCCAAGGTCAGCGAACCGACCGTCAACCGCTTCTGCCGCTCCTTCGGCGTGAGCGGTTACCCAGAGCTGAAACTGCAACTGGCGCAGAGCCTGGCCAGCGGCGCGGCCTACGTGAGCCGCGCGGTGGAGGCCGACGACGATCCGGCGGCCTACACCCAGAAGATCTTCGCCAGCGCCATCGCCTCGCTCGACAGTGCCTGCCAGCAGCTCGACCCCCAGCAGGTCAGCCGCGCGGTCGACATGATGATCCAGGCCCGCCAGATTCATTTCTTTGGCCTGGGCGCCTCTGCACCGGTAGCGCTGGATGCCCAGCACAAGTTCTTCCGCTTCAACCTGGCCGTGTCAGCGCACGCCGACGTACTGATGCAACGCATGCTGGCGTCGGTGGCCCATACCGGCGACCTGTTCGTGATCATTTCCTACACCGGGCGTACACGCGAGCTGGTGGAAGTGGCTCGCCTGGCCAGGGAAAACGGCGCCTCGGTGCTGGGTCTGACAGCGGCCGGGTCGCCGCTGGCCAACGCCTGCAGCCTTAGCCTGCACATTCCTCTGCCCGAAGACACCGATATCTACATGCCGATGACCTCGCGCATCATCCAGCTGACCGTGCTCGATGTGCTGGCGACCGGCATGACCCTGCGCCGGGGTGTGGATTTCCAGCCACACCTGCGCAAGATCAAGGAAAGCCTCAACGCCAGTCGCTACCCCATCGAGGACGACGAACTCAGCTGAGCCGGTGCGCCTGCAGACTCAGATGCGCGCGCTGCCCCGGTGCCAGGCTCAGGCCGTCGTCGCTGCCGCTGGCGGCCTCCACACACACGAAACGCTGGCATTCGCGCCCGGTAACCCCCAGTAGCGGTCGGCTGCCGGGGTGCCACACGACCGTGTCGTCGCTGTCGCCGGTGTCGATACATAGTTGGCGCTGCCAGGCCGGATCATGCAGTTGCACACCGGGAATGCCTGAATAGACCCGCTGACAGCCGCCCTTGGGCTTGAGCGCCCCTTCCTGGCGGCATGCCTGACGGTTGAGGTGGTCGTACCCCTCGATGTCTTCAAGGCCAGACAGCGCTACCTCCGAGACGTCACTGATGCGCCAGTAGGCCAACAAGGCGTGACTCAACTGGCACGGTTCGCTGTCCTGGTGCTCGGTGCTCAGGCTCAACTCCATGCGGCTGCCGAGCCGCGCCTCCAGGTCGACCTGCCAGTCGCACAGTTCCAGGCGCCACTTGAGCACCACGCCCTGCGCGTCTTCATGGCTGTCCATCAGCTTCCAGTCCAGCAGGCGGGCCCAACCATGGGCAGGCCACAGGTCTTCGCTGGGATGGCGCCCGTACCAGGGCCAGCAGACCGGCACGCCGCCGCGAATGGCGCCCACCTGTGGCCATTGTTCGGCGCACCACAGCCAGGGCCGCTCACCTGTGGGTTGGAAATGCAGCAACTGCGCGCCCTGGCGACTGAACGCCGCCTGGCACAGGGGGTGATCGATGATCAGCACATCGCGCTGCTGGTAGCGCTCCCATTCGAACGTCGGCCGGGGCCGCCGTGCGGCGAAGAAGCGATGGAGCGGATGCTCAGGCATGGTGCAGGGCTCTTGTTGTTTGAGATAGCGCTGTCTTGGCCTGTCCACGGCAACCACTGCAGGTCAGTGGTTGCCGGGCGCCAAACGGGATTGGCGTAAATTTACAACAAATGGGCTTAGAAAGACGACTGAATCTTCAAGCCCGCCACCAGGGCATTGTCCACTTCATCCACGCCGCCGGGGCTCTTGATGTACTGAAGGTTCGGCCGCACGGTCAGCCAATTGGTGACGTGGAAACCATAGTACAGCTCGGCGTTGTACTCAGTACGTTGCAGCGGGACGAAGCCTGGGTTGTCGTAGTCGTTGATCCCGCTCATGTCGTTGAGTTGGCGCGCACGCTTGCGCACATCGTCATTGACATGGATGCGGGCGATGCCGAAACCGATGTCATCCTTTGGCCGGGCGTCGAAGGCACCTTTGTAGACCATGCCCACCTGCTGGTAGTTGTCCACTACGTTGGTGGCCTTGTCGTGCACCGTGAAGTTGGCGAACAGGCTCAGCCCGCGGTTGACGTCGCCTGCCTGGGCCGTGACCTGCTGTTGCGCCACCACCCACCAGCCATGCTTGCTGGAGTGGGATTTGAAGCCCGAACCACTGAGCCCCTGGGCGTTGCCGTTGACGTCCTTGTATACATCCTCGGCATCGGCGGTGCTGTAGTAGTAGCCCAGGCGGTATTCGCCCGGCAGGCCATTGAGCTTCGGCGTCCAGACCATTTCCACCGGCAGGATCGCGCCCTTGGTGCCGCTGCCGCTCAGCTTGAAGCCATTGCCGGTTTCCAGGTTGGACGGGTTCTGCTCATAGGCACCGACTTGTACATAGAATTCGGGGGTGACGTTGTACTTGACCCGCGTTGCCCACTGGCTGACGGGCCAGTTGTACCAGATGCCACCCACCCAGTTACCTACTTGCGAGCCGCAGAACGCCAGGTTCTGGAAGTCACAGGGGAAACTGTTGAAGTCCTCGCCTGGCCCGAAGCGGCCGAATTTCACGTCCAGCGCGCCGTCGAAATACTTCTGCTTGAACCACATCTGGGTCAGGCGCCAGGTCTGGCCACGCCCCCACACTTCTTGCACCGAACTGAACTGCCCGGCGCGTGGGTCGCTGATGCGGTCGTTGGACAGGTTGCGACCGCTTCGCTCGGTGATGGCCAGCTTGAATTCGGCATCGTGCCAGCCGAAGATCTTCTGCAGGTCCAGGTGCGCGCCCAGGGCGAACTGGTCGCTGTAGCGGGCGGTCTTGTCGTGGTTGTAGCCACCATGAAGGTTGCCGGCCACTTCGCCGACATAATCGACGGTGAAGTCGTAGCCTTTTTCCAGCAGCTCGGTGCGGGTACCGCCCCAGTCACCGGTCATCCATTTCGACTCGCTGGAGAAAGCTTCGGCAGCCTGTAGGCCACTGCTGGCGGCCATCGCCAGCGGCGCAAGCAACGCCAGTGAGCCCCAGGTGGTAGTACGATTGCGCTGTTCCATTGCGTTGCGTCCTCTTTTTCTTATTGATGGTGTAGACGGTTCAACGGCCACCGAGGGCGGCCATGTTGTCCTTGACGGTGGTGGCGATACGGTTTGCCTGCAGGCGCTCGCCGCTCTGGGCATCGAACAGCAGCACCCGTGCCGGGTCCAATTGCAGGGCCAGGGTGTCGCCCACCTGGCAGGCCACGTCAGGGGCCAGTCGGCAGCACACTTTGGTCTGGTTGAGGGTCACGAACACCAGCATGTCCGGACCAGTGGGCTCGGTGACCTGTACCTGCGCGCGAATGCTTGGCCCGCCGCTGCCGCCTCCCGCGCCCAGGGCAATCTGCTCGGGTCGAATGCCCAGGACGATTTCGCGCCCTTCCAGACCCAGGTCGGCGCCGGGCAGGGGCAGCTCGCAGCGTGCCTGGCCACTGTCGAGCACGGCATGCAGCTGACCGCCCTGGGCCACTAGCCGCGCCGGCACGAAGTTCATGGGCGGCGAGCCGATGAAGCTTGCGACGAACTGGTTGGCCGGGTCGTTGTAGATCTGCTGTGGCGTACCGAACTGCTGGATGATGCCGTCTTTCATGACCGCCACCTTGTCACCCAGGGTCATGGCCTCGATCTGATCATGGGTGACGTAGACGGTGGTGGTTTTCAGGCGCTGGTGCATCAGTTTCATTTCGGTCCGCATCTCGACCCGCAACTTGGCATCGAGGTTGGACAAGGGTTCGTCGAACAGGTAGATCTTCGGTCGGCGCGCGAGCGCCCTGCCCATGGCCACGCGCTGCTGCTGACCGCCAGACAGCTGCGCCGGCTTGCGCGCCAGCAGGTGCTCGATCTGCAGCAGCTTGGCCACCCGCGCCACCTCCTCGTCGATGGCGGCCTGGGGCATCTTGCGGATTTTCAGGCCAAATTCGATGTTCTCGCGCACGGTCATGGTCGGGTACAGCGCATAGGACTGGAACACCATGGCGATGTCACGGTCCTTGGGGCTCATGCCGCTGACGTCCTGCTGGTCGATCAGAATAGCGCCGCCGGTGATCTGCTCGAGGCCGGCGATGCAGTTCATCAATGTCGACTTGCCGCAGCCCGAAGGGCCGACCAGGATCAGGAACTCACCGTCCTTGATCGACAGCTGGATGTCCTTGAGGGTATCCGGCAGCCCGGCACCGTAGGTTTTGTTCACGTTGCGAAGTTCGAGCGTTGCCATGACTTACCCCTTTACCGCGCCGGCTGTGAGCCCGCGCACGAAATATTTGCCTGCCACTACGTACACCAGCAGGGTCGGCAGGCCAGCGATCATCGCAGCGGCCATGTCGACGTTGTATTCCTTGGCCCCGGTGCTGGTATTGACCAGGTTGTTCAAGGCCACCGTGATCGGTTGCGAGTCGCCACTGGAGAACACCACGCCAAACAGGAAGTCGTTCCAGATCTGGGTGAACTGCCAGATCAGGCAGACCATGATGATCGGCGTGGACATCGGCAGGATGATGCGCCGGAAGATGGTGAAGAACCCTGCCCCGTCAAGCCGTGCGGCCTTGACCAGGGCATCGGGGATGCTGACGTAGAAGTTGCGAAAGAAAAGTGTGGTGAAGGCCAGGCCGTAGACCACATGCACCAGCACCAGGCCAGTGGTGGTACTGGCCAACCCCAGCTTGCCCAGGGTGAACGAGGCCGGCAGCAGCACCGTCTGGAAAGGCAGGAAGCAGCCGAACAACAGCAGACCGAAGAACAGCTGCGAGCCACGGAAGCGCCACATCGACAGCACGTAGCCATTGAGCGCGCCAATGGTGGTAGAAATCAGCACCGCAGGCACAGTGATCAGAATCGAGTTCCAGAAGTAGCCACTGACGGTGCCCCAGGCCTTGACCCAGCCAATGGCGGTGATCGCTGTCGGCCAGCTGAGCAGGTTGCCGGTACTGATGTCCTCGGGGGTCTTGAAGCTGGTCAGCAGCATGACTACCAGTGGCACCAAGTACAGCACCACGGCGATCAGCAGCACGGCATGAATGGCAAGCCGGCTGGGGCTGAGCGCGGGTTTGTCGACAGGGCTATGCATGGCGTTTGCTCCGCAGCTCCGAATACAGGTAAGGCACCAGGATGGCCAGGATCGCCCCCAGCATGAGGATGGCACTGGCCGAGCCCATGCCCATTTGCCCCCGGCTGAAGGTGAAGGCATACATGAACATCGCCGGCAGGTCGGAGGAGTAACCAGGCCCGCCTGCCGTCATCGCGGCGACCAGGTCGAAGCTCTTGATGGCAATGTGCGAAAGGATCATCACCGAGCTGAAGAACACCGGGCGCAAGCTGGGCAGCACCACGCGCCAGTAGATGCGCGGCAGGCTGGCACCGTCGATCTGGGCGGCACGGATGATCGATGGATCGACGCCCCGCAGGCCGGCGAGGAACATCGCCATGATGAACCCCGATGCTTGCCACACCGCCGCGATCACCAGGCAGTACACCACCCGGTCCGGGTCCAGCAGCCAGTCCAGGCGAAAGCCCTCCCAGCCCCAGTCACGCAGCAGTTTGTCCAGCCCCATGCCTGGGTTGAGCAGCCACTTCCAGGCCGTGCCGGTCACGATCATCGACAGGGCCATGGGATACAGGTAGATGGTGCGGATGAACCCCTCGCGACGAATGCGCTGGTCCAGCAGCACCGCCAGCAACACGCCGATCGCCAGGCTGATGGTGATGAACAGCCCGCCGAACACCAGCAGGTTCTTGCTCGCCACCCACCAGCGGTCGTTGTCGAACAAACGCATGTACTGCGCCAGCCCCGCCCATTTGTAGGTGGGCAGGAACGTGGACGTGGTGAAGGACAGCACAAAGGTCCAGAGGATGTAGCCGTAGAAGCCCACCAACACGATGAACATGCTCGGCGCCAGCACCAGCTTGGGCAGCCAACGCTGTAGCGCATCCATGGGAGAGGCCCGCAGACGGGCGGTGGTAGTGGTCATGGTTCACCTCGAAGGCGCTGCTGCGCATGGCGCGGCAGCGACTGTCTTGCTCAGGTTTGAAGGTCGCCTCGGGCGCTGCGTGGTGCCGTGTCGGTGGCAGCGGGAGAGTGACGCAGCCAACGTTTGGAGGGCCCCGCAGCCTGCTTTTCACGTCGGGCCCGATGGCGCAGCACCCCGTCAGGCACGCCCGGCACCGAGCCGCACTAGCCCGCCCGTGGGCTACTTGGCTGCTCGGATGGCGGCTGCCAGCTTCTTCGCAGCGTCAGCCGGATCGGCCTTGGGGTCGTTGATGTAGTTGGTCACCACATCGAAGAAAGCGCCCTGCACGGCCAGCGTCGTGGCCATGTTGTGCGCCATGCTCGGTTGCAGGCCGCCGGTCTTGGCGTCGGCGAGGAAGTCCTTGGCCGAGGTCTGGGCACACGCATCGAACCCATACTTGCCCATGTCGGCGAGCATGTCGTTGCGCACCGGGATCGAGCCCTTATTGGTGCTGAACACCTTCTGGAACTCCTCACCCAGCACCTTGCGGGCGATATCCTGCTGGCCGGCAGCAGTGCCCTCATTGCTCTGCTTGAACACCACCAGCGAATCGATGTTGTACAGGAAGGCCTTCTCGGTGCCGGGGAACGGCACGCACTGGTAGTCCTTGCCGGCGGTTTTCTTGGCCAAGGTCCATTCGCTCTTGGCCCAGTCGCCCATGATCTGCATGCCGGCCTTGCCGTTGATGACCTTGGCAGCTTCCAGGTTCCAGTCCTGGCCTTTGCCATCAGGGTCCATGTACGTGGCGACTCGCTTGAGTTCGGTCAGGGCCCTGATCATGTTGGGGCCGGTCAGGGCGTCGTTGTCCAGGTCGACCAGGGCTTTCTTGTAACCGTCGACACCCATCACCGACAGCACGACGCTTTCAAAGACCGTGCTGTCCTGCCACGGCTGGCCACCGTGGGCGAGCGGGATGATGCCTGCGGCCTTGAGCTTGTCGGCAGCGGCATAGAACTCATCGAGGGTGGCGGGCGCCTTGTCGATCCCGGCCTTCTTGAAGGCTTCCGGGTTGATCCACAGCCAGTTGGTACGGTGGATGTTGACGGGAACGGCTACATAGTCGCCGTCGTACTTCACGGTGTCGGCGACTTTCTTATCCAGCAGTGCATCCCACTTTTCCTGCTTGGCCACCTCCTTGAGCACGTCGCTGTCGAGCAGGCCGGTCGCGGCCCAGTCCTGGATATCGGGGCCTTTGATCTGTGCGACGCCTGGCGGATTGCCAGCCACCGCTCGGCTTTTGAGCACGGTCATGGCGGTAGCGCCGCCACCGCCGGCCACGGCCCCGTCCTTCCAGGTGAAACCGTCTTTCTCGACCTGGGCCTTGAGCACATCGACGGCCGCTTTTTCACCACCGGACGTCCACCAGTGCACCACTTCGACGGTGCCCTTGGCATCGGCAGCGTGCGCAGTCAGGGGGAACAGGGAAGCCAGGGAGATCGCGGCAGCGAGACGAAGGTAGGAAGTCATTTCTACACCTTATTGTTGTTATGCCGTGCAAGTCGTGCGCTTGCGTTGCATGGAGTCTAAACAGCGTGCGCGCACCGCCAGGTAACGAAGCGATGCGCGAATGTCATCGTTTGGTTACATTCAAGGCCACACCGGTCGCCAGGCTGCGTGCCAAGGGCAGGCCGGGTAGCACCAGGGCCTGGTAGGCATGGTACAGGTCGGGCTTGCCGGGCCAGATCGTGCCGGCTGGACGGTTGTCGACATCGAGTTCGTGGTGCCAGCTGCCGCCTGCAAGGTCGATGAAATGCTCGGATATGAAGTCCCAGCAGCGCCGGTACCACTGCTCGAAGCGCGCCTGCCCCGTGCGCTGCAACAGGGCCGCTGCGCATGCGCAGGCTTCAGCGTGAACCCAGTGCAGCCGCGCGCGAACCCGCGGCCGGTCATCCCAGCCAAGGGTGTAGACGAGGCCAGGCTGGCCATCAACGCCCCACGCCTGTTCGCAGGCGGTGTCGAACAGGGTGCGGGCACTGTCGACCAGCCAGGGCGGGGGCGCGTGCCCGCAGCGGGCCAGGCTGGCCTCCAGGTGAAGCAAAAGCCTCGCCCACTCGAAGGCATGCCCTGGCGTCGTGCCATAGGGGCGAAAGTGGTCGGCCGGGTGTGCTTGGTTGTAATCCTTGAGCGGCTGCCAGGCGACGTCGAAGTGTTCCACCACTCGATAGCCGTTGGCAGCGGCGTGGGTATGGATGATGCGCTCGGCAATGCGCAGGGCGCGTTGCAGCCACACAGGGTTGCCGGTTACATCGGCCAGGGCCAGGAACGCCTCGGTCGCGTGCATGTTGCTGTTGGCGCCGCGGTAGGGCTCAGGCGTCTGCCAGACGCGATCATAGGCTTCGCGAAGCGCACCTTCCTCTTCGCTCCAGAAATGCCGCTCGATGACGCCGATGGCGTCGGTCAGCAATGCCTCGGCGCCCTCGACGCCCGCCACGACGGCGGAGCTGGCCGCCAAGGCGACGAAAGCATGCAGATACGCTGCCTTGCCGCTTCCCTCGCAGCCGCCCGCCTGGGCAAACCAGCCGCCGTAGCGCGCATCCCTCAGGGGGCCACGCAGGGCAGTCACACCGTGGGCAGCCAGCCCCAGACAACCCGGTATGCCCTGAAGGTGAGCCAGGGCGAAACAGTGGGTCATCCGGGCAGTGGTCAGGGTCTGGGCGCTTGCATCATCGGCAAGCCTGCCTGCCGCATCCAGGTCACCAAACCCTTCTGCCAGCTTTGCAGCCCTGGCGAAGGCCAGTAACCGCTGCCCCTCGGCCAGGCGCCATGCAGTGTGCCCAGGCGCTTGGAGCCAGGACACCTGTGAAGAAAGATCATTGTTCATCGCCAGCGAGGTCCTTGCCAGTCGTGTGGCGATTCTAGCCAGCCAGGCCACGGGGGATGTCACGAACGCGGGTATGATTGTCACGTGCCTGTGACGTTCGACCATCTGCGCGCAGCTGCACGTTCAACGCGTGCAGGTGCGTCAATCCACGCCCCGTGGCAGGTACAAGGTCACCCGCAAGCCGCCTTCGCGCAGGTTGAGCAGGCTGACCTCGCCGCCGTGGCTGTGGGCGATATTGCGGGCAATGCCCAACCCCAGCCCGTAGCCTTGCTGATGACCAGCCAGCCGCACATGGGGCTCGAACACCTGCTCCATCTGCTGTTGCGGCACCCCCGGCCCTTGATCATCGACCTGCAGCACGAAGCCTGCCGCACCGTCGATGATGCGCAGCCGCGCCCGCTCGCCGTACTTGATGGCGTTGTCGATCAGGTTGCCGATGCAGCGCCGCAATGCCAGCGGCTTGCCGGGATACGGCGCCAGGGCATGCCCTTCGAGGGTGATTCGACCGTCTCGCAGGTACGGCTCAGCCAGCAGTTCGAGGACCTGATTGAGGTCCACCGGCTCGATGTTCTCGTGAATGTCGGTGTCCTTCACGCATTGCAGCGCGCCCTTTACCAGCAGCTCCAGTTCGTCCAGGTCCTGGCTGAACTTGGCTTGCAGGTGTTCGTCTTCAAGCAGCTCGACACGCAGGCGAAGCCGGGTGATGGGCGTGCGCAGATCATGGGAGATGGCGCTGAACAGTTGGCTACGCTCGGTGAGGTAACGGCTGATGCGTTCGCGCATGCTGTTGAAGGCCCGGCCCACCTCCACCACCTCGCTGCCGCCGCCTTCGGCCACTGGCGCTACATCGGCGCCCAGTGACAGCTCGCGCGCTGCACGGGCCAGGCGCTTGAGCGGCCAGCTTTGCCAATGCACCAGCAGCCCGATGAACAGCAACAACAACGCCGTGGTCAGGACGATGAAGCCGATCTGCTGACGCGGCAGACGCTCGGCTTCCAGGCTGGTGTAGGGCTCGGGCAACAACGAGGCGATGTACAGCCATTCGCCTTCGGCCAGACGAATCTGGGTGACCAGCACCGGCGGGTTGAGCGGTTCGAGGGTGAGTGAGTAATGCGCCCATGACCTTGGCAACTCGTCGAGCTTGAGCCCACTGTTGAAGATGCGCAGTTCATCGGGGTCGACGAATTCGACGGAGATGTCCATCTGCGGCCCGAGACGCTCATGCAGCACCTGCTGGAACACCTCCACCACGGCCTGCTTGCGCGGCGTGACAGGCAGTACCTGCATATCCAACGGCTTGGCGTTCAGCGAAACAAAAAACCGCGTGCCCCCCATGCTGCGCAACTGGTCGAGCACCATCGGCCGGTAAGCCACGGGCAGTGAACGAAAGTAACTGACGCTGGCGCTCATGGAGTGGGCCAGGCTGCTGGCACTGGCACGCAGCCCTTGCAACTGGCTGGCGCGCAGCTGGGCCACCCAGATGATGCTCGACAATCCTTGCGCCAGCAGAACCACCAGCAAGGTCAGCAGCAGCATGCGCCCCAGCAGCGAGCGTGGCAGCAGGCGCCAGCGCCGCTCAGGGTGCAGTGCAGACATGGGTCGCCAGCAGGTAGCCGCTGCCGCGCACGGTGCGGATCAGCCGGGGTGGCTTTTCGGTGTCGCGCAAGCGCTGGCGCAGACGGCTGACGGCCATGTCCACGATGCGGTCCAGCGGCATCGGCTCTCGCCCTCGGGTGGCGTTGCCGATGGTATCGCGGTCGAGAATCTGCTGGGGGTGGTCCAAGAATAGCTTGAGCAGCGCAAAGTCCGCACCCGAAAGAATCACCTCCTCTCCATCGCGGTGGAACAGGCGATGGCTGACCGTGTCGAGCCGCCAGTCGTCGAATGCCAGCACCGCCCCGCCCGGCGCTGCCTGCCCGAACTCGGCGCGGCGTAGCAAGGCTTTGATGCGGGCCTGCAACTCGCGCGGGCTGAACGGCTTGCCCAGGTAGTCATCGGCGCCAAGCTCAAGCCCGATGACCCGATCGGTCTCGTCCGAGCTTGCCGTCAACATGATGATGGGTACCCTCGCCTGGCGCGGGTGCTGGCGTACCCAGCGGCACAGGCTGAAACCGTCCTCGTCCGGCAGCATGACGTCCAGGATCACCAGGTCACACGCTGTGGTGTCAAGGGCATGACGAAACCCGGCGCCATCGGCCTGGGCATTGACCTGAAAGCCCGAACGGCTGAGGTAGGTTTGCAACAATTCGCGAATTTCCTGATCGTCGTCAACCATCAGGATGGATTTGCCGGCAGTGCTCAAGGGTATGTCCTTTTGTGCTGGCGGGTCTTGTTGCCCGCTGATCTGTGTCGCCTTGCAGGGGTACCCGTGCGGTTAGCCTTGATCCAAGGCTTGCTGCAAGGCCACGCCAGCGCCCAGCAGCCCGGAAAACTCGGCCGTCACCAGCCACACGGGCACGCCTTCGAAGTAACCGCTCATGCAGCCTTTGTCGCCGAAGCTGGCGGTGAAACCGCTGCGCAGGAACAGCTCGGCAAAACGCGGGATCACGCCGCCGACGATATATACCCCACCGCGCGCGCCCAGGGTAAGCACGTTGTTGCCCGCCACCCGCCCCAGGAACCGGCAGAACTGCTCGATCACCGCTCGCGCCCGCGGCTCGCCGCCCAGGGCTGCATCGGTGATCTGCGCCGGTGAAGTGTGCCGCGGGTTTTCGCCATCCAGGGCGCAGATGGCCTGGTACAGGCGCACGAGCCCGCCGCCGCTGAGCACGGTCTCGGCACTGACGTGGCCGATCTGGCCATGGATGTATTGGTGGATCGCCGCCTCTCGGGCATTGCCCACGGGCAGATCGACGTGCCCGCCCTCGCCTGGCAAGGCATGCCAGTGCTTGCCCCCCAGGCGCAACAGCGAGCCGACACCCAGGCCTGTACCCGGGCCGATGACCAGCGCCGGGCGCAGCGGATCGGCCTGCCCTGGGCATACTTCCCGAAACTCACCTTCGCGCAGGCGGGTCATGCCAAGGGCCATTGCGGTGAAGTCATTGATCAGCAACAGGTGCCCGATCTGTAACCGCTGGCAAAAGGCGGTCCGGCTCAGGCGCCAGTGGTTGTTGGTGAAGCGAAACTCATCGCCATCGACCGGGCCGGCTACGGCCAGGCAAGCGGCGGCTATACCACCACGGGGGATGGCCAGGGCTTCTAGATACGCCTCGATGGCCTGTTCGGGGCTTGTGTAGTCCTCGGTGGCGAAAACCTTCACCTCGTGCAGCTGGTTGTCACGCCATAACGCAAAACGGGCATTGGTGCCGCCGATGTCGCCAACCAGCAGGTCATTCATTTCAGGTTCTCCAGGGCAGAGGTAAAGGCGCTGGCGCCCTGCTCTGCCGGGCTGAACGCCATGCGCATGAAACCGAACAGCTCGCGCCCGCAACCCAGGTCATTGCCCTGGGGCGCGGTCGCCAGGTCACGCTGGGTCAGCTCGTCGGCCGGTACCATCACCCGCAACGTACCTTCAGCGCCATCGACCCGCACGATATCACCATCGCGCAGCCGTGCCAGCGGGCCGCCATCATAGGCTTCGGGGCACACATGAATGGCGGCGGGTATCTTGCCCGATGCACCGGACATGCGCCCATCGGTCACCAGGGCTACCTTGTAACCGCGATCCTGCAACACGCCAAGGAATGGGGTGAGTTTGTGCAGTTCAGGCATGCCGTTGCAGCGCGGGCCCTGGAAGCGCACCACCGCGACGAAGTCCCGCTCCAGCTCGCCTGCCTTGAAGGCATCGGCCAATGACTGCTGATCGTGGAAGATGCGCGTCGGCGCCTCGACCACACGGTGCTCCGGTGCCACGGCGGAGACTTTCATCACGCCACGCCCCAGGTTGCCTTCCATCACCCGCAATCCCCCTTCGGCGGAGAATGGCCGCGCCACGGGCCGCAGGATGCTTTCGTCCAGGCTCTGCTGCGGCCCTTCGCGCCAGACCAGCTTGCCGTCCTCCAGGAACGGCTCCTGGGTATAACGACGCAGGCCGCGGCCGGCGACGGTGTTGACGTCCTCGTGCAGCAAGCCGGCATCGAGCAGCTCGCGGATCAGGAAGGCCATGCCGCCGGCGGCCTGGAAGTGGTTGATGTCGGCCTTGCCGTTGGGGTAGACGTGGGACAGGGTCGGCACCACGTCGGACAGATCGGCCATGTCCTGCCAGGTCAGTTGGATACCGGCGGCCTGGGCGATGGCCGGAATGTGCAGGGTATGGTTGGTGGAGCCGCCTGTGGCATGCAGGGCCACGATCGAGTTGACCAGCGCCTTCTCGTCGACGATCTCGCCCAGGGGCATGAAGGTGCCGCTGGCCTTCGTCATGCGCGTGACCTGTTGTGCAGCCTCGGCGGTCAGTGCGTCGCGCAGCGGCGTGTAGGGGTTGACGAAGGAGGCACCCGGCAGGTGCAGCCCCATCACTTCCATCACCAGCTGGTTGGTGTTGGCCGTGCCGTAGAAGGTGCAGGTGCCAGGGCCGTGGTAGGACTGCATTTCCGATTCCAGCAGTTCCTCCCGGCTGGCCTTGCCTTCGGCATAACGCTGGCGCACATCGGCTTTCTGCTTGTTGGAAATACCCGAGACCATCGGCCCGCCCGGTACGAACACCGTGGGCAAGTGGCCAAAGCGCAAGGCCCCCATCATCAGGCCTGGCACGATCTTGTCGCAAATGCCCAGCATCAGGGCCGCATCGAACATGTTGTGGGACAACGCCACGGCAGTGGACATGGCGATCACTTCACGGCTGGCGATGGCCAGTTCCATGCCCGGCTCGCCCTGGGTGACGCCATCGCACATGGCCGGCACACCGCCAGCGAACTGGCCCACCGAGCCGACTTCGCGCAGGGCATGCTTGATCTGTTCGGGAAAATGCAGGTAGGGCTGATGGGCCGACAGCATGTCGTTGTAGGCCGAGACGATGGCCACGTTGGCCGCGTTCATCAGGCGCAGGGTCTGTTTGTCCTCGCTGCCGCAACCGGCCACGCCATGGGCGAAGTTGGCGCATTGCAGGCTGGCACGCATCGGGCCCTCGCTGGCGGCCCCGCGGATCAGCTGCAGGTAGCGTTCGCGGGTGGCGCGACTACGCTCGACCAGCCGTTGGGTGACCTCAAGGATGCGCGGGTGCATGTACTGGACTCCAGGCTAATTGTAAGGGCGGTTTACCAAGTGACCGCGCCCTGCCGATTGCCGCCTAGGCTCAAAGGGACAGGCGCGCACTGCTTCGGAAGGCTCACGATCGAACCGCTCGTTGTAGGTTTAAACAAAATACTGCCACTAAAAAGGCTTGTTTTCTATCTGCAACTGAATAATCTTGTAATTCCAACAACAAAACCGTTTCAGTGAAGCACCTTTGTGCCACAGGTTTGACTCGGACTGCCAGAGGTATCGCCATGACCCTTCGCATCGCCATCAACGGATTCGGCCGCATCGGGCGCAATGTCCTGCGCGCACTCTATACCCAGGGCTACCGCCAGGACATGCAGGTCGTCGCCATCAACGACCTGGGCGACAGCACCATGAACGCCCACCTGCTCAAGTACGACAGCGTGCACGGTACCTTCGAGGCCAGCGTCGAAGCCGACCACGAAAGCCTCACCGTCAACGGCGACCGCATCGCGGTCAGCGCCATTCGCAACCCGGCCGAACTGCCCTGGAAAGCCCTGGCGATCGATGTGGTCTTCGAATGCACGGGGCTGTTCACCGAGCGCGACAAGGCTGCTGCGCACATCGCCGCCGGGGCTGGCAAGGTGATCGTCTCCGCGCCAGCCAAGGGCGCTGATGCTACCGTGGTGTATGGCGTCAACCACGACGTGCTGCGCGCCTCGCACCAGGTCATCTCCAACGCTTCCTGCACCACCAACTGCCTGGCGCCCATCGCCCAGGTGCTGCACCGCGAGTTCGGTATCGAGCAAGGCCTGATGACCACCATCCACGCCTACACCAACGATCAGGTGCTGACCGACGTGTACCACAGCGACCCTTATCGCGCCCGTTCGGCCACCCAATCGATGATCCCGAGCAAGACCGGCGCCGCCGAAGCCGTGGGCCTGGTATTGCCGGAACTGGCTGGCAAGCTCACTGGCATGGCCGTGCGGGTACCGGTGATCAACGTGTCGCTGGTGGACCTCACCGTCAACCTCAAGCGCGAAGCCACGGCCGAACAGGTCAACCAGCTGTTCCTAGAGGCCAGCAAGCATTCGCGGGTACTGGGCTACAACGCCCTGCCCCTGGTCTCGTGCGACTTCAACCACAACCCGCTGTCGTCTATCTTCGATGCCAATCACACGCGGGCCAACGGGCGCATGCTCAAGGTGCTGGCCTGGTACGACAACGAGTGGGGCTTCTCCAACCGCATGCTGGACAACTGCCTGGCGCTCTGTCGCGCTCAGTAACGGCTGTGCCAGCACGCGCTGGCCACTGAAATGGGCCACACGGCTGGCACTCAGTGCTGGGGTATATAGCCCGTATCGTCGTAGCCGCTTCGCGGCTTCGGCGAGGCCCGCGGCGCCGTTACGATTTGCCTACATAATGCAGCTTGACCTCAAGCAGGGATGATAAGCATTATCATTGGCCGCTTGTCAGGTCAGGTCGCTCCGTGAGTCAGTCCCGGTTCAACTCCGTATTCCTCAGCCAGAGGCCCATCTTGCTGCGCACGCTCCAGCGCATGGTCGGCAACCGCTGTACCGCCGAAGACCTGCTCCAGGAAACCTACCTGCGCGTCTCACGCGCACTGGGCGAGCGCTCGGTCCAGCACATCGAACCCTTCGTCTTTCAGACCGCGCGCAATCTTGCGCTCGACCATTTGCGTGCCCGCCGCGTACAGGCCCGAACCCTGGTCGAAGACGTCTCTGACGAGGTGGTAAACAATGTCGCCGTGCCCGCCAGCAGCAACGAAGAGGCTGCGCATGCCGAGCACCTGCTCCGTCACCTGAGCGAAAGCCTGAAGCAACTGACCCAGCGCCAGCAAAGGATCTTCACGCTAAGCCGGCTGCACGGCGCCACCTATCTTGAAATCGCCCAGCAGCTGGGGGTTTCTGCGAGCACGGTGCAAAAGGAACTGAAGTTGATCATGGGTATCTGCCTGGGTGTTGCCCAGCGCCTGGACGATTGACGGGCCGCCGCGATGAGGCCTGCTTGCCACATCACGCCAGCGCCCTGATCATCTGCGCACGCCCGCTCAAGGATTCACCGTGACCGACAGCCCCGAACATCCTCCATCACCTGCCACGCCCGATGCGCGTCGTCGCGCCACGGACGAGGCCTTGGCATGGCTGGTGCGTCTTGAAACCGCCGAGCCTGCCGACCACCTTGCCTTCGAAACCTGGCTGCACGCCAATCCTGAGAATGCTGAAGCGTTCGTGCAGGCCGAGGCCTTGTGGAACGGTGCAGCGCTCAAGCAGGCCGCTGCACAGCTGCAGGGCCACCCACTACGCCCTCGCGCCGGTCGTCTGCGTCGCCATTGGAAACCGCTGGCCACCGCCGCCGCGCTGCTGGTAGGCCTGTTCATGTTCGGCAACGTGCCAGTGCGCCTACAAGCTGATCACCTGACGGTCGTGGGTGAACGTCACCGGGTGGAACTGCAGGACGATGCCCGGGTGCTGCTCAATACCCAATCAGCGTTAGCCAGCGAGCGCAGCGACGGGCAACAGATCGCCCGCCTGCTGCAAGGCGAGGCATACTTCCAGGTCGCCAAGGGCGCGCCGGCCCCGCTTGAGGTGCAGGCCGGCCCACTGCGCGCCCAGGCACGCGACACTGATTTTGCCGTCCGCCTGCTCGATGGCCAAGCTTGGGTCAAGGTGCAGCGCGGCGACGTCGACGTACAAGGAGGTCGCGATCAGCGTATCCGTTTGCAGGCCGGCGAGAGTATTCGCGTCGGGCCCGACGGGTTCGGTGCACGCAGGCAACTGGACATGCGCAAGGACCTGGCCTGGGTCGATGGGCGCCTGGTCTTCGAAAACTGCCCCTTGAGCCAGGTGCTGGCCGAGCTGCGCCGCTATTACCCCGGCTGGATCATCAATCGCAATGAGCGGCTGGAGAAGATCGCCGTCACCGGCAACTACCGCCTCGACCAGCCGCTTGAGGCGCTACGTGCGTTGGCCCACATCACCTCGGCACAACTGCATGAGTATCCGGCGCTGGTCATCCTGAACTAAGGCGCCTGCCCACGCGCGGCAGCGCGCCACACGCCCAGCTGGGCGCAGGCGATTTATTTTTACGCGATAGCGCCCCCCTGTCCGTCTCGTCATAGCCAATGCAATTGATTCTTGTTCAATCAAGAACGCACACCCTATGAACAGTTCGCGCGTCAGGGAGCGCTTTCGATGCCCACCAGTCCTATCCGTTCGACCCTACGTCCCCGCCTGAAGGGGCAACTGTCCCTGTTATCACTCGCCTTGCTCACCACAGGCGCCTACTCCCTCCCCACGCTGGCGGCCGAGCCAGCGTCGGTGAGCACCTCGCGCGTGGGCGCTTACCACTTCGGCATCGCCCAACAGCCGCTGGTATCGGCCATCAATGCGTTCAGCCAGGTCACGGGCTGGCAGGTGGGCTTCGACGCCCGCCTGGCCGAAGGGGTCGCCTCCCCCGGCATACAAGGTGCACTGCCCCCGGAGCAGGCACTCAAACACCTGCTACAGGGTACTGGCCTGGTCCCGCGCACCATCAGCCGCGGCAACGTGGTGCTCGAGCGCCAGTCAGGTCGCGGGGCCATAGCCCTGCAACAGGTGACCGTCAGCGCTACCCGCAGCGCCCAGGACGTGAGCCAGGTCCCCAGTACGGTCAGCGTGCAGACCCGAGAACAACTCGACCGGCAGAACGTCAACACCCTCCAGGACCTGGTGCGCTACGAGCCGGGCGTCTCGGTGGCGGGGACCGGGCAGCGTAGCGGCCTGAACGGCTACAACATTCGCGGCATCGACGGCGAACGGATACTCACCCAAATCGACGGTGTGGCCATCCCGGACAGCTTCTTCTACGGGCCCTACGCCCAGACCCAGCGCAATTACGTCGACCCGGAAATCATCAAGCGTGTGGAAATCCTGCGCGGCCCAGCCTCGGTGCTCTACGGTAGCAATGCCATCGGCGGTGCGGTGAGCTATTTCACCCTTGATCCTGAAGACATCATCAAGCCCGGCCGAGACGCTGGTGCACGACTGAAAACCGGCTACAGCTCAGCCGATGACAGTTGGCTGACGTCCGCCACCGTAGCTGGTCGTGAGGGCAGCCTGGACGGCCTGCTGCACCTGAGCCAGCGCAACGGTCACGAAACCCAGAGCCATGCCGATCACGGCGGCGTAGGCCTTGCACGCACCCGCGCCAACCCGGTGGATGCGCGCACCACCAACGTGCTGGCCAAGCTGGGCTGGGACTACGCCGACGACGCCCGGCTGGGCGTGACCTACGAACGCTTCAAGGACGACCGCGACCAGAACCTGCTCAGCGCAGTAGGCGGGCCGTTCATCCCGGGTTTTGGTGCCAGGAATTCGTACCGCATGCGCCAGGGCAACGACACCATCACCCGCGAGCGCTTCGGCCTGAACCACCGTTTCGGCCTGGACAGCCTTTTCGCGGACGAGGTCAAGTGGAGCCTGAACTACCAGATCGCCAAGACCGATCAGCGCACCGACGAGCTGTACGTCGCGTCGGGGCGTCAGGTACTGCGCGACCGCCAGACCACCTACAAGGATCGCCAGTGGATCTTCGATGCCCAGCTGGAGAAGGCCTTCAGCCTTGGCCAGACCGATCACTCGCTGACCTATGGCACCACCCTCAAGCACCAGAACGTCACCGGGGCGCGCAGCGGTACTGGCACGTGCGTGAACATCGGCGGCACTTGCCGGGGTATCGGCCAGGACAGCCCGCGCGACGGCCAGGCGCTGGTCAGCGACTTCCCGGACCCGACCGTCAATACCTACAGTCTGTTCGTTCAGGACGAGGTTCGCTGGGGCAACTGGACGTTCCTGCCAGGTGCGCGCTACGACTACACACGCATGGCGCCTCACTTTACCGACGCCTTCCTGCGCGGGCTTGACGCCAGCGGTACGGCCCCGGCTTTCCAGGATGATTCGGACAAAAAGTGGCACCGCGTGTCGCCCAAGCTGGGGGTGACCTATGCCTTCAACGACCACTACACCGGATACGCGCAATACGCCCAGGGCTTCCGCACGCCCACGGCCAAGTCCATGTACGGCAAGTTCGTGAACCTGGAGCAAGGCTACCGCGTGGAGGGTAACCCTGGCCTGCAGCCTGAGCGCAGCAAGGGCCTGGAAACCGGCCTGCGCGGCCGCTTCGACGCGGGCAGCTTCGATGTGGCGGTCTACTACAACAAGTACCGCGACTTCATTGACGAAGACGCCGTGCAAGGCGCCAACCTCGAGCAGACATTCCAGGCCAACAACATCAAGCGCGCGACCATCAAAGGTGCCGAGGTAAGAGGCCAGCTGGAACTCGACCGGTTTGGCGCGCCAGCGGGGCTGTATGCACAAGGCTCCCTGGCGTACACCTACGGGCGCAACGACGACAGCGGCCAGCCGCTCAACACCGTCAACCCGCTCAAGGGCGTCGTGGGCCTGGGCTACACGCAGGGCGACATGGGTGGGCTGCTGAGCTGGACGCTGGTCAAGCGCAAGACGCGGGTCGACGACAGCACCTTCTATTCGCCCGATGGCTCGGCGTCGAAGTTCCGCACGCCCGGCTATGGCGTACTGGACCTGACCGGCTTCTACAACGTCACCGATGACATCACGGTGAACGCTGGCCTGTACAACCTCACCGACAAGAAATACTGGCAGTGGGACTCGGTGCGCAGCTACGACGGCCAGGGGGAGGCCGCGGTGACCCAGCCGGCCAACATCGACCGCCTGAGCATGCCGGGCCGTAACTTCGCCATCAACGTGGTGTGGGATATCTGAGGCGCTGGCGCAGCTGGGGCCGGCCGGGCCGCTGTGCACCCGGCTTGGCTCCCAGCACCCACGCCTGCTCCTGCAGGCTTTTTACGCCCCCGCTCCTGTTGATTCGTCTTGTATTGAAACGCTTTGCTTTCCAAGGACTGCATCATGAACAACCGCGCTTCTTCGCTTACCCAACGCCTGAACCTGGTGACCCAGGCGCCCCATGCCGCACTCGACGCCCTGGTCAAATCCCATGCGCCATTCGATAGCCGCGAAAGTTTTGCCCGCTTCGTGGTTGCCCAGTACCTGTTCCAGGCCGAACTGCAGCCGCTTTACAACGACCCGCAATTGATCGCCCTCCTACCCGACCTTGCCGAGCGCTGTCGAGCCCGTCAGGCGCGTCAGGACCTGGCGGACCTGGACATGCAGGCGCCTGCCGAGCTACCGGGGGCGGTGCAACGTCCAAGCATGGCAGAGGCACTAGGCTGGATCTTCGTGTCCGAAGGCTTCAAACTGGGCGCCGCGTTTCTGATCAAGCGGGCCGCGGCGCTGGGCTTGTCGGAGACCTTCGGCGCCCGTCACCTGGGCGAGCCCGCCGGTGGGCGCGCCGAAGGCTGGAAGCAGTTCACGCGAACACTCGATGGCCTGATACTGTCAGCTGAAGAAGAGGCGGCTGCCGAACACGGCGCCGTCGCAGCGTTCGAGCGCTTCACCGTCTTGCTCAAACAGGCCTATGCCATGAATGCCGAGCAGGCTTGAAACACTTTCAAGGCCCTCTGACCGGGGGCCGTTCGTTCTAGCAGTGAGCCCATGACCCAACCTGCCCGCTCCAAAATTGCCCGTCTGCTGTATGCGATCCTGGCTTACGCAAGCCTGGGGGTAGGCCTGGTCGCCATTGTCGTTCCGGGCTTGCCGACCACCGAATTCATCCTGTTGTCGGCGTGGGCGGCCACGCGAAGCTCGCCTCGCCTGTCCGCCTGGCTCGAAAGCCACCGGTTGTTTGGCCCTATCCTGTACAACTGGCGCAACGGCAAGGTGATCCAGCGGCGGGCCAAGGTCAGTGCGACGGTCAGCATGTTGCTCTGCGCGGTTTTGATGCTGGTGTTTCTTGAGCATCACTGGCCGGTATTCCTGGCCATTGCCGGTATGAGCCTGGGCAACCTGTGGATCTGGTCGCGACCGGAACGGCCGTTCACAGCCGGCTCACAGGCTCAGCAACCCTGACCAGAGGGCATAGCCTGCCAGCGCCGCACCCGATAGCACGGCGGCGAAGATCAGCTTCTCTGTCAGCGTGAAAAGCTTAAGCCCTTGCTCATGTTTGGCTCGGGCAAACAGGATCACCCCCGGCGCGTACAACAGTGCCGAGAGCAGCAGATACTTCAGGCCACCGGCATACAGCAGCCAGACGGCGTACCCAACCGCGAGCGCGGCCACGAGCAGGTCCTTGCGCCGCTGGGCCGGTTGGCCTTCGTAAGTCTCTCCCCGCACGGCCAGCGACATGGCGTAGGCGGCGGACCACAGGTACGGCGCCAGAATCATGGACGAGGCCAGGTAGATCAGGCTGGTATAGGTACCGGCGGACACCAGCGTGATCAGTAAAAAACCCTGGATCATGCCGTTGGTCAGCCACAGTGCATTGGCAGGTACCTGGTTGGCGTTCTCCTGGGCAAGGAAACGGGGCATGGTCTGGTCGCGCGCCGTGGCGTAGAGAATCTCGGCACACAGCAGCGCCCACGACAGTAACGCCCCCAGCAACGAAACCGCTAGCCCCAGGCTGATCAGCAACGCGCCCCAAGGGCCGACGATGTGGGCCAGGACCGCCGCCAGCGAAGGGTTCTGCAAACCGGCCAGCTCCGGTTGCGTCATGACCCCTAGGGAGAGGACGTTGACCAGTACCAGCAGTGCCAGCACACCCACGAAGCCGATGACCGTGGCCCTGCCCACGTCGGCCCGCCGCCGAGCCCTGCCTGAGTACACACTGGCGCCTTCGATACCGATGAAGACAAACACCGTTACCAGCATCATGTTGCGCACTTGCTCGAGCACGCTGCCGAACGCCGGATTGTCCAGCCCCCAGATGTCCTGGGTGAAGATATCCAGGCGAAAAGCGCAGGCCGCGATGACGACGAACAGCACCAGGGGCACCACTTTGGCCACTGTGGTCACCAGGTTGATGAACGCCGCCTCGCGAATCCCGCGCAATACCAGAAAATGCACCGCCCACAGCAACACCGAGGCACACCCGATGGCCACTGGGGTATTGCCTTCACCGAACACCGGGAAATAGAACCCAAGGGTGCTGAACAACAGCACGAAATAACCGACATTCCCCAGCCAGGCACTGATCCAGTAGCCCCACGCCGAGGAAAAGCCCATGTAGTCGCCGAACCCAGCCTTGGCATAGGCATACACGCCTGAATCCAGTTCAGGCTTGCGGTTGGCCAGCGTCTGGAAGACGAAGGCCAGGGCCAGCATGCCCACGGCAGTGATCCCCCAGCCAATCAGCACCGCCCCGGCCTGGGCACGGGCCGCCATGTTCTGGGGCAAGGAGAAAATGCCGCCTCCGGTCATCGAACCCACGACCAGCGCCACCAATGCCCCTAGACGCAGTTTCTGTCCTTGTTCGCCCATAGGTCTCCAAATATTTCCTGACAGTGTTGCAGTTGTAACAAGACGCTGTTTATTAATAGAGGCTGACCTCAATTACAGCCGTACTCTCATTTAGCCACTAAGCCATTAACGTCTAAGCGTGCGGTTGTTAAGAACTCCAGAGTGCCAACCGGTTCACACTATTTCGATAAAAGCATAAATACCGGTAAAAAATTTGCGCTCTGCCCAGAAGCGACTAGTTTCAACCTTCGCAGGGCAGAGGGATGAAGCGTAGCAAGACATGGAGGTGCCAGCGTACAAGGCCTGCAGCCATGGCAGTCGGCAATCTCCAGGAGTTCGGTAAGGTAATTCAACGCCCTTACCTTGCAATGCACTGATCCATATCAGCGTATGGCCACGGCATCAGATTTAATCTGTGGCCAACTTCCTCCTGGCAGGAGTTGTTAAATGTCTGATTCTCCCGCAAAACTAAAACTCGGTGCGTTAGTTGCGCTGGTCGTCGGCTCGATGATCGGTGGCGGCATCTTTTCCCTTCCGCAGAACATGGCCGCCAGCGCCGGCGTAGGCGCAGTGTTGATTGGCTGGGCTATCACCGCCGTGGGCATGCTGACCCTGGCTTTCGTATTCCAGACGCTGGCCAACCGCAAGCCTGACCTTGACGGCGGAGTCTATGCGTATGCCAAGGCCGGTTTCGGCGATTACATGGGCTTTTCTTCGGCCTGGGGCTACTGGATCAGTGCCTGGCTGGGGAACGTCGGCTATTTCGTGCTGTTGTTCAGTACCCTGGGCTACTTCTTCCCGGTATTTGGCGAGGGCAACACGCCGGCCGCGATCATCGGCGCCTCGATCCTGCTGTGGGCAGTGCATTTTCTGGTGCTGCGAGGCATCCGTGAAGCGGCGTTCATCAACCTGGTTACCACGGTGGCCAAGGTGGTGCCGTTGGTGCTGTTCGCGCTGATCTGCCTGTTCGCCTTCCGGCTGGACGTCTTCACCGCCGATATATGGGGCACCGGTACACCTGAACTGGGCGGCGTGATGAATCAGGTGCGCAACATGATGCTGGTGACGGTGTGGGTGTTCATCGGCATCGAAGGCGCGAGCATCTTCTCATCCCGTGCGGAAAAACGCTCCGATGTGGGCAAGGCCACCGTCATCGGCTTCATCACCGTGCTGTTGTTCCTGGTGCTGGTCAATGTGCTGTCGCTGGGCATCATGACCCAGCCTGAACTGGCAGGGTTGCAGAACCCCTCGATGGCGGCCGTGCTCGAGCACGTGGTCGGCCACTGGGGCGCCGTGCTGATCAGTGTCGGCCTGATCATCTCGCTGCTCGGTGCGCTGCTGTCCTGGGTGCTGTTGTGCGCCGAGATCATGTTCGCCGCTGCCAAGGACCACACCATGCCGGCCTTCCTGCGCCGCGAGAACGCCAACCAGGTGCCTGCCAACGCCTTGTGGCTGACCAACGCCATGGTGCAGATCTTCCTGGTGATCACGCTGTTCTCCAACAGTACCTACCTGTCGCTGATCTACCTGGCCACTTCGATGATCCTGGTGCCCTACCTGTGGTCGGCGGCCTACGCCGTATTGCTGGCGGTGCGCAGTGAAACCTACCAACAGGCGCTGGCCGAACGCCGCAAGGACCTGTTCATCGGCAGCGTCGCCCTGCTCTATGCCATCTGGCTGCTGTATGCCGGCGGAGTGAAATACCTGCTGCTCTCGGCGCTGCTGTATGCCCCTGGCGCCATCCTGTTTGCAAAGGCCAAGCGTGAAGTGGGCCAACCCGTCTTCACCCCCGTGGAAAAACTGATTTTCGCAGCCGTGGTCGTCGGTGCCCTGGTGGCAGCCTTCGGCCTGTACGACGGCTTCCTGACGCTGTGATCCCTCTTCGACTCAATGGAGGATTGAAACCATGTCCGCTGAAAAACAGAAATACGGTGTGCATTCCGAAGCCGGCAAGCTGCGCAAGGTCATGGTGTGCGCGCCGGGCCTTGCGCACAAGCGCCTGACCCCGACCAACTGCGACGAGCTGTTGTTTGACGATGTGATCTGGGTGGATCAGGCCAAGCGTGACCACTTCGATTTCGTCACCAAGATGCGCGAGCGGGGTGTCGATGTGCTGGAAATGCACAACCTGCTGACCGACATCGTGCAGCAACCCGAAGCGCTCAAATGGATACTGGACCGCAAGATCACCCCTGACACCGTCGGGGTAGGCCTGACCAATGAGGTGCGCAGTTGGCTCGAAGGCATGGAGCCGCGTCACCTGGCTGAATTTTTGTTTGGCGGTGTAGCTGGCCAGGATCTGCCGCAAAGCGAAGGTGCCGAAGTGGTCAAGATGTACAACGACTACCTGGGCCATTCCAGTTTCATCCTGCCACCGTTGCCCAATACCCAATTCACCCGCGACACCACCTGCTGGATCTACGGGGGCGTCACGCTCAACCCCATGTACTGGCCGGCACGGCGCCAGGAAACGCTGCTCACCACCGCCATCTACACGTTCCACCCGCAGTTCACAGGCGCCGACTTCCAGGTCTGGTACGGTGACCCGGACAAGGACCATGGTCAGTCCACCCTCGAAGGCGGTGATGTCATGCCCATCGGCAACGGCATCGTGCTGATCGGCATGGGCGAGCGCACCTCCCGCCAGGCCATCGGCCAGTTGGCGCAGAGCCTGTTCGCCAAGGGCGCCGTGCACAAGGTCATCGTCGCCGGCTTGCCCAAGTCCCGCGCCGCCATGCACCTGGACACCGTGTTCAGCTTCTGCGACCGCGACCTGGTCACGGTCTTCCCCGAGGTGGTCAGCGAGATCGTACCGTTCATCATCCAGCCCGACGAAAGCCGGCCCTATGGCATGGACGTGCGCCGCGAGCACAAGTCGTTCATCGAGGTTGTGGGCGAACAGCTGGGTGTGCGCCTGCGGGTGGTCGAAACCGGCGGCAACAGCTTTGCCGCCGAACGCGAGCAATGGGATGACGGCAACAACGTGGTGGCGCTGGAGCCAGGCGTGGTCATTGGTTACGACCGCAACACCTACACCAATACCTTGCTGCGCAAGGCCGGGGTCGAAGTGATCACCATCAGTGCTGGCGAACTGGGCCGCGGCCGCGGCGGAGGCCACTGCATGACCTGCCCTATCGTTCGCGACCCCATCGATTACTGACGTCCATCAACCAGGCCGCCCCTACCCGGTAGCGGCCCGGCGTTCACCACACCCAGGAGAAAAGTCATGGCGTTCAACATCCACAACCGCAACCTGCTCAGCCTGGAACACCACAGCACCCGTGAGCTGCGTTACCTGCTGGACCTGTCCCGCGACCTCAAGCGGGCCAAGTACACCGGCACCGAACAGCAGCACCTCAAGGGCAACAACATTGCGCTGATTTTTGAAAAAACCTCCACGCGTACCCGTTGTGCTTTCGAAGTGGCCGCTTACGACCAAGGCGCCAACGTCACCTACATCGACCCGAACTCCTCGCAGATCGGCCACAAGGAAAGCATGAAGGACACCGCTCGCGTGCTCGGGCGCATGTACGACGCAATCGAATACCGCGGCTTCAAGCAGGAAATCGTCGAAGAACTGGCCAAGTATGCCGGCGTGCCAGTATTCAATGGCCTGACGGATGAATATCACCCTACCCAGATGATTGCCGACGTGTTGACCATGCGCGAACACAGCGACAAGCCGCTGCATGACATCAGCTACGCCTACCTGGGCGATGCGCGCAACAACATGGGCAACTCGCTGCTATTGATCGGCGCCAAGCTGGGCATGGACGTGCGCATCGCTGCGCCCAAGGACCTCTGGCCCCACGATGACCTGGTGCAACGTTGCAAGCAGTACGCCGAGCAAAGCGGTGCCCGCATCACCCTCACCGAAGATGCCAAGGCCGCCGTCAAGGGCGTGGACTTCATTCATACCGACGTGTGGGTATCGATGGGCGAACCCATCGAAGCCTGGGGCGAACGCATCAAGCTGCTCAAGCCCTACCAGGTCAACGCCGAGCTGATGAAGGCCAGCGGCAATCCCAGGACCAAGTTCATGCACTGCCTGCCGGCGTTTCACAACTGCGAGACCAAGGTGGGCAAGCAGATCGCCGAGCAGTACCCGGACCTCACTAACGGCATCGAAGTGACCGATGACGTGTTCGAGTCCCCGGCCTGCATTGCGTTCGAGCAAGCGGAAAACCGCATGCACACGATCAAGGCGATTCTGGTGTCGACACTGGCCGATCTGTAGATCGCCGCCTGCTTTGGCATTGCGGCTGTTAGCGGGCCGCATTAGCCGTCCTGCAGCCGCTCACGACTTTCGATAAAGGACATTCTCCATGCGTATCGTTGTTGCACTAGGCGGCAATGCCCTGCTGCGCCGTGGCGAGCCCATGACCGCGCAAAACCAGCGCGCCAACATTCGTACCGCTGCCGAGCAGATTGCCAAGATCCACCCCGGTAACGAGCTGGTAATCGCCCATGGCAATGGCCCGCAAGTGGGCCTGCTGGCCTTGCAAGGGCTGTCGTACAAGCCCGACGAGGCCTATCCGCTGGACGTGTTGGGCGCCGAAACCGAGGGCATGATCGGCTACATGATCGAGCAGGAACTGGGCAACCTGCTGGACGTCGGCGTGCCGTTTGCCACCCTGCTGACCCAGGTCGAAGTGGACGCCGAGGACCCTGCGTTCAAGGACCCGAGCAAGTTCATCGGCCCGGTCTACAGCAAGGATGAAGCCCAGCGCCTGGCCGCTGAAAAGGGCTGGGTGGTCAAGCCTGACGGGGACAAATACCGCCGGGTGGTGGCAAGCCCCAGGCCCAAACGCATCTTCGAAATCCGCCCTATCAAATGGCTGCTCGAAAAGGGCAGCATCGTGATCTGTGCCGGCGGCGGCGGCATCCCGACCCTCTACGATGAACACCGTAAGCTCAAGGGTATCGAGGCGGTGATCGACAAGGACCTGTGCTCTGCACTGCTGGCCGAACAGCTCGAGGCCGACCTGCTGATCATTGCCACCGATGTGGAGGCGGCGTACATCGATTTTGGCAAGCCGACCCAACGCGCCATCGCCCAGGCCCACCCTGACGAGCTGGACACGCTAGGTTTCGCGGCAGGTTCGATGGGGCCCAAGGTGCAGGCGGCCAGCGACTTTGCCCGGCACACGGGCAAGGTGGCGGTGATCAGCTCGCTGGCCAATATCGAGCGCATCGTGACCGGTACCGCCGGCACGCGGGTTTCGACCGCTGCCCCTGGGATCAGCTACCGTTGAATACCGTCGGCGGGCCATGTGCCCGCTCAATCTCATACAGGAGAGCCCATGGCCAAATATGAACCCGGTCACGTCCACATCGAGCGCACTGCGCTCAACAGCAGTGACCACAGCTATGACCTCAAGGTGGACTACGAGGCCTTTACCGACCCCCGTGAGGGCAGGGGTATTCAATTCCACATGAAGGGCAGTATCGAGGGCAAGCCTGTCGACGAGGCTTTCTTTCTGCCCAAGGATCAGGTGCTGCCCAGTTTTCTGATGCAACTGAGTCGCCGCGCCCAGGCTTACCTGGCCCCACCGAAGAAATTCGAAAGCCTGGCTTCACCCCACAGGATCTACGACTGGATGTTCGAGGACATCCGCGCCAAGCTGGACGTGAAGTCCGGTGACCCCATCAAGCCTGAGCATCTGGAGTAGGACGCGACCCGTCACGAGCAGGATCCGCTTGAGGCATACTAGCGCCCTACCCGGCCATTTCGTATTGCCCCATGCGTATCCATGTCAGCTTCATCGACCGCGTCGGCATCACTCAGGAAGTCCTGGCGCTGCTCGGTGCGCGCAACCTCAACCTCGATGCCGTGGAGATGGTGCCGCCGAACGTCTACATCGACGCACCGACCCTCAGCCCCGCCGTGCTGGAAGAGCTGCATGACGCCTTGTTCGACGTACAGGGTGTGAAGGCAGTGGAGGTGGTCGACATCCTGCCGGGGCAACGTCGTCACCTGCAGCTCGATGCACTGCTGGCCGCCATGAGCGACCCAGTGCTGGCGGTGGACAGGGCCGGCAAGGTGTTGCTGGCCAACCCTGCGCTGGTGGCGTTGTGTGGTCGGGAGTCGGCCGGGCGCTGCGTAGGCGAGTTGTTTGGCGACCCGGGCCTGCTGCAAGCGTTGCTCGACAGCAACTTTCACCTGCCCATGCGCGAAATGCAGCTCAATGGCCAGAGCCTGCTGCTCGACGCCATGCCAATCACCCACACCGGCGGCCTGCTGACACTTTACCCGCCCACGCGATTGGGTGAGCGGCTATCAGCCCTGCGCCACGATCATGCCGAGGGTTTCGACGCCCTGTTGGGCGAATCACCCGCCATCCGTACCCTGAAGGCTCGGGGCTTGCGTGTGGCTACCCTGGATGCACCGCTGTTGGTGCATGGCGAGACCGGCACCGGCAAGGAACTGGTGGCCCGCGCCTGCCACGCGATCAGCAGCCGTCACGCGGCTCCCTTTCTGGCCCTGAACTGCGCCGCCTTGCCTGAAAGCCTGGCCGAGAGCGAACTGTTCGGTTATGCACCAGGCGCCTTCACTGGCGCTCAGCGCGGCGGCAAACCAGGGCTGATGGAGCTGGCCAACCAGGGCACGGTGTTTCTCGATGAGATCGGCGAGATGTCCCCCTACCTGCAAGCCAAGCTGCTGCGTTTTCTCAGTGACGGCAGTTTCCGCCGCGTGGGGGGCGACCGGGAAGTGAAGGTCAACGTGCGTATCATCAGCGCGACCCACCGTAACCTGGAGCAGATGGTGGCCGAGGGCACGTTCCGCGAGGACCTGTTTTACCGCCTCAATGTGTTGAACCTGCAAGTCCCTCCCCTGCGTGACCGCGGCCAGGACATCCTGATGCTCGCGCACTTCTTCATGCAGCAGGCCTGCACACAGATCCAGCGGCCTGCCTGCAGGCTCACCCCCGCCACCCACAGCGCCATGCTGGCTAACCCTTGGCCGGGCAATGTGCGGCAATTGCAGAACGTGATCTTTCGCGCCGCCGCTATCTGCGAAAGCAACCTGGTGGACATCGGCGATTTGGACATCGCTGGCACGTCTGTCAGTCGCACCCATGAGGGCGACGTGGCCAGCCTGGAACAGGCCGTGGGTGATTTCGAGCGTGAGCTGTTGCAACGGCTGTATACCAGATACCCCTCGACCCGATTGCTGGCGGCCCGGCTGCAGACCTCACATACCGCCATTGCCCAACGCCTGCGCAAATACGGAATTCCTGGAAAAACCTGAGGTTGACGACAATTCCCTCTGTTTTAGCAGACTTGTCCTAGGCGTTCCCCGGATACGTCTTTCGTCACGCCTCGTAGAATGGTGCCAGTGCAATCCTGCCTGTCACCCCGCCAGACCGCCCCAGAGCGGTCAGCGGTCCGTTATGGATTCAACGAGAGTACCTGATGTTCGAACTCGATTTTTACGGCACGCTGGTGGCCGCTTCCCTGGTGCTGCTGCTAGGTCGCGGTCTGGTCGCACGCATAGGTTTTCTGCGTGCCTACAACATCCCTGAACCGGTCGCCGGTGGCCTGGTGGTCGCGATTGCCCTGCTGGTGCTGCGCACCTTCGATGTGCAAGTTCACTTCGACACCTCCCTGCAGACACCTTTGATGCTGGCATTCTTCGCCACCATCGGCCTGAACGCCGATTTTGCCAGCCTGAAAAAAGGTGGGCGTGCGGTGGTCCTGTTCCTGGCGGTGGTGACCGGCCTGCTGGTGGTGCAGAACGCCTTGGGCATCGGTCTGGCCACGGCGCTGGGGTTGGACCCGTTGATGGGTCTGCTGGCCGGCTCGATCACCCTGTCGGGAGGCCATGGCACCGGTGCTGCGTGGGGCGCCACCTTCACTGAAAAGTTCGGCCTGGCCTCGGCCTCGGAGCTGGCATTGGCCTCCGCCACGTTCGGGCTGGTCTTGGGCGGCTTGATTGGCGGCCCCGTGGCCCGCCTACTGATCAAGCGGGTCGCGACCCCTGGCTTGGCTAACAACACGCCTCAGTTGCCCTCAGGCTTCGAGCAGCCGGAGAAAGAACGCCTGATCACCTCGTTTTCCGTGATCGAGACGCTTGCCCTGATTGCAGTGAGCCTGTTGACCGGTACCGTGCTAAATGAGCTGCTCAAGGGCACTGCCTTCGAGTTGCCAAACTTCGTCTGCGTATTGTTCGTGGGCGTACTGCTGCGCAATGGCCTGTCAGCCTTCGGCTTTTATCAGGTGTTCGAGCGGGAAGTGTCGGTACTGGGCAATGTGAGCCTGTCGTTGTTTCTGGCCATTGCGTTGATGTCGTTGAAACTGTGGGACCTGGCTGCACTGGCACTGCCTTTCTTTGTGCTGCTGGCGGCGCAGACCCTGCTGATGGCGCTGTTTGCCATCTTCATCACCTTCCGGGTCATGGGCCGCACCTACGACGCGGCTGTCCTGTCCGCCGGCCATTGCGGCTTCGGACTGGGTGCAACGCCTACCGCAATCGCGAACATGCAAGCGGTGACCCAGCGGTTCGGGCCTTCGCACGTGGCATTTCTGGTGGTGCCGATGGTGGGGGCGTTCTTCATTGACTTGATCAATGTGGTGGTGATCAAGGTGTATCTGGCGCTGCCGTTTTTTCAATAATGAACCTGTGATGGCGTTGCCGAACCGGTAAGCTGAAAGACTCCCGCACGATGAGCTGCGGGAGTCGTCTGTTTTGGATTCAGGATGGCTTGAAACCTGGAAGCCCCTGCTCAGCGCGCCACCGTTTCACTTCGTCAACTACCGCTGAGGATGCAGGCAGGCCAGTTAGCCGTAACTAATTCAATACACTGTAATTTAATCGTTACAAATGCGGTGATGACGTGAATCAGGGCGATCACAACCATCACACCAATACAGAGCGACTTAATGTAACGATTTCACTCCAAAAGCCGCTTGCGCCACTTCGAGTCCTCACTCCAGGAAGCTGATATAGCTGGCCTGTGCACAGTTGGCCACCTTATTGCTTACTGAAAACCCACCAGAGCGCGAACCTAATCGTGCCACCCGGTCCACGAGGATTTTTCATGAGCGAGTTGCGTTTCACCGACGACCACGAATGGCTGCGTGTAGAAGCCGATGGCAGCGTCACCGTAGGGATCACCGCCTATGCCCAGAATGCTCTGGGCGATGTGGTGTTCGTGCAGCTGCCGGAGCTGCAGCACTATGACAAAGGTAGCGAAGCGTCCACCGTCGAGTCGGTCAAGGCTGCCAGCGGCGTGTACATGCCGCTGGCCGGCGAAGTGATTGAGGTCAACGCCCAGCTTGAAGATAGCCCCGAGCTGGTCAACGAGGACCCGCTGGGCGAAGGCTGGTTCTTCCGCTTCAAGCCTGCCGACGCCAGCGCTGTGAGCGCCCTGCTCGACCAGGACGCCTACGACCGCCTGCTCAACGCCAACGACGACGCCTGAGGAACCACGCCATGACTATCAACCTCGGCACTGCCAATGAGTTCATTGCCCGTCACATCGGGCCACGCAGCGAAGACGAGCAGGCCATGCTCGCCACCCTGGGCTTCGATTCACTGGAGGCCATGACCGACGCCGTCATCCCCGCCAGCATCAAGGGCACCAGCGTGCTGGGCACGGACGATGGGCACAGCGAAGCGGATGCGCTCGCCGCCCTGAAGGCCATCGCCGGCAAGAACCAGCTTTTCAAAAGTTACATAGGCCAGGGTTACTACAACACCCACACGCCCGCGCCCATCCTGCGCAATCTGCTGGAAAACCCGGCCTGGTACACCGCGTACACGCCCTACCAGCCAGAAATTTCCCAGGGCCGGCTGGAAGCCTTGCTCAATTTCCAGACCCTGATCAGCGACCTCACAGGGTTACCGATCGCCAATGCTTCGCTGCTCGATGAAGCCACGGCGGCTGCCGAAGCCATGACGTTCTGCAAACGCCTGTCGAAGAACAAGGCCAGCAACCGCTTCTTCGCCTCGATGCATTGCCACCCGCAGACCCTCGATGTACTGCGTACCCGCGCAGAGCCCTTGGGCATCGAGGTGGTGGTAGGCGACGAGCAGGCGCTCGATGATGCCAGCCCATTCTTCGGCGCATTGCTGCAGTACCCCGCCAGCACCGGTGGTATCTTCGATTACCGGGAGGTGGTGCAGCGGTTCCATCACGCCAATGCGTTGGTGGCCGTGGCGGCAGACCTGCTGGCCTTGACCCTGTTGACCCCACCTGGCGAGTTCGAGGCCGACGTGGCCATCGGCAGCGCCCAGCGCTTTGGTGTGCCCCTGGGCTTCGGCGGGCCGCATGCGGCCTACTTCGCGACCCGCGATGCCTTCAAGCGCGACATGCCAGGGCGCCTGGTCGGCGTGTCGATAGACCGCTTCGGCAAGACGGCCCTGCGCTTGGCCATGCAGACACGTGAGCAGCACATTCGCCGCGAAAAGGCCACCAGCAACATCTGCACCGCCCAGGTGCTGCTTGCCAATATTGCCAGCATGTTCGCCGTCTATCACGGCCCTGAAGGCCTCAAGCGCATTGCCCAACGTACCCACAGCCTGACCGCCATCCTGGCACAGGGCCTGCGGGCAATGGCTGTGCCGGTCGTGAGCGACACGGCATTCGATACCCTGACCCTGGCTACCGGCGATGCCACCCACGGCCTGCACGAGAAAGCGCGCGCCCAAGGCATCAACCTGCGCCAGGTCGATGCCGGCCATGTAGGTGTATCGCTGGACGAAACCACTACTCCGGCCGATGTGCAGGCGCTGTGGCAGCTGTTCGGCGCTGGTCAAACGCAGCCTGACTTCCAGGCGCTGGCCGCCAGCAGCGGTACACTACTGCCCGAGGCCTTGCTGCGTCGTTCGACGTTCCTCGAACACCCCGTGTTCAACCGCTACCACAGCGAAACGGAGTTGATGCGCTACCTGCGCAAGCTGGCCGACAAGGACCTGGCCCTGGACCGCAGCATGATCCCGCTGGGCTCGTGCACCATGAAGCTCAACGCGGCCAGCGAAATGATCCCGGTCACCTGGGCAGAATTCGGCAACCTGCACCCCTTCGCCCCAGCGCAGCAGAGCCAGGGCTACTTGCAATTGACGTCGGAGTTGGAGGCCATGCTCTGCGCAGCCACGGGCTACGATGCCGTATCGCTGCAACCCAACGCCGGTTCTCAGGGCGAGTACGCGGGCCTATTGGCGATCCGCGCCTATCATCGCAGCCGTAACGAAGGGCATCGCGATATCTGCCTGATCCCTTCTTCAGCCCATGGCACCAACCCGGCAACGGCCAACATGGCCGGCATGCAGGTGGTGGTCACGGCCTGCGACGCGCGCGGCAACGTTGACGTCGCCGACCTGCGTGCCAAGGCCATCGAGCACCGCGAACGCCTGGCGGCGCTGATGATCACCTACCCGTCCACCCATGGGGTGTTCGAGGAAGCGATCGGCGAGATTTGCGCCATCGTCCACGACAACGGCGGCCAGGTTTACATCGACGGCGCCAACATGAACGCCATGGTCGGCCTGTGCGCGCCGGGCAAGTTCGGGGGCGATGTGTCGCACCTGAACCTGCACAAGACCTTCTGCATTCCCCATGGCGGCGGTGGGCCGGGCGTAGGGCCGATCGGCGTGAAATCGCACCTGGCGCCCTTCCTGCCGGGCCATGCCGCCCTGGGCACTGCCGAAGGCGCGGTATGCGCCGCACCCTTCGGCAGCGCCAGCATCCTGCCGATCACCTGGATGTACATTCGCATGATGGGGGGCGCGGGGCTCAAGCGGGCTTCGCAGATGGCCATCCTCAATGCCAACTACATCGCTCGCCGCCTGGAGGAGCACTACCCGGTGCTGTACACCGGCAGCAATGGCCTGGTCGCCCATGAGTGCATCCTGGACCTGCGCCCGCTCAAGGACAGCAGTGGCATCAGCGTCGACGACGTGGCCAAGCGCCTGATCGACTACGGCTTCCACGCCCCGACCATGTCGTTCCCGGTGGCAGGCACGCTGATGATCGAGCCGACCGAAAGCGAATCCCGGGAAGAGCTGGACAGGTTCTGCGAAGCCATGATCCAGATCCGCGAGGAAATCCGCGCGGTAGAGGACGGCACGCTGGACAAGGACGACAACCCGCTCAAGAACGCGCCGCACACCGCAGCGGAACTGGTGGGCGAATGGGCCCATGGTTACTCCCGCGAGCAAGCGGTCTACCCGCTGCCTGGCCTGGTGCAAAGCAAGTACTGGCCGCCTGTGAGCCGGGTCGACAACGTCTTTGGCGACCGCAACCTGGTCTGTGCCTGCCCGTCGATCGAAAGCTACCAGGACGTCTGACAGCGCCGGATCCTGAGTGTGTCATTCGCCTGGCGGTCAATGTCCCCGGACATTGACCGAAACCCATGCAAGGAGTCATCGATGTCCGAAACACTGCTCAAAACCCCACTGCATGCCCTGCACCTGGAACTGGGTGCGCGCATGGTGCCCTTCGCGGGCTACGACATGCCGGTGCAGTACCCTCTGGGCGTGCTCAAAGAGCACCTGCACACCCGTGAACAAGCCGGGTTGTTCGACGTCTCGCACATGGGGCAAGTTCTGCTCAAAGGTCGCGACGCTGCCAGTGCCCTGGAAACGCTGGTACCGGTCGACATCATCGACCTGCCCGTTGGCATGCAGCGCTATGCCATGTTCACCAACGAACACGGGGGCATCCTCGACGACCTGATGGTCGCCAATCTGGGTGACGAAACACTGCTGCTGGTGGTGAACGCCGCCTGCAAGGATCAGGACCTGGCGCATCTGCAGCGGCATATCGGCCAACGTTGCGAGGTCCAGCCGCTGTTCGACCAGCGTGCCCTGCTCGCCTTGCAAGGGCCGGCAGCGGTCAAGGTCCTGCAGCGTCTGGCGCATGAAGTGGCTGACATGACGTTCATGCAGGTGCGTCCTGTCACGTTACTGGGCCATCCGTGCTGGCTCAGTCGGTCGGGTTACACCGGGGAGGATGGTTATGAGATCTCCGTGCCGGTGGCGGGCGCAGAGACGCTCGCCAGGGAGCTGCTCAAGCAGCCAGAGGTCCAGCCGATCGGGCTAGGGGCCCGTGACTCGTTGCGCCTGGAAGCTGGCCTGTGCCTGTATGGCCATGACATGAGCAGCGACACCTCGCCCGTGCAAGCCAACCTGGTGTGGGCAATGTCCAAGCCACGTCGGGCCGATGGTGCCCGTGCCGGCGGCTTTCCGGGCGCGCAGGCCATCTTCGGCCAGCAACGTGAGGGTGTAAAACGCAAGCGGGTTGGTTTGCTGCCCCAGGAACGCACACCTGTGCGCGAAGGCGCCGAGATTGTCGATGCAGAAGGTACCCTGGTCGGCACCATCTGCAGTGGCGGCTTTGGGCCCACACTCAGCGCCCCTGTGGCGATGGGGTATGTCGACACCGAACATGCCGCCCTGGACACGCTTTTATATGCCCTTGTGCGCGGTAAGAAGGTGGCCTTGAAAGTCAGTAAAACGCCGTTCGTAGCGCCCCGTTACTATCGCGGTTAAGGCAGTTTCATCGACGACGTGGCAGTGCTCGGTATCTTCGTTTACGAACGTGGCGCGCGCCACTGCGAACATGGCGCCAGGCCAGGCGCCATGCACTTTTCGGCGATTTGACCAAGGGTTGTAAAACAGTCACTTTTACACCCGCTGCAAGGCTTGTTTTTCGCTCGGTAGTTGGCGTAGAGTCAACGCACTGTGTTTGCATGGGTCGCAACAGTTCGTGACCTGGGCCAGTAGCCGCAATCTGCTACAACCCGTTCGACGTCTCTTACTTTCCTGCAACCCAGCCCAGTACTCTTTTGCTTGTTTGAAAGCGAAAGAAAACTGTCATCCAAACCTAAGTTTCATAGGAAATAAGACCATGTCTCAGCGTCAGAACGGTACCGTCAAGTGGTTCAATGACGAAAAAGGTTTCGGCTTCATCACCCCAGAAAGCGGTGCTGATCTTTTCGTGCACTTCCGCGCCATCGAAGGCAACGGCTTCAAGAGCCTGAAAGAAGGCCAGAAAGTTACTTTTGAAGCCGTACAAGGCCAGAAAGGTATGCAGGCTGACAAGGTACAGGTAGCTGAATAAGCCTTGTTACCCCCAAAAAAGCCCCTGCTCAGTGCAGGGGCTTTTTTTTGCCCGTAGAATGGCGGCTTTGCGTGATGGAGCTATTCTGCATGTCCAAGCCTGTGCTGCATCCCCAAGGTGATTTCCCTCCGGTCGGCCTCGGCAGGCGTCTGGCTGCGGTGTTCTATGATTTTTTGCTGTGCACGGCCTTGCTGATCGTCACCGCAGGCCTCTACAAGATGGTCCAGATGGCGATCATCGGCCAGCAGCGTATGCGCGAACTCACCGAAGCAGGCGCGCTGGACGGCGACCCTTTGCTGTCCACGGTGCTGCTGTTCGTGCTATTCGGTTTCTTCGCCAAATTCTGGACCCATGGCGGGCAAACACTAGGCATGCAGGTCTGGGGCGTGCGTGTGCAGAACGCCGATGGCTCGCCCATCACGCTCTGGCAGGCGCTGTTGCGGTTTGTCGTTTCCATCGCCTCGTGGCTATGCCTGGGGCTGGGTTTCTTCTGGGCCCTGGTCGACAAGCGCAAACGCAGCTGGCACGACATCTACTCCGAGAGCCAACTGGTTCGAGTCCCCAAGCCGAAGAAATGAGCGCTCTACTCAAGCGGCAGCGGCCCTGAAACACGAGGGGCCGCTATAGCGGCCCCTAGGGTCAAGCACGCAGCCATGCGGCTGCGCAGCGGGTTTATCCAGCGCGGCGCAACAACCACAAGCCTGCCACAGCACAGATGCCGGCTGGCAGCACCACCGCAAGCAAAGGCGGGAAGCCGAACACCTGGCTGGATGGGCCCAGCAGGTCCTGGGCAATACGGAACACGAAGCCCACCAGCACGCCGGTAAAGACACGCTGGCCAAGCGTCACCGATCGCAGCGGCCCGAAAATGAACGAAATGGCCATGAGTACCAGGGCTGCCGTAATGGCCGGTTGCAGGACCTTGGTCCAGAAGGCCAGCCAGTAGCGGGCGTTGTTCAGCCCTTGGTCGGACAGGTAGTGGATGTAGTCCCACAGGCCGGTGATCGACAGCGATTCAGGCGCCAGCACCACCGTGTTGAGCAACTGCGGCGTGACCGACACATCCCATTGTTCTTCAGGGTTTTGCACGACTTCGGTACGGTCGCCATGGAACAGTGTGGTGCGCACATCGGTCAGCAGCCAGTGATCGTTTTCGTAACGCGCCCGGCGCGCAAAGCTGGAGCTGATGATCTTGCGCTGGTCGTCGAACCGGTAGCGGGTCACACCCAGCAGAAGGCCGTTGGGCTGCACGGAGTTGATGTGCACGAACTCCTCGCCCTGCCGGTGCCACATGCCACGCTTGGAGCTTTGCGCTTCACCGCCACCCTGGGCCAGGGAGCGATCGGCCTGGGCTTTGTTTTCGGTGACCGGTGCCACGTATTCGCCGATCAGCAGACCAACCAGCATCAGCACCAGCATCGGTTTCATCACCGCCCAGACGATACGACCGATCGACACCCCAGCGGCACGCATGATGGTCAGCTCACTGCTGCTGGCCAGCGTACCCAGGCCGATCAGGCAGCCGATCAGCGCCGCCATCGGCAGCATGTCGTACAGCCGCCGCGGCGCGGTAAGTAGCACATACTTGCCTGCTTCGAGCACCGTGTAGGTATCGCTCAGGTCGCCCATTTCGTCGATGAAGGCAAACAGCGAGGCCAGCCCCAGGATGATGCCCAGCACAGCCAGGATAGCCACCAGCACGCTCTGGCCGATATAACGATCGAGCTTAGCCACGGGCCACCTCCGCACGACGGGCTGCGCGCTTGAGGCGAAGGGGTTCCCAGTACATCAGGCCCAAGCCGATGAGCAGGAACAGCCCATGCACCCACCACATGCCAAGGGCGATGGGCAACTTGCCCTTCTCGAGTGCACCGCGCACGGAAATCAGCATTGTCAGGTACGCCATGTACAGGAGGATGGCTGGCAGCAGCTTGAGGAACCGCCCCTGCCGGGGGTTGGCCCGCGACAGCGGCACGGCAAGCAGGGTCACGATGAACACCAGGATCGGCAGGGACAGGCGCCATTGCAGTTCGGCGCGCTCTCGCAAATCCTGGGCACCGAACAGATCGGTGGTGGGGATCGCCTCGCGCTCGGTGACCTCCTCGCTGACTTCAGGCTTGGGCAACAACACGCCATAGGTGTCGTACTTGATGGCGCGGTAGTCGGCCTGGCCTGGGTTGCCGTCGTAGCGGTAGCCGTTTTCGAGCACCAGGTAACGGTTGCCGTCAGCCTGGATTTCCTGGTGCCCGCGCTCGGCCACCAGCACCGACGGGGCGCGGTCCTTGGTCTTGTCCTGGTTGAAGCGTTTTTCCGAGATGAACACGCCGCCCAGGTTTACCCGGTCATCGGAAAGCTGCTCGGTGTAGGTCACCCGCGAACCATCGCGCAGGGTCTGGAAGCGGCCCGGCACCAAAGTGTCGAATTCGGTCAGGGCATCCTGCTGGCTGATGATCTTCTGCACCTGGGCCACGCCCAGGGGTGCCAGGCTCAGGCTCAACCAGGCCACCAGCAGCGCCACCAGTGCCGCAGGCGCCATAGTCATGGCCAGCAGGCGCTGCTGGCTCATGCCGGTGGCCGACAGCACGGTCATTTCGCTTTCCAGGTACAGCCGGCCATAGGCCAGCAGAATACCCAGGAACAACCCCAGCGGCAGGATCAGTTGCAGGAAGCCCGGCAGGCGGAACCCCATGATCAGGAACAGGACGCCAGGGTCGAGCACCCCCTGTGCAGCCTGGGCCAGGTATTTGATGAAGCGCCCGCTCATGATGATCACCAGCAGCACTGCACTGACGGCGCTCAAGGTCACCAGGACCTCGCGGGATAGATAACGAAAGACGATCAAACCAGACACTCCTGGGTTGTCAGCACGGACTGCCAATCGATGGCACCAGACGATGACTTAGTACATCCAAGGCCAATGCTGGTTCGCCCAAGGCGAACCTCCATATAAAGTGCGCGCATTATCCTGTGATTGACCGCGCCTGTCACTTGGCCGCGCATCGCACAGCACGCCGGGGTTGTCAGCACGCCGGCCGCAGGCTCAAACTGGCAGCTTTTCCACTGGCCTGCCACCGCGCAGCCAGTCGCGTTCAAAGCGCCGGCCAGCACGGCGCCACACGTATCGATCATTCGGGGACCCTGAGATGGAACTGGTTGTAAAAAGCGTAGCCGCTGCATCGGTCAAGACCGCAACGCTGGTCATCCCAGTCGGTGAAAAACGTGCCTTGGGCACCGTGGCCCAGGCCGTGGACCTGGCAAGCGAGGGCGCCATCAGCGCTGCGCTCAAGCGTGGCGACCTGGTCGGCAAGCCTGGCCAGACGCTGCTGCTGCACGCCGTTGCGGGCCTGAAGGCCGAGCGTGTGCTGCTGGTGGGTAGCGGCAAGGATGAGGCACTGGGTGATCGCACCTGGCGCAAGCTGGTGGCCAGCGTTGCCGGTGTGCTCAAGGGCCTCAATGGCGCCGACGCCGTTCTGGCACTCGATGACATTGCGCTGAGCAACCGCGATACAGGCTACGGCAAATATCGCCTGCTGGGCGAAACCCTACTCGATGGCGAGTACGTATTCGATCGTTTCAAAAGCCAGAAGGCCGAGCCTCGGGCGCTGAAGAAAGTCACCCTGCTCACCACCAAACTCAACCAGGCCGACGTGGAGCGCGCCGTGCGCCACGCCAGTGCCATTGCCACCGGCATGGCCTATACCCGTGACCTGGGCAACCTGCCTCCCAACCTGTGCCATCCAAGCTACCTGGCCGAGCAGGCCAAGGAGCTGGGCAAGGCGCACAAGGGCCTGAAAGTCGATGTGCTGGACGAGAAGAAGATCAAGGACCTGGGCATGGGCGCGTTCTACGCCGTCGGCCAGGGCAGCGATCAACCTCCGCGTCTGATCGTGCTTAACTACCAAGGCGGCAAGAAAGGCGACAAGCCCTACGTGCTGGTGGGCAAGGGCATCACCTTCGACACCGGCGGCATCAGCCTCAAGCCCGGTGCCGGCATGGACGAGATGAAATACGACATGTGCGGCGCAGCCAGCGTGTTCGGTACCCTGCGTGCGGTGCTGGAACTGCAGCTGCCCATCAACCTGGTGTGCCTGCTCGCCTGTGCCGAGAACATGCCCAGCGGCGGCGCCACTCGCCCTGGTGATATTGTCACCACCATGAGCGGCCAGACCGTGGAAATTCTCAACACCGACGCCGAAGGTCGCCTGGTGCTGTGCGATACCCTCACCTACGCCGAGCGTTTCAAGCCCCAGGCGGTGATCGATATCGCCACGCTCACCGGCGCCTGCATCGTCGCCCTGGGCAGCTACACCAGCGGCCTGATGGGCAACAACGACGAACTGGTCAGCCAACTGCTCGAGGCGGGCAAGCGCGCCGATGACCGCGCCTGGCAACTGCCGCTGTTCGATGAGTACCAGGAACAACTGGACAGCCCGTTCGCCGACATGGGCAACATTGGCGGGCCGAAAGCCGGCACCATCACCGCCGGTTGCTTCCTGTCGCGGTTCGCCAAGGCCTATGACTGGGCGCACCTGGATATTGCCGGTACCGCCTGGATCAGCGGTGGCAAGGACAAGGGTGCCTCCGGTCGCCCGGTGCCCCTGTTGACCCAGTACCTGCTGGACCGTGCCGGCGCCTGACGGCGAGCGCCGGCAGTGCCTCGGGCGCTGCCGGCCAACGGAACCCACATGAGCAAAGTCGACTTCTATATACTGCCCACCGATTCGCTGGAGGCGCGCCTGGATTTCGCCTGCAAGCTGTGCGACAAAGCCTGGCGGCTGGGCCATCGCGTCTACCTGCATTGCCAGGATGACGATCAGCGTGCCGCCTTGGACAAGCGTTTGTGGGCATTCAGGGGCGAAGCCTTCGTGCCCCATGACCTGGCCGAAGACCACGCCGATGCGCGCGTGGCGCTTGGTGTCGGGGATCATGCACAGGGGCACCAGGACTTGTTGATCAACCTGGGCGCCAATGTTCCCGGTTTTGTCAGCCAGTTCGAGCGGGTTGCCGAGATCGTGGTTGAAGAGGCCGCCATCCGCCAATCGGCGCGTGAGCGATTCCGTTTCTACCGTGAACAAGGCTATGCTCTGCAAGACCACCGCTTACAGCGATTTTGATAACGATGGACAAGCACGCTCCCCTGCCCGGCTCCACCCACCTGCTCGACGACCTCGAGTCGATTCGCCAACTGCTTGGCGATGCCGACCTGCAACCGCCTTTGCTCACCGACACGGTGGAACAGGCGCCCTCGCCCGTTGACAGCGCTGCCGCCCCGGCTGTCAGCGACAACCCCCTTGATGACCCGCAAGCACGTCGCCAGGACACCCTGCTGCACCTTGAAAGCGAACTGCGCGCTGCAGCGCAGATGATCATGCAGGATGTGATCAACGACTTTACCCCGCACATCGAAAACGAGATCAAGCGTCGCCTCGATGCGCGCATCGAGCGGTTGATCAAACGTTCGGAGTGAAAGGGCTGCTGAGCACTTGGCCTTTACAACCCCTGCAAGCTACGCCCCTCTGGTAGGAGCGGCCTCGTGCCGCGATGGGCCGCGCAGCGGCCCCATTTTATATGTTGTGATTCAAATACTGGGGCCGCTTCGCGGCCCATCGCGGCACGAGGCCGCTCCAACGCGCCAATCGCTAACGCCAACTGCGATGAAGACCGCTTGGCCACCCAGCAGCCGCTTGTCGCCTGCGCCCTTCGGCTTGGTTATACTTCCCGGCTTTCCCGAATAAATGCACAGGGTCCCGCCGCGCATGGATAAGACCTACCAGCCGCACGCCATCGAAACTTCCTGGTACAACACCTGGGAAGCCGAGAACTATTTCGCCCCACAAGGTGCAGGCGAGTCCTACACCATCATGATCCCGCCGCCAAACGTGACCGGCAGCCTGCACATGGGTCATGGCTTCAACAACGCGATCATGGACGCCCTGATCCGCTTCCGTCGCATGCAGGGTCGCGACACCCTCTGGCAGCCGGGTACCGACCACGCGGGCATCGCCACGCAGATGCTGGTCGAGCGCCAGCTCGAAGCCAAGGGCCTGAACCGTCATGACCTGGGCCGCGAACAGTTCCTGGAAAAAATCTGGGAGTGGAAGGACCAGTCGGGCGGCAACATCAGCCGGCAGATTCGTCGCCTTGGCTCCTCAGTAGACTGGAGCCGCGAGCGCTTCACCATGGACGATGGCCTGTCCGAAGCGGTCAAGGAAGCGTTCGTGCGCCTGCACGAAGACGGCCTGATCTACCGGGGCAAGCGCCTGGTCAACTGGGACACCAAGCTGCACACCGCCATTTCCGACCTGGAAGTGGAAAGCCACGACGAGAAAGGCCACCTGTGGAACCTGCGCTACCCGCTGGCCGACGGTGCCACCACCGCCGAGGGGCTGGATTACCTGGTGGTCGCCACCACGCGTCCGGAAACCCTGCTGGGTGACGCTGCCGTCGCGGTTAACCCCACCGACGAACGCTACCAGGCCCTGATCGGCAAGTTCGTCGAGTTGCCGCTGGTTGGCCGTCGCATCCCCATCGTCGCCGATGACTACTGCGACCCTGAGTTCGGCACCGGTTGCGTCAAGATCACCCCGGCCCACGACTTCAACGACTATGAAGTCGGCAAGCGTCACAACCTGCCGCTGCTGAACATTTTCGACAAGAATGCCGTGGTGCTGCCGGCGGCCCAGGCGTTCAACCTCGATGGTTCGCTCAATGACCAGGTAGACACCGCCCTGCCGTCCCAGTATGCCGGCCTTGATCGCTTCGTTGCACGCAAGCAGATCGTTGCCGACCTGCAAGCCCAGGGCCTGCTGGTCGGCATCGACGACCATGCCTTGAAAGTGCCCAAGGGTGACCGCTCGGGCACCATCATCGAACCGTGGCTGACCGACCAGTGGTACGTTTCCACCAAGCCACTGGCCGAGCCTGCCATTGCTGCGGTCGAAGATGGTCGTATCCAGTTCGTGCCCAAGCAGTACGAGAACATGTACTTCTCCTGGATGCGCGACATCCAGGACTGGTGCATCAGCCGTCAGCTGTGGTGGGGACATCGTATCCCGGCCTGGTACGACGAGGCGGGCCGGGTCTACGTCGGGCGCAACGAAGAGGAAGTGCGCAGCAAGCACGGCCTCGGCGCGGACGTGAACCTGCGCCAGGATGACGACGTACTCGATACTTGGTTCAGCTCGGGCCTGTGGACCTTCTCGACCCTGGGCTGGCCGGAGCAAACCGAGTTCCTCAAGAAATTCCACTCCACCGATGTACTGGTGACCGGGTTCGACATCATCTTCTTCTGGGTTGCGCGCATGATCATGTTGACCATGCACCTGATCAAGAACGAGGACGGCACGCCCCAAGTTCCGTTCAAGACCGTGTACGTGCACGGCCTGGTGCGTGACGGCCAGGGCCAGAAGATGTCCAAGTCCAAGGGCAACGTGCTGGACCCGCTGGACATCGTCGACGGCATCACCCTCGATGCCCTGCTGGAAAAACGCACCAGCGGCATGATGCAGCCCAAGCTGGCCGAGAAGATCGCCAAGCAGACCAAGGCCGAGTTCCCCGAGGGCATTGCCAGCTACGGCACCGACGCCCTGCGCTTCACGTTCTGCTCCTTGGCCTCGACCGGTCGCGACATCAAGTTCGACATGGGCCGCGTCGAAGGCTACCGCAACTTCTGCAACAAGATCTGGAACGCTGCCCGCTACGTGCTGGACAAGGGTGAGGACTGCGGCCAGAACGGCGAAGCCTACGAGCTGTCGCTGGCCGACCGCTGGATCATCTCGCAGCTGCAGCGCACCGAAGCCGAAGTGACCCGTCAGCTTGAGCAGTTCCGCTTCGACCTGGCCAGCCAGGCGCTGTACGAATTCATCTGGAACCAGTACTGCGACTGGTACCTGGAGCTTTCCAAGCCGGTGTTGTGGGACGAGCAGGCCCCTGTGGAGCGCGCCCGTGGCACGCGCCGTACCTTGGTTCGCGTGCTGGAAGTGGCATTGCGCCTGGCCCACCCGTTCATGCCGTTCATCACCGAAGAGATCTGGCAGCGCATCGCGCCCCTGGCCGGCGTCGAAGGCAAGACCATCATGCTGCAGCCCTGGCCCCAGGCCAATGATGCACGCATCGACGTGGCTGCCGAAGGCGACATCGAGTGGCTCAAGGAGCTGATGGTCGGCTTGCGCAACATTCGCGCCGAAATGAACATCGGCCCCGGCAAGCCCCTGCCGCTGTACCTGAAGAACGCCAGCGCCGACGACCAGCGTCGCCTGCAGGAAAACGAAGCCTTGCTCAAGAAATTGGCCAAGGTCGAATCGTTCACCGTGCTGGGCGACAACGACGAGGCGCCATTGTCCGCCACGGCGTTGGTGGGCGACCTGCAGGTGCTGGTACCGATGGCCGGGCTGATCGACAAAAATGCCGAACTGGCCCGCCTGAACAAGGAAATCCAGCGCCTGCAAGGCGAAGTGGCGCGCGTGGGTGGCAAGCTGTCCAACGCCGCATTCGTCGACAAGGCACCGCCTGCCGTCATCGAGAAGGAACGTGCCAAGCTGGCCGAGTCCGAGCAGGCGTTGGCGAACTTCACCGAGCAGCATGCGCGGATTGCAGCGCTGTAACCTGACAATGCTGACCTGACCAGCGAGGGCTTCGCCCTCGTTTCGCGGCACAAGGCCGCTCCCACAGGAACGGCGCTGCCTTCAAGGAGCCCCACTATCCTGTGGGAGCGGCCTTGTGCCGCGAATGGGCCGCACAGCGGCCCCCTGGCCAGCACATGCAGCACCGGACCCGAGCATGACTCAAAATAAACCCACCCTGCACCCGCGCAACCGCCACCAGGGCCGCTACGACTTCCCGAGCCTGATCAAGGCCCACCCTGATCTGGCGCGCTTCACCCTCACCAATCCCCATGGCAAACCCAGCATCGATTTCGCCAACCCCGAAGCCGTGCGAGTGTTCAACCGTGCCCTGCTCAAAGCCCAGTACGGGATCCAGCACTGGGACATCCCGGCCAACTACCTGTGCCCGCCGATCCCCGGTCGCGCCGACTACATTCATGTGGCCGCCGACCTGCTGGCTGCCGACAACGCAGGCCAGCCCCCCAAAGGCGCCCAGGTGCGCGTGCTCGACATCGGCGTGGGTGCCAACTGCATCTACCCGCTGCTGGGCCATAGCGATTACCGCTGGCGCTTCCTGGGCTCGGACATCGATCCCATAGCATTGGCGTCGGCCAGGACGATCCTTCAGGCCAATGGCCTGGACAAGGTCATCAACCTGCGCCAGCAGAGCAACCCTGCGCATATCCTCAGCGGCCTGCTCAAGGACGATGAGCGCTTCGATCTGACCCTGTGCAATCCACCCTTCCATGCCTCACGCGAGGAAGCCACCCGTGGCAGCCAGCGCAAATGGAAGAACTTGGGCAAGCAGGACCCCAAGCGCAAGCTGCCCGTGCTGAACTTCGGAGGCCAGAACAACGAGCTGTGGTGCGAAGGCGGTGAAATCCGCTTCGTCACCCAATTGATCCACGAGAGCGCGCCCTACGCCAGCCAGACACTGTGGTTCACCAGCCTGGTATCGAAGGCCAGTAACCTGCCGGCGCTGGAGGCCGTCTTGAAAAAGACCGGGGCCGCGGCGGTGCGCGTTGTCGAAATGGGCCAAGGGCAGAAACAAAGCCGCATGCTCGCCTGGAGCTTCCATGACGATGCTGCACGCAAGGCATGGCGCGCCAAGCGCATTTCACAGGCATGAAAAAACCGCGCTCGGGCAACCCGAGCGCGGTTAGGTCACCGCATCGACAATTACTTGTTGATGGCGTCGGTCAGCACTTTGGCCGGTACGAACTTGACGACTTTCTTGGCAGCGATTTCGATGGCGGCGCCAGTCGAAGGGTTGCGGCCGGTACGGGCAGGACGCTCGGAGACTTTCAGCTTGCCGATGCCTGGCAGGGTGATTTCAGCGCCGTTTTCCAGTTGGTCGGCAACGATCTGGCCCAGTTGCTCCAGAGCGTTCTTGGCGGTGGCTTTAGGCGCTGCGATCGATTCGGCGATGTCGGCAATCAGTTGGTCTTTGGTCAATGCCATGGTGGTGTTCCTTCCCTATCAAATTCGATGGTTATGCAGCGAACGACGACGTTATCGGGCCAGCCCCGACGAGATTGGAGGGCCGCGCCAATTGGGTATGTAGATACGCAAATCAGCGTTTGGTTCGACACGCCGAGCGCGTACTGCAGCAATGCGCCACAACAGGGGCGCAAGACCGCGCAAAACTACCACAGCAGCGGATAAATATCCGCTGCCGCCCCTGATTTAATGCAGGTTTTCAGGCCCTACTGATGAAAACGCCGCGAATCTGAGCAAAAAACCGCCAACCATCATTTCTGCTACGATCCGGCCACTGAATCACCGAGCGTCTGAGGTAAACTTCAGCGTTATTGCAGCTGGCCGAGAATCCCATGCCAATCCGACATTGCATCGTTCACCTGATCGACAAAAAGCCCGATGGCAGCCCTGCCGTGCTGCACGCCCGTGACGCCGAGCTGGCAGCCTCCGACGCCATCGAGAATCTGCTCGCTGACCTCAATGACAGCTACAACGCCAAGCAGGGCAAGGCCTGGGGGTTCTTTCACAGCGAGTCCGGTGCCTACCCGCTCAGTGGCTGGTTGAAGCAGTACCTGGACCAGGAGCAGGATTTCACCGCCTTCAGCCGGCTGGCCGTGGAGCACCTGCAAAAGCTGATGGAAGAATCCAACCTGTCCACCGGCGGGCACGTGCTCTTGGCGCACTATCAGCAAGGCATGACCGAGTACCTGGCCATCGCACTGCTGCACCACAGCGAAGGCGTTGCCGTGAACGCCGAACTCGATGTCATGCCTTCGCGGCACCTGGACCTGGGTCAGTTGCACCTGGCGGCGCGCATCAACCTTTCGGAATGGAAGAACAACCAGAACTCCAAGCAGTACATCTCGTTCATCAAGGGCAAGAATGGCAAGAAAGTCTCGGATTACTTCCGTGACTTCATCGGGTGTCAGGAAGGTGTGGACGGGCCGGGCGAGACGCGCACGTTGCTCAAGGCGTTCAGTGACTTCGTGGAAAGCGAGGACCTGCCCGAGGCCTCTGCCCGTGAAAAAACCCAGACGCTGGTGGACTACGCCACCACGCAGACCAAGCTGGGCGAGCCTGTGACGCTCGAAGAACTGTCCAGCCTCATCGATGAAGATCGGCCCAAAGCGTTTTACGACCATATCCGCAACAAGGACTACGGGCTGTCACCGGAGATTCCTGCCGATAAGCGCACCCTCAACCAATTCCGGCGCTTCACCGGCCGTGCCGAAGGGCTGTCGATCAGTTTCGAGGCCCATTTGCTGGGTGACAAGGTGGAGTACGACGAAGCGGCTGGCACCTTGATCATCAAGGGTCTGCCCACAACGCTCGTGGATCAGCTCAAGCGTCGCAAGGACTGACTGCACCGCAGGCAGGTTCGGCGTTGTAGGAGGACACCAGTGCCTCTTTCGCCGACTTGCGCAAGCGCTTGACCAGCCTTTCCTGGCGCAAGGCTTCGCCTTTGTCCGGCCACCGCTCCACGTAGACCAGGGCCTGGGCAGGGCTGGTCTTGAAAAAGCGTGCACCCTGGCCTTTGCAGTGCGCCTCGAAGCGCCGCCGCGGGTCATCGCTGATGCCACAGTAAAGCGCGCCATTGGCCGCCCTAACCAGGTACACATACCAAGGTTTTATTACCTGATCCGGCACGTTTTCACTCACCACAATGGCTGTATCCATCATTAACTTCATGAGCCCACTCGACGAGGGCTCACCATGCTCCATTCACAGACTCGTTCACTGCTGGCCACTGCGCTACTCGCTGCAACCGCCAGCGCACAGGCTTCGATTGGCGCCCAGACCGCCGCCCGCATGCAGGAAAACTATAACGCCATCCCCACCCAGTGCGAGGGCAATGCCGTGCCGGCCCATGCCTGCTCCGGCGTCTTGCTGAGGTCCACGCTTCCATCCCCGCACTATCACACCTGGCATCATAGCCAGAACAGCAAGGACAAAGGTGGTGTTTCGTTTTCCTACCTGCGCAGTGACTTGCCGACCACTGGCCTGCCCGCCGATGGTCGCAGTGGCTTCACCTTGTATCCGCTGTTGCAGCGACCCGCCGGCTCCCTGCGCTATGAAATGCTCTGCGCATGGCCCACCGACGGCGACACATGGGAACGAGACAACCGGGGATGCGGTGACAATCGACAGACACCCGAACGTGAAGCGGCCTGCCATGAGCAAGGCGTGCATACGGCCGAAGACTGGATCGCACGCTTCAGGCTGACCGGCGACTATAAGCGTCAATGCGCCTTCGACATACGCCGGGCGCGCGTACCGGAACGTGCACAAGCCTTCCACCAGACCCTGCGCGCGCAACGCCTGTTTGCTGACGAGCTGCCCTTTGTCTGGAACGAGATAGTGATCGGCGCTTGGGATGAAGCCCACGCGAGCGAGCTGCCCATCCAGTCATTCTTCTACATCGACGGGGAGTACGGTGCCCTGGAGCAAGCTCAAGCTGATCAAAAAGACTGGCACCGCACCCATGGCGGCTTCATACCCGTGATCAAGATACGGCTACCCTGGCAGGCCGGCGAGCGTGCCACGTTCACCTATCACGAGCCTGATCAGGCGGTCGCCGCCCCTTGAGCGTGCTGGTACGCGCGCAAGCCCTTGAATGCCTGGTGGCGTACTTTCGCTTGCAGCCAGGGTGTCCAGCCCAGCAGCAGCCCTGGCGCACCCAAGGCCTGGCGGGACCAGGCCCACAGGTCGAAGTTGTCTTCATGCCGGTGTATCAGCCCATCGCGGATTTCAAAACGTGCCTGGATGGTGTTGACCACGCCTCGTCCGGTCTGGGCGAAGACGTAAGTGGCAATCCATTGCGCCGAACCACCGCGCTCATCGGCACGCACGTTGTCGTAGCGCAGGGAGAAATCCTTGGCGCGCTGAGTCAGCATCCGCCACATGTCGCCGGCGTCCTTGCCACGCAGCGTGCCGAAGACCGGATCACTGAACACCACGTCATCGCTGTAACAGGCGACCATGGACTGGGCATCAAGCCGTTGGAAAGCCTGGTAGAAACGGGTGATCAACTCGCGGTTGGCATCGCTCATTAAAGGGGCTTCCTGAGGGTGAAAACCGCACGATAATCTGGCTCGCCGGGTTACGCCAGTACCACCGCGAAGCTATCAGACCTTCTCGCTGGTAACCTGCACATGCAACGCGCGCCCGGCCCCCAGGCCGAACACGATGGCCCCTGCACCAAGCACGGCGAACACCCAGCCCAAAGCATTCCAGCCTCCGGTCAGGTCATGCACCAGGCCCACGGCGAACGGGCCCATCGACGCCAGCGTGTAGCCAACGCCCTGAGCCATGCTGGAGAGGTTTGCCGCCACATGCGCATCCCTTGAGCGCAGCACGATCAAGGTCAGTGCCAGGGCAAAGGTGCTGCCCTGGCCCAGGCCCAACAGCACTGCCCAGCCCCACAGCCCCGACAAGGGCGCGTAAAGGCAGCCGAACAGCCCGCACAGGGTCACCAGCATGACCACCACGATCGCCAGGCGCTGATCACGCCCACGGGTGGCCAGCCAAGGTGCCGCAAGCGAGCTGACCAGCTGCATGATCACCGACCCCGACAGCACCAGGCCCGCCTGGGTTGGACTGAGGCCGCGGCCAATCAGAATCGAGGGCAGCCAGCCGAAGACAATGTAGGCGAGCGAGGACTGCAGCCCCATGTACAGGGTGACCTGCCATGCCAGCGGATCACGCCAAAGGCCACGCACGCGATAGGCGACCTTGTGCACGCCATGACCGTTGCGCGCCTGCGGCAGCCATACCAGCATGGCCAGCACGGCCGGTAGCATCCAGAACCCCAGTGCCGGGGCCCAGTTGTCGCCCAAAGCGTGCGCCAACGGCACGGTCGCTCCCGCCGCCACCGCCGCCCCCAGGCACAGCGCCATGGTATAGACGCCGGTCAGCGTGCCGGCATGCTGTGGAAAGTCGCGCTTGACGATACCCGGCAGCAGTACACCGATGATGCCGATACTGGCACCGGCCACCAGGCTGCCCAGAAACAGACCTGTCGTGCCCAGGACACTGCGCAGTACGATGCCCAGCGCCAAGGTCGCCAGAATGCCCAGCACCACCCGTTCGCTGCCCAGACGGCGCGCCAGCATGGGCGCGAGCGGCGCGAACAAGCCCAGGCACAGCACCGGCAATGTCGTCAGCAGGCCTGCCTGAGCTGCGCTGAGCCCCAGCCCGTCGGAAACCTGCCCCAGCACCGGCGCCATGCTCGACAACGAAGGGCGCAGGTTCAAGGCCACCAGTACCAGGCCGAGTAACAGCAGCCAGGGCTTGTGCCTGATCGGCGGCTGGCGCTGTACCTGCTCGTCGTCCGCCTCGGCGTCGATGAGCAACGGGTCGCGGTCAGGATCCACTGCGGGGGTTTTGGGCGTTCTAGGTTCAGGCATTGGTAACTCGTGTCAGAAGGCGAGCAGGATCAGGTGCGTCGCCTGGTCCGCACTCGTGGTTCGATAACCTTGAAAAAGACATTCGCCATGACCCTTGCAGGACATGGCGAACGCAACGGCGTCATACCAGGGCGTCGAGCAACGCCTGATTCATTTCAGGAGTGCCAATGGTGATGCGCAGGAACTGATCGATCCGCGCCTGCTTGAAGTGACGCACGATCACCCCTTGCTCGCGTAGCCGGGCTGCGAGGGCGGCGGCATCGTGTTGGGGATGGCGGGCGAAGACGAAGTTGGCTGCCGATGGCAGCACCTCGAAGCCACGCGCTTGCAACTCGCCCACCAGCGATTCGCGACTGTCGATCACTTTCTGGCAGGTCTGCTGGAAATAAGCGCGATCGGCGAATGCCGCTGCCGCACCGACGATGGCGGCGCGGTCCAGCGGGTAGGAGTTGAAACTGTTCTTGATCCGCTCCAGCGCCTCGATCAGGTCCGGATGACCTACCGCCAAGCCCACCCGCAGGCCGGCCAGGGAGCGCGATTTCGACAGGGTCTGGGTGACCAGCAAATTGTCGTAACGGCCTACCAGGCTGATCGCCGTCTGACCGCCGAAATCGATATAGGCCTCATCGACGACCACCACCGAATCCGGGTTCTGCTGCAACAGCTGCTCGATGGCCTGCAACGGCATCAGGCAGCCAGTCGGCGCATTGGGATTGGGGAAAATGATGCCGGCATTGGGCTTGCGGTAATCCTCGACGCGAATCTGGAACTGCTCGTCCAGAGGCACCTGCTCGTAGGCAATACCGTACAGCCCGCAATACACTGGATAGAAGCTGTAGCTGATGTCTGGGAACAGCAGAGGTGCATCGTGCTGGAACAGGCCATGGAAGATGTGCGCCAGCACCTCGTCCGAGCCGTTGCCGACAAACACCTGGGCAGCGGTGATGCCGTAGTAGTCCGCTACCGCCTGCTTCAGGTGATCGCCATTGGGATCAGGGTAAAGGCGCAGGCTGTCGTTGATTTCACCGCGCATGGCTTCGAGCGCCTTGGGCGACGGGCCATAGGGGTTCTCGTTGGTGTTCAGCTTGACCAGGCGGGCAAGCTTGGGTTGCTCACCAGGGACATAGGGCACCAGCGCCCTGACGAAAGGGCTCCAGAATCGACTCATGTTCAGTTCCCCTTCTCGGTAGTCAGAATGCGGTATTCGGCGCTGCGCGCGTGAGCGGTCAGCGACTCGCCGCGGGCCAGCACGGAGGCCGTGCGCCCCAGTTCGGACGCGCCCTGCTCCGAACAGAAGATGATCGATGAACGTTTCTGGAAGTCATAGACCCCCAGCGGCGACGAGAAGCGTGCAGTGCCGGAGGTGGGCAATACATGGTTCGGGCCCGCGCAGTAGTCACCCAGCGCCTCGCTGGTGTGACGCCCCATGAAGATGGCGCCGGCATGACGGATGTGCGGCAGCCACGCCTGTGGATTTGCCACTGACAACTCGAGGTGCTCAGGCGCGATACGGTTAGCCACCTCAATGGCCTGCTGCATGTCGCGCACCTGGATCAATGCACCCCGCCCATTGACCGACTTCTCGATGATGTCGGCCCGCTCCATGGTCGGCAGCAGCTTGTCGATGCTCGCCGCGACGCGGTCGAGGAAAGCGGCGTCCGGGCTTACCAGGATGGCCTGGGCGTCCTCGTCGTGCTCGGCCTGGGAGAACAGGTCCATGGCGATCCAGTCAGGATCGGTCTGGCCGTCACACACCACCAGGATCTCGGAGGGGCCGGCGATCATGTCGATCCCGACCTGCCCGAACACATGACGCTTGGCCGTGGCGACATAGATGTTGCCCGGGCCGACGATCTTGTCGACCTTGGGTACGCTGGCAGTGCCATAGGCCAGGGCAGCCACCGCCTGGGCGCCACCGACGGTGAACACCCGATCGACACCGGCGATACAGGCCGCGGCCAGCACCAGTTCGTTGACCTCGCCACGCGGTGTGGGCACCACCATGACCACCTCGCCCACACCCGCCACCTTGGCTGGAATGGCGTTCATCAGCACGGATGAGGGGTAGGACGCCTTGCCGCCAGGTACGTACAACCCGGCGCGATCCAGCGGGGTAACCTTCTGGCCCAGCACTGTGCCATCGGCTTCGGTGTACTGCCAGGAGTCCTGTTTTTGCCGCTCGTGGTAAAGGCGCACGCGCTGGGCGGCTTTTTCAAGGGCCGCACGCTGGGTGTCGGTGATGCGCGTCAGTGCAAGCTCAAGCCGCTGATGATCGAGGATCAAGTCCTGGATGGAGTCGGCTTGCAGGCCATCGAAGCGCTGGGTGAACTCTACCAAGGCGTCGTCGCCGCGCTCGCGCACAGCCTTGATGATGTCGAGCACGCGCTGGTTGACCGCCTCATCGGACACACTCTCCCAGCTCAGCAGATGATCCAGATGTCGGGCGAAGTCCGGGTCAGCAGCGTTGAGACGGGCAATTGCAGTGGACACGGTCATGGCGAGGGCCTCGGTTGATAGCGAATGCTCAGGCGCCCTAGGCTACCAGTCCATCCGCGCGGGCACCTGAGAAAAGTGGCTATGACGCGGATAGACGGGCGCGACAGCAAAGGTCGCGCGCAGAAGTCAGCCGCGGTGTCGCGATTCGACCGCTTTGCGCAGGGTGTCGATCAGGCTTTGGATGCGGGCGTGCTGCATTTTCATGGAGGCCTTGTTGACCACCAGGCGGGAACTGATGTCGGCGATCATCTCTTGGGGTTCCAGGCCGTTGGCACGCAAGGTGTTACCGGTATCGACCACGTCGATGATCTTGTCGGCCAGGTTGATCAGCGGCGCCAGCTCCATGGAACCGTACAGCTTGATGATGTCGACTTGGCGGCCTTGCTCGGCATAGTAACGCTTGGCCACGTTGACGAACTTGGTGGCCACCCGCAGACGCCCCTTGGGCTCTGGCGCACCGACCACCCCGGCCGTCATCAGCTTGCAGCGGGCAATCTGCAGGTCCAGCGGTTCGTAGAGGCCTTGGCCGCCGTACTCCATCAGCACGTCTTTGCCGGCCACGCCCAGGTCGGCGGCGCCATGCTCGACATAGGTCGGCACGTCGGTGGCACGCACGATCAGCAAGCGTACGTCGTCCTGCGTGGTGGGAATGATCAGCTTGCGGCTCTTGTCCGGGTTCTCGGTAGGTGCGATACCGGCTTCGGCCAGCAACGGCAGGGTATCGTCGAGAATTCGGCCTTTGGAAAGCGCGATGGTCAGCATTGGAACGTCAGTCCTTAAGCGGCTACTGCTGGCCAGGTCAACGACCTGGCGGCATTCAATTCATGAGGCACAGGCAGGGCAAGCGAGGCTGCAAGCCTTCCTACACTGCGCCAACGGGCTCCTAGCCCGGAACGCGACGGATCTTCGCGCCCAGCATCTGCAGTTTTTCCTCGATGCACTCGTAACCACGGTCGATGTGGTAGATGCGATCAATCAGGGTGTCGCCCTCGGCAACCAGGGCCGACAGTACCAGACTGGCCGATGCGCGCAAGTCGGTGGCCATGACCGGGGCGCCCTTGAGCGCATTGACGCCAGTGACGATGGCCGTGTTGCCCTCGACCTGGATCTGCGCGCCCATACGGTGCATTTCATACACGTGCATGAAGCGGTTTTCAAAGATTGTCTCGATGACAGCGCCAGTGCCTTCGGCGATGGCGTTGAGCGAGATGAACTGCGCCTGCATGTCGGTCGGGAACGCAGGATAGGGCGCGGTGCGCAGGTTGACAGCCTTGGGCCGCTTGCCGTGCATGTCCAGCTCGATCCAGTCCGCGCCGGTGTTGATATCGGCACCGGCTTCCTTGAGTTTTTCCAGTACGGCTTCAAGGATGGTTGGATCGGTGTCCTTGACCTTGACGCGGCCACCGGTCACGGCAGCGGCGACCAGGTAGGTACCGGTCTCGATACGGTCGGGCATGACCCGGTAGTTGGCCGAACCCAAACGCTCCACGCCATCGATGGTGATGGTGTCGGTGCCCGCGCCCTGCACGTTACCGCCCATGGCATTGATGAAGTTGGCCAAGTCGACCACTTCAGGCTCGCGCGCGGCGTTCTGCAACACGCTGCGGCCTTTGGCCAGAGCTGCGGCCATCATGATGTTCTCGGTACCGGTCACGCTGACGGTATCGAAGAAGAAGTGCGCACCACGCAGCCCGCCTTCAGGCGCCTTGGCCTTGATGTAGCCGGCCTCGACTTCGATCGTTGCCCCCATGGCCTCCAGGCCGCGGATGTGCAGGTCGACCGGGCGTGAGCCAATGGCGCAACCGCCGGGCAAGGCCACTTCGGCTTCACCGAAGCGGGCGACCATGGGGCCGAGCACCAGGATCGAGGCACGCATGGTCTTGACCAGTTCATACGGCGCGACCAGGGTCTTGATGCTGCGCGGGTCGATTTCCACAGCCAGCTTTTCGTCGATCACAGGCTCGATGCCCATGCGCCCGAACAGCTCGATCATGGTAGTGATGTCGTGCAGGTGCGGCAGGTTGCCTACGGTGACCGGGCCATCGGCCAGCAAGGTGGCGGCCAGGATCGGCAGGGCGGCGTTTTTCGCACCCGAAATGCGGATCTCGCCGTCAAGACGAGCGCCACCAGTGATAATCAGTTTGTCCATTTGGAATCTCGCCGCCTTGTGGCTCAGGTGCGCTCAGCCCAAGCTGCGCTGCTGAAAAATTTCATGGTTACCGCATGAATGCTGCCATCGGCGATCCATGGATTGAGGTGGGCGTAGATCGCCTGCTGACGCTTGACCGGGCTAAGGCCAGCCAGCTCGTCGCTGATCACGTTCAACTGGAAGTTGCAGCCTTCGCCTTCAACTTCGACCCGGGAACCCGGCAATTTTTCTTCAAGGAAGCTTTTAACTTCTAGGGCCTGCATGCTCAACCTCAATCGGCGCCCGATGCGCACGGGTCGGCCATCATACAAAAAAGCCCCTCGCCTGCGAAGCCCAACGAAGGGGTTCACTGACCGAGGGGCGATTCTACCGCTAGCGCTTCAGCTCGCCAGCACCTCGTCGAGGTCATAAACCTGGGCGATGTCGCGCATGTCATCAGGCATGCCACGCACCTGGCAACGCTTGCCAGCGGCCTGGGCGTCGCGCAGGAAAGCCAGTAACAGCGACAGACCCACGCTCGTGGAGCGCTCCACAGCCGTGCAGTCGATGATCAACTGCGCGTCACCGCTGGCCTTGATCAGCGCCTGGCCCTGCTTGCGCAGCGCAGGGCCACTGCGGTAGTCCAGCACGCCGGCCAGGCGCAGTACGCCAGGCTCGGTCATGCTTGCGGTGGCGGCCTGGCTCATTTGACAGCCTTTTCCGGCGAGCTGTCGGCGCTCTGCTTGGCCTTGGCCACTTCACCGGCCCAGCCGTCGATGGTCTTGTCCAAGTCGTTGCCGTTGCGCTGCATGGCATCGGCGAACTGGTCACGGAACAGCTTGCCGATGTTGATGCCGTTGACAATCACATTGCGGACCTTCCACTCGCCAGCGATGTTCTGCAACGTGTACTGCACCGGGTATACCGCGCCGTTGTTGCCGGTGACCTTCATGCCAACACTGGCACGCTTGCCATCATCGGCCTTGGTCGGGTCGACCACGATTCCTTCGTTGTTGTATTCGAGCAGGGCATTGCCGTAGAACTGCAGCAGGCTGCGCTTGAAGTTTTCCTGGAAACGCTGCATCTGCTCAGGCGTGGCCTTGCGCGAATACTTGACGGTCATGATGCTCCTGGAGATACCGTCGGCATCGACCACCGGACCGAGAATCCGATTGAGCGACTCGTAGAACGCATTGGGGTTGGCCTTGTACTGCTGCTTGTTGGCCTTCAGATCAGTCAACAGCTCGTTGGTGGTGCTCTGGATTACATCGTGGGGCGATTGTGCCGCCACGGCCAGCAAGGGGAAAGCCGCCAGCAGAACCAGCAGGCCACGTCGCAGAATCGATATCATGGAAACTCCTCAGTTGTCCGGTTGCGCGTCTCTGGGTTCCTTGCCAACGGAGTTGAGCAGGAACTTGCCAATCAGGTCTTCGAGTACCAGCGACGACTGGGTGTCGTGAATGGTCGCACCCTCCTTGAGTACGTCTTCCTCACCGCCCACGCTGATACCGATGTATTTCTCGCCAAGCAGCCCGGCCGTCAGGATCGACGCCGTGGAGTCGGTCGGCAGGTTATCCACCGACTTGTCCAGTTGCAGCGTCACCCGACCGGTGTACGAATCACGGTCCAGGTCGATGGCGGTGACCTTGCCGATGGTAACCCCGGCCATGGTCACCTTGGCTCTGACAGTCAAACCGGCGATGTTGTCGAAGTAGGCATAGACTTTGTACGTATCGGTGGCCGGGCTGGCCGATAGGCCACTGACACGCAGGGCCAGCATCAGCAACGCCAGAATGCCGGCCAGGAGGAACAGGCCGACACCGATTTCCAGGGTGCGGTTTTGCATCAGAAATCTCCAAACATCAAAGCGGTCAGAATAAAGTCCAGACCCAGTACAGCCAGCGAGGCATAGACCACGGTCTTGGTAGTGGCACGGCTGATCCCTTCAGAAGTGGGCTCGCAGTCGTACCCTTGGAACACGGCAATCCAGGTAGTAACGAAGGCGAACACCAGGCTCTTGATAAGCCCGTTGAGCACATCGTCGGTGAAGGAGACACTGTTCTGCATGTTGGCCCAGAAAGACCCCTCGTAGACGCCCAGCCAGTCGACCGCCACCCACGAGCCACCCCAGATACCGACCACGCTGAAGATCAGCGCCAGCAACGGCAGCGAGATGAACCCTGCCCATAGGCGCGGCGCAACAATGTATTTGAGGGGGTCGACGCCGATCATCTCGAGGCTGGAAAGCTGCTCGGTCGACTTCATGTTGCCGATCTCGGCCGTCAGAGCAGAACCGGCCCGGCCTGCGAACAGCAAGGCGGTAACGACCGGGCCCAGTTCGCGCAGCAGGGTCAGGGCGACCATCTGCCCTACTGCCTGCTCGGAGCCGTACTTTGTAAGGATGCTGTAGCCCTGCAGGGCCAGCACCATGCCGATGAACATGCCCGAGACCACCACGATGGCCAAGGACAGCACACCCACCGAATACAGTTGGCGAGTGAGCAACTGAAAGCCGCCGCCGATGCCGCCGCGCCCAACCAGCGCATGGAACAGAAACAGGCAGGACCGCCCCAGCACCGCCAGCACGTCAATGGCCGAGCGCCCCAGCAGGCGCACACGTTCAAGAATGGATTTCTGACGCATCAGCGCGCCCCCAGCAGGTCGGCGCGGTAATCGGGCGCAGGGAAGTGGAACGGCACGGGGCCATCGGGATCGCCTTTCATGAACTGGCGAATGCGCGGGTTATCCGAACCCATCAATTCGTCCGGGGTACCTTGCCCCAGCACCTGGCCATCGCCCACCACATAGATGTAGTCGGCGATGCTGGCAGTTTCTGCCAGGTCATGGGACACCACGATGCTGGTAATGCCCAGGGCATCGTTGAGCAGGCGGATCAGGCGCACCAGCACACCCATGGCGATCGGGTCCTGGCCCACGAAGGGCTCGTCGTACATGAGGATCTGCGGGTCCAGTGCGATGGCCCGGGCCAGGGCCACGCGCCGCTTCATGCCGCCGGACAGTTCGTCCGGCATCAGGTCGATGGCGCCGCGCAAGCCTACTGCCTGCAGTTTCATCAGCACGATGTCGCGAATCATCTCGTCTGGCAGTTGGGTGTGCACGCGCAGGGGGAACGCCACGTTCTCGAAGACATCGAGGTCGGTGAACAGGGCGCCGCTCTGGAACAGCACGCCCATCTGCTTGCGTGCATCGAACAGGTCACTGCGTGAAAGCGCCGGCAGGTTCTGCCCGGCCACCCACACTTCCCCGCTTGCAGGGCGCAGTTGCGCACCCATCAGACGAAGCAACGTGGTCTTGCCGCAACCCGATGGCCCCATGATGCCGGTGACCTTGCCGCGTGGGATACGGATGTCGACATTGTTGAAAATGCTGCGTGAACCGCGTTTGAAGGTAACCCCCTTCAACTCGACCGCGCAGGCGCTATCCACACTCATCTAGACTCCTTGCTAGTGCAGCCCTGTCCTAGTGGACGTCAGCCTTCATCGGGAAGGCACACGCCCCGGGCCAGGCCGAATAGCCGCGAACTATAACACCGCTCTGAACGCCGCCCCAAGGCCGTACCGCCCGCTGTTCAGCTAGTCGACAGCGTTTGGGGATATTGCCTACGACAATCGAAAGCGTGAGGGTTTCAATCATTACCGCTATAATCGCCGCCTTTTTATCAGACACTGCTTTTTCGACATGAGCCAATCCAGCGAGCTGATCCAATCCGCCCAGCGCACCCTGCGCCTGGAACTCGAGGCCGTCACGGCCCTGATCGAGCGTATCGGCGACGACTTCGTCAAGGCCTGCGAGCTGATCCTGGCCAGCAAGGGCCGGGTCGTGGTGGTCGGCATGGGCAAGTCCGGGCATATCGGCAACAAGATCGCCGCCACCCTGGCCAGCACCGGCACGCCAGCCTTCTTCGTGCACCCGGCCGAAGCCAGTCACGGCGACATGGGCATGATCACCCGCGACGACGTGATTCTCGCGCTGTCGAACTCCGGCAGCACTGCCGAAATCATCACCTTGCTACCACTGATCAAGCGCCTGGGCATCAAGCTGGTGAGCCTGACCGGCAACCCGGCCTCTTCCCTGGCCCAGGCCGCCGACGTCAACCTTGACGCCAGCGTCGCCCAGGAAGCCTGCCCGCTGAACCTGGCACCCACATCCTCTACTACCGCCTCGCTGGTACTGGGGGATGCCCTTGCCATCGCCCTGCTCGAAGCACGCGGGTTCACGGCCGAAGACTTTGCGTTCTCGCACCCCGGCGGTGCACTGGGACGCAGGCTGCTGCTAAAGGTCGAGAACGTGATGCATGCCGGCGACGACCTGCCCAGGGTCACGCGCGGCACGCTGCTCAAGGACGCCCTGCTTGAAATGTCCCGCAAAGGCCTGGGCATGACCGTGATCATCGAAAACGATGGCACCCTGGCCGGCGTCTTCACCGACGGCGACCTGCGCCGCAGCCTGGACCGCAACATCGATGTGCGCACCGCCTTGATCGAGGAGGTGATGACGGTACACGGCAAGACTGCGCGGGCTGAAATGCTGGCTGCCGAGGCACTGAAAATCATGGAAGACAACAAGATTGGCGCATTGGTGGTGGTGGACGCCCACGACCGCCCCACCGGCGCCCTGAACATGCACGATCTGCTGCGCGCTGGCGTACTGTGAGGAGCTCCACGATGAATCAGGATCTGATACAACGCGCCAAGACCGTCAAACTGGCGGTCTTCGACGTCGATGGCGTGCTCACCGACGGGCGCCTCTATTTTCTTGAGGACGGCAGCGAGTTCAAGACCTTCAATACCCTCGACGGGCATGGCATCAAGATGCTGATGGCATCAGGCGTCACCACCGCGATCATCAGCGGACGCAAGACACCGGTCGTCGAGCGCAGGGCGAAGAACCTGGGTATCGCGCATCTGTATCAGGGGCGCGAGGACAAACTCGTGGTGCTCGACGGCCTGCTCGCCGAGCTGGGCCTGAGCTATGATCAGGTGGCCTATCTTGGCGACGACCTGCCGGACTTGCCGGTCATTCGTCGCGTGGCACTGGGCATGGCCGTGGCCAATGCGGCGCCGTTCGTGCGCGAACACGCTCATGGCGTGACCCAGGCCCGCGGTGGCGAAGGTGCCGCGCGCGAATTCTGCGAACTCATCATGCAGGCCCAGGGCACCCTGGATGCTGCCAACGCCAACTACCTTTAAGGTTGCCCATGTTCAGCAAGAAAGCCAGAAACATCGTGCTGCTCGGGGTCATTGCGGCCCTGCTGGTGGCCGTCGGCTACTGGAACGTCAGCCCGGAGAGTTTCCTGGAGAAGCCAGTCGCCCAGGTCGACGAAAGCGCCATCGACTACTACGCCATCAACGCCCACAGCGTCCAGTTTCTGCCCGATGGCAGGCTCCAGTACGAAATGACCGCCGACAAAGTCGAACATCTCAAGGCCAGCGAGGTCACGATGTTGACCACGCCGGACTTGCACCTGTACCGCGGCACGGCGTTCCCGTGGCATGTACAAAGCACCCGCGCCGAGGTCAACCCCGATGGCAGCGAGGTCGAGTTGATCGACAATGTGCGCGTTGCCCGCACTGACGAACAGAAGCGTGAGACCATCATCACCAGCTCGCGCATGACCGTGTTCCCGCAGAAGCAATATGCGCAGACCGAGCAAGCCGTTAGAATCGACGGCGCCGGTGGGACGACCACGGGCAAAGGAATGAAAGCGTACCTGAAAGAAGGCAGGATGGACCTGCTCTCTAACGTAAGAGGACAGTATGAGGCTCGTTAAAACCCTCCCCCTTTTGCTCAGCCTGAGCGCAGCACTGGGAAGCGCGAGCGCCCTCGCCCTGCCGAACGACCGTGACCAGCCGATTCGCATCCAGGCCGACAATGCGCACCTGGACGACAAGAAAGGCGTGGCCACCTACACCGGTGACGTGATCATCACCCAGGGCTCGATGATGATCAAAGGCAACACCGTGACCATCACTCGCACGAACGGTGGCGATATCGACGTGGTTACTTCGGTGGGCAACCTGGCCTACTTCGAGCAGCAACAAAGCGCGTCCAAGGCGGACAAGATGAAAGGCTGGGGCGTTACCATCCAGTACCAGGCCCAGAGAGACCTGGTGGTACTTACCGACCGAGCCAAGGTGGAGAACGAAGGCAACACCACCGAAGGCGAGAAAATCGTCTACAACACCCAGACACAAGTGGCCACTGCCGGTCGGGGTGGCAACGTAACCACGCCGCGTCAGCGCATCGACATGGTGATCCAGCCCAAGAAGAAGGCCGAGTAAATGGCAACCCTCAAAGCCCAGCACCTGGCCAAGAGCTACAAGGGCCGCCAGGTCGTGCGAGACGTCAGCCTGTCGATCGACAGCGGTCAGATCGTCGGCCTGCTCGGCCCCAACGGCGCCGGCAAGACCACGTGCTTCTACATGATCGTCGGCCTGGTTCAGGCCGATCAGGGTCGCGTGCTGATCGACAGCCTCGATGTCAGCCACCAGCCCATGCACGGTCGCGCCCAGGCCGGTATCGGCTATCTTCCGCAGGAAGCGTCGATCTTCCGCAAGCTGACTGTGGCCGACAACATCAAGGCGATCCTGGAAACCCGCAAGGACCTCGACCGCGAGGGCCAGCGCCAGGCGCTCGAAAGTCTGCTCCAGGAATTCCACATCACCCACATTCGCGACAACCTGGGCATGAGCCTGTCCGGTGGTGAGCGCCGACGGGTCGAGATTGCGCGGGCATTGGCAACCGCGCCAAAATTCATTCTGCTCGACGAGCCCTTCGCAGGCGTAGACCCGATTTCGGTCGGCGATATCAAGCAGATCATTCATCACCTCAAGGCCAAGGGCATCGGTGTGCTGATCACGGACCACAACGTGCGTGAAACGCTCGATATCTGTGAAACGGCCTACATCGTCAACGACGGTCGCCTGATCGCCGAGGGCGATGCCCAGACCATCCTGGCCAATGACCTGGTGAAAGAAGTTTACCTGGGGCACGAGTTCAGGCTTTGATCAAGACGCGCGCCTTGGGCACGGACAAAGACGCCCACAAGTTGGGCCAAGTTGTTACAGTGCTCTAGGCAAACGCTACAATTTAAGGCATAAATCTTGCTTGAAATGGCGCCCCGGCGCCCTCGTGTAGTGGAAGGCGCATGTGCGCCGGCGAACAAGGTACAAAGCATCTGCCATGAAACCATCGCTCGTCCTAAAAATGGGCCAGCAACTGACGATGACACCGCAGTTGCAACAGGCCATCCGCCTGCTCCAGCTTTCCACCCTGGACCTTCAGCAGGAAATCCAGGAAGCCCTGGAGTCCAATCCGATGCTCGAGCGCCAGGAAGACGGCGACGACTTCGACAACACCGACCCCATGGCGGATAACGCCGAGAACAAACCCACCAGCGACGTTCAGGACAACAGCTTCCAGGAAACCACTGCCAGCGCCGAGAACCTCGAGGACGGCGAGTGGAACGAACGCATTCCCAACGAGCTTCCCGTCGACACCGCCTGGGAAGACATCTACCAGACAAGCGCCAGCAGCCTGCCGAGCAATGACGACGACGAGTGGGATTTCACTACCCGCACTTCGGCTGGGGAGAGCTTGCAAAGCCACCTGCTGTGGCAGTTGAACCTTGCCCCGATGTCCGACACCGACCGCCTCATTGCAGTCACCTTGATCGACAGCATCAACAACCAGGGCTACCTGGAAGACAGCCTGGACGAGATTTGTGCAGGGTTTGACCCCGAGCTCGACATCGAGCTGGACGAAGTCGAGGCAGTGCTGCACCGCATCCAGCAATTCGAACCTGCCGGTGTGGGCGCCCGTACGCTGGGCGAATGCCTGTTGCTACAACTGCGCCAGCTGCCGGCCAGCACCCCGTGGATGACCGAGGCCATGCGCCTGGTCAGCGACTTCATCGATCTGCTGGGAAGCCGCGACTACAGCCAGCTCATGCGCCGCATGAAACTCAAGGAAGACGAGCTGCGCCAGGTCATCGAACTGGTGCAGAGCCTTAACCCTCGCCCAGGGTCGCAAATCGAGTCCAGCGAGCCCGAGTACGTGGTGCCGGATGTGATCGTGCGCAAGGACAGCGAGCGATGGCTGGTGGAACTGAACCAGGAGGCGGTGCCACGTCTGCGCGTGAACGCGCAATACGCCGGGTTCGTGCGCCGCGCCGACACCAGTGCCGACAACACCTTCATGCGCAACCAGCTGCAGGAAGCCCGCTGGTTCATCAAGAGCCTGCAAAGTCGTAACGAAACCTTGATGAAGGTGGCTACGCAGATCGTCGAGCACCAGCGCGGCTTCCTGGACCACGGCGACGAGGCGATGAAGCCGCTGGTGCTGCACGACATCGCTGAAGCCGTGGGCATGCACGAATCGACCATTTCCCGGGTCACCACCCAGAAGTACATGCACACGCCGCGTGGCATCTACGAGCTGAAATACTTTTTCTCGAGCCACGTCAGCACCTCCGAGGGCGGTGAATGCTCGTCCACGGCGATCCGCGCGATCATCAAGAAACTGGTTGCGGCGGAAAATCAGAAAAAGCCATTGAGTGACAGCAAGATCGCTGGTTTACTGGAGGCACAAGGCATCCAGGTCGCCCGTCGCACCGTCGCCAAGTACCGCGAGTCCCTGGGTATCGCACCCTCGAGCGAGCGCAAGCGATTGATGTAGCCCCTGAGATGTGCCACCGCGTTTGTGTGGCAGGTGCAACACCTGCCTCTTTGATGCACGGGCAACAAAAGGAGAAGCTGTATGCAAGTCAATATCAGTGGACAGCATGTAGAAGTCACCCAGCCAATGCGCGATTACGTGCTCGAAAAGCTCGCCCGCGTGGAGAGTCACTTCGACAAGATCACTAACGTGCAGGTCATCATGAAAGTCGAGAAGCTGCAGCAGAAGGTCGAAGCGACCTTGCAGATTCCTGGCGGTGAAGTGGTAGCCAACGCCGAACACGAAGACATGTATGCAGCGATCGACGCCTTGGCCGACAAGCTCGACCGCCAACTGAAAAAACACAAGGAAAAACAGCAAAGCCTGCTGCAAGGTGCAGCAGCCCGCTGATCCCCCTCATCCATGATCCGACTTGAAACCATCCTGACCCCCGGCCGTTCCCTCGTGAACGTGCCGGGCGGCAGCAAGAAGCGCGCCCTTGAAAAGGTCGCCACCCTGATTGCCGATCAAGTGCCTGAACTTGAAATGCAAGACGTCTTCGAAAAACTGGTGGCCCGCGAAAAGTTGGGCTCTACCGGTTTCGGTAATGGCATCGCCATTCCCCATTGCCGCCTTGAAGGGTGCTCCTCACCGGTCAGCGCCCTTCTGCACCTCGACGCGCCTATTGATTATGACGCGATCGATGGCGCGCCCGTGGACCTGCTTTTCGTTCTGCTGGTTCCGGTTGCGGCCACCGACGCCCATCTTGAACTGCTGCGCCAGATAGCCAGCATGCTCGATCGCAAGGACGTTCGTGATCGCTTGCGTGCAGCCCAGAGCAGCGAGGCCTTGTTCCAGGTCGTCCTGGACGTGCAGAACGAGCATTGAACATGCGCTTGATCATCGTCAGTGGCCGGTCAGGCTCCGGTAAGAGCACGGCCCTCGATGTCCTTGAAGACAACGGGTTCTACTGCATCGACAACCTGCCCGCCGGGTTGCTGCCGCAGTTGGCGGAAAGCGCGTTGCTCAACACCGAGTTGCCGCAGCCCAAGGTTGCCGTATCGATTGACGCGCGTAACCTGCCGAGCCATTTGTCGCGTTTTCCCGAACTGCTTGAACAAGCGCGTGCCCGTCACATCCAGTGCGACGTGCTGTACCTCGATGCCGACGAAGACACGTTGCTCAAGCGCTTCTCCGAAACCCGCCGGCGCCACCCGTTGACCAATGCTGATCGCTCACTGGCCGAGGCGATCCGCGTCGAACGGGATTTGCTGGGGCCGATCGCCGATCTGGCCGACCTCAAGATCGATACCACCCGCCTGAATCTCTATCAGTTGCGCGACTCGATCAAACTACGCCTGTTGGACAAGCCAGAGCCGGGTACGGCTTTTCTAGTGGAGTCATTCGGCTTCAAGCGGGGTATGCCGGTCGATGCCGACCTGGTGTTCGACGTGCGTTGCCTGCCCAACCCCTACTGGAAGCCAGAGCTGCGCGGGCACTCCGGCCTTGAACAGCCCGTGATTGATTACCTCGCCGCCCAGCCGGACGTCGAAGAGATGTTCACCGACATTTCCAGCTACCTGCTCAAGTGGCTGCCACGGTTCGCCGCCAGCAACCGTGCCTATGTCACCATCGCCATCGGATGCACTGGCGGCCATCATCGCTCGGTGTACCTCACCGAACGGCTGGGCCAGTTGCTCCAGCAATCTTTGAAAAACGTCCAGGTTCGCCACCGCGACCTCTAGCCCAAGGATCCGCCAGCTCATGCCCGCCCGCGAAATCACCATCATCAACAAACTGGGTCTGCATGCCCGGGCGGCAGCCAAATTCGTCGGGGTTGCCGGTCGCTTTCCCTGCCAGGTCAGGGTGGGTCGTGCACCGGACAAGCTGGTCGATGGCAAGAGCATCATGGGGGTCATGATGCTGGCGGCGGGCAAAGGCACTCAGGTCTACCTGCATACCGAAGGCGAGCAGGACAGTGAAGCCATGGAGGCACTGGTCGAGTTGATCAACAACTACTTCGACGAGGGGGAGTGAACCCTCAGCACGGCCAGCACGCGTTTCCATCGACCGTCGCCAAGTGCGCCACCCTCCTCCTTGCGCCCGCAGTCTCACGGGCGCTTCAGGACAGCGCAGTATCCATCACCATCATCAAGCAGAAACCGATGCACAGCCCCAGGCTGGCCAGGCGGTGATTACCGTGGCTGCGTGATTCGGGGATGATTTCCTGGGTCACGACCAGCAGCATCGCACCTGCAGCGCAGGCGAGGCCCAGCGGCAAGAGCAGTTGCGCCACATTCACAAGCCAGGCGCAGATAACGGCCGCCACTGGCTCCACCAGACCGGAGGCGGCGCCGATGAGAAAGGCCTTGAAGCGTGACATGCCTGCGCCGGCAAGTACCAGCGCAATGACCAGCCCCTCCGGTACATCCTGCAAGGCGATGCCCATTGCCAGGCTATCAGCGTCTGCCATGCCCCCGCCCGCTGATACGCCTATGGCCATGCCCTCTGGAATGTTGTGGGCGATGATGGCGAAAACGAACAGCCACATGCGCGAGGCGATGACCGGTTCGCCAGAGGTCAGCCCTGAGGGTGAGCCTGCCGAGAGTTTCAAGTCCACCAGATAAAGGCACAGCGCACCTGTCAACAGGCCCGCGCTGATGAGGGCGCCGGCTCCCCATGAACCAAAGCCGATTGCCTGAGCGGCCTCCAGCCCAGGCACCAGCAGCGAGAAGGCCGTGGCCGCCAGCATGACGCCAGCACCAAAGCCCAACAGGGTGTCCGCCAGCGCCACGGGCATGGTGCGAACTACCAGTACGGGGACCGCACCCAGGGCCGTCCCCAATGCGCATAGCGCGCCGCCCTCCAACGCCCGCAACATACGTGGGTCCAGGTCGAGCCAGGCAAGTGCGCGCGCCACCAGCAACGCGGTGCCGGCCAGCAGCAACAGGGTGCCAAGCGCCAGCCTGAACAAGCGCACGCTGTTGACGGACATCACTTCGGGGCGCATGCCTGCCTGGCTCATTTCATGGCATCGAGGTAGCGGCGGTTCACTTGCGCCCAGTCGATGACGTTGTAGAAAGCGCCAATGTACTCAGGCCGACGGTTCTGATACTTCAGGTAGTACGCGTGCTCCCAGACGTCCAGGCCGAGAATCGGCGTATGGCCGTGCATCAACGGGCTATCCTGGTTGCCGCTGCTCTCGACCACAAGGGTCTGCTGCGGTGTAACGCTGAGCCAGGCCCAGCCACTGCCGAAGCGGGTCAGAGCGGCCTTGGTGAAGGCTTCCTTGAATGCCTCGAAGCCACCCAATTGTGTCTCGATGGCACGGGCTACCTCGCCCTGGGGTTCACCTCCACCACGGGGGGACATCACCGTCCAGAACAGACTGTGGTTGGCATGTCCGCCGCCATGGTTGATCACGGCGCCTCGCATCTTTTCAGGTAACTGCTCGACCGCCGCCACCAGTTTTTCCACAGGCCAGTCGGCCCATTCGCTGTTCTCGACCGCTGCGTTGAGGCCATTGACGTACGTCTGGTGATGCTTGGTGTGATGGATTTCCATGGTCTGCGTGTCGATGTGCGGTTCCAGCGCATCGTAGGCATAGGGCAGTGCAGGCAATGCATGGGGCATGTCAATGGACTCCGTGGGCAGGTTGAAGTGAACAGGGCCGATTGAGCAGGTGCTCGGTGCGCGGGTACTGGCCATGTTCGGCGATGAAACTCAACAACTCGGTATAGGTGCGGGCGCTGTGGCGCAGTGCTGCATCACGCAGCGCCGGTGGCAGGCACACGTCCTGACTGGCCTGTAATAGCCGTTGGTGCACGGCGCACAGGTAATCGGCGCTTTCATGGGGCTGCTGCAGGCGCAGGTGCAAGTCGGCCAGGTTGTGATGCGCAATCACCAATGAGGCCACGGCTTCATCGGCATCCTGCCAGCGCGTGAACAGCACCTGGGCCAATGCCAGGGCCTGGAGGTAGTGTTCGCGAGCGTCCACCAGCTCACCTTGCGAGAACAGGTGATTGGCGATTTGCGTGATGCGTTTCCAGTGCTGCATGACGAGCCTCCAGGGCCATTTCACCCATCAGATACCACCGGCGGTCAGCTTTTCCGGGTTCAGCAAGGCCTGCAACCGATCACGGGAAAGGTCGGTGTGTTCGAGCGCCACATCAATGATGGGGCGCCCTTGCGCGTAAGCGGCCTTGGCGATTTCGGCTGCCTTGAGGTAACCAATGATCGGGTTCAGCGCCGTGACCAGGATCGGGTTGCGCGCCAGCGCCTCGTTGAGTTTGTGTTCATTGACCTTGAATGTGGCAATGGCCTTGTCTGCCAGTAACCGGCTGGCATTGGCCATCAGTTCGATGCTTTCGAGCAGGTTACGGGCAATGACCGGCAACATGACGTTGAGCTCGAAGTTGCCGGACTGACCCGCTACCGCGATCGTTGCGTCATTGCCGATAACCTGGGCGGCGACCATGGCGGTGGCTTCAGGAATCACCGGGTTGACCTTTCCAGGCATGATCGAAGAGCCGGGTTGCAAGCCCTGCAGCTCGATTTCACCCAGGCCCGCCAATGGCCCTGAGTTCATCCAGCGTAGGTCGTTGGCGATCTTCATCAGCGCCACCGCCGTGGTCTTGAGCTGGCCGGACAGTGCAACGGCAGTGTCCTGGGAGCCGATTACCGCAAACAGATTCTGGGCAGGGCGAAACGCTACGCCAGTCAGCGCGCTGAGGTGACGGGCGAAGCCGGCGGCGAAATCAGGGTGGGCATTGATGCCGGTGCCTACGGCCGTGCCCCCTTGGGCCAGGGCCTGCAGGCTGGGCAAGGTGGCCTCGATATGCGCCTTGGCCCCGGTGACCTGCGCCGCCCAACCATCGAGCACTTGGCTCATGCGCACAGGCATGGCGTCCATCAAGTGCGTGCGGCCTGTCTTGATATACGGACGAACCTGGACCGACTTGGCTTCGATCACCTGCACGAGGTGGCTTAGCGCTGGCAGCAGTTGCTCGTGAAGCGCCAGGGCGGCGCTGACATGAATGGTGGTCGGAATGATGTCGTTGCTGCTCTGCCCGCAATTGACGTGATCATTGGGATTGATCGCCTCGCTTGAGCCCCGGCTGGCCAGCGTTGCAATCACTTCGTTGGCGTTCATGTTGGAACTGGTCCCGGAACCGGTCTGGAACACATCGACCGGGAAATGCACGCTGAAGTCTTCTGCCAGCAGTTGCTGTACCGCCGTGACGATCGCCCGGCCTTGCTGCGCGGACAACTGCTCCAGTTCGACGTTGGCGTTGGCCGCCGCTGCCTTGGCCAGCAGCAGCGCGCGTATGAACTGGCCAGGCATGCGCTGGCCACTGATGGGGAAGTTGTCGACCGCACGCTGGGTCTGCGCGCCGTACAGCGCGTCTGCCGGCACGTGCAACTCGCCCATGCTGTCACGCTCGATGCGGGTATTGGTCATCATCGGATCCTTGCATCAATTCATCGGGGGAAATCGAGGGCAGCAAACGGCAATTGGCCAGTTGCAGGGCATAGGGCTGCCAGCGTTGGTTCTGCTCCTGCCGGTCGAGGTTGCGCAGGATCAACAGTGGCCGCCAGGCTTGATCCAGGCACTGGCAGCGCCAATGCCAAGGCAACATGCGGTCGCAGGCGGTATCGAGCAGCAGGCGAAAGGACGTCAATGCCACGGTCCAGGGGGACGTTTGGGTGCAGCACACCAGGTAACGCCCTTCCGCCAGGTAATGTTCGATCAGGCGCGGCTCATCGGGCTCGAGGGCACAGCGGATCCGGCGACTGAGCCAGCGCCAGTTTTCGAGATAGGGCAGTTCGCGGAGGGCGGTAGTCATGAACATCATCATCGTGCAGCTGTGAAATGATATTCATTATTAATTGATAAATAGAATCAGTTCAACCGGTAGATGGTATTGAGTATCCGCTGATTGATTTTTTGCCGTTAATAGATAGGACCGCCGCGATGGGCCGCACAGCGGCCCCACGGTCTCAAATGAAAAGGATCAACTGCCAGCAACCATCATCCGCTCGATCAGCACCGAGCCTGTGTGAATGTTGCTACGGGTCTCCAAGTCGCTGCCAATGGCCACGATCTGCTGGAACATGTCCTTCATGTTGCCCGCGATGGTGACTTCCTGGACAGCGTGCTGAATCTCCCCATTCTCGATCCAGAAACCAGCCGCGCCCCGGGAATAGTCCCCTGTCACCATGTTCAGGCCATGCCCCATCAATTCGGTAACCAGCAGGCCGCGCCCCATGCGCCGGATCAATGCCGCCTGGTCGTCACTGCCATGGGTGACGAACAGGTTGTGCACGCCGCCTGAGTTGGCGGTGCTGGGCAGGCCCAGTTTGCGTCCTGAGTAGGTACCGAGCAGGTAGGACACTAATTGGCCTTTGTCCACGAACGGTTTGGCATAGGTCGCCAGGCCATCACCATCGAAGGCTGCGCTGCCCAATGCGCGCGGAATGTGAGGGCGCTCGTCCAAGGTCAGCCAGGCTGGAAACAACTGTTGGCCGAGCGCGCCCTCCAGGAAGGAGGACTTGCGGTACAGGTTCCCACCGGAAACCGCCGACAGGAAGCTGCCGAACAGCCCGCCTGCCAATTCGGCCGAGAACAGTACCGGCACCTCACAGGTCGGCACCGGCCGTGCGCCCAGGCGACTGGCAGCCCGTTGGGCGGCACGGATGCCAATACTGCGCGGGTCAGCCAGCAGATGGCCTTGGCGATTGACGTCGTACCAGTAGTCACGCTGCATCTGCCCATCGCCCTCGGCGATCATCACGCAGCTCAGGCTGTGACGCGTGGAGGCGTAGCCACCGACAAAGCCGTTGCTGTTGCCATACACCCTGCACCCCTGGTGGGTGTTGAGCGAGGTGCCATCGGCATTGAGAATCCGAGGATCAGCGTCGAAGGCCGCAGCTTCGCACGCCAAGGCCATTTCAATGGCCTTCTGCGGCTCCAGGTTCCAGTCGTGATAAAGGTCGAGGTCCGGGATATCGCGGGCCATCAGGGCGGCGTCGGCAAGCCCGGCGCATTCGTCCTCGGAGGTGTGCTTGGCAATGGCCAGCGCGGCTGCAACGGTTTGGCGAATGGCATCCGGACCACTGGCCGAGGTGCTGGCCGAGCCTTTGCGCTGCCCCACGTACAGGGTGATGCCAAAGCCCTGGTCACGGTTGAATTCTACCGTCTCGACCTCGCGCTGGCGGACCGTGGTGGACAGGCCCTGCTCCAGCGACACCGCCACCTCGCAGGCGCTGGCGCCCTGGCGGCGGGCCTCGGCAATGATCGCTTCGACCTGCTCTTGCAAGGCTGGCAGATCGTTCGGGCCGATACTCTGGACTGCACTCATGGTTTTCTCCACTCAGAATTCTGCGTTCGGCAAGGGCCATTCAACGGCCGGGCCGGACAAGCGGCCCCCGACTGGTTATCATGGCGGCGATCTTTAGCGGACTGCCACCATGGTTGATTCAAACGACGACGCCTTCGACGGCGAAAAAAGCAAAACCCAGATCAAGCGCGAACTGCATGCGCTGGTCGAACTCGGCGAGCGGCTCACCACCCTCAAGGCCGATACCCTGGCGCGCCTGCCCTTGACCGATGAACTGCGCAAGGCATTGGCCGAAGCCAGCAAGCACACCGCACATGGGGCTCGCAAACGCCACATGTCGTTCGTCGGCAAGCTGATGCGTGTCCAGGACCTGGACGCCATTCATGCCCTGCTGGAACAGATGGACAGCTCCACTCGCCAGTACAACGAGCGTTTCCACAGTCTTGAACGCTGGCGTGATCGGTTGATCGACGGCAACGACGAGGACCTCGAACGGTTCGTCAACGAATACCCGGAGACCGACCGCCAGCAGTTGCGCTCGCTGGTGCGCCATGCCCAGCACGAGAAGGCCAGGAACAAACCCCCTGCCGCTTCGCGCAAGGTGTTCAAGTACATTCGCGATCTGGACGAGCTGCAGCGCGGGCTGCGCTGATCGCGGCGGGGCCGCCATGCGGCCCCAGCCGACCCTCACGCCCCGGTACCGCCCACCGTGATCGCATCGAGTTTCAAGGTCGGTTGGCCTACTCCGACCGGCACGGACTGCCCGTCCTTGCCACATGTGCCTACCCCACTGTCGAGCGACAGGTCGTTGCCGACCATCGACACACGGCTCATCGCCTCCGGGCCATTGCCAATCAAGGTCGCGCCTTTGACCGGTGCGGTGATCTTGCCATCCTCGATCAGGTAGGCCTCGCTGGTCGAAAACACGAACTTGCCGCTGGTGATGTCCACCTGCCCGCCACCTAAATTCGCGCAGTAGATGCCCTTCTTCACCGAAGCGATGATTTCCTGTGGGTCACTCTCACCGGCTCGCATGTAGGTGTTGGTCATGCGCGGCATCGGCAAGTGGGCATAGGATTCCCGCCGACCGTTGCCCGTCACCGCCATGCCCATCAGGCGCGCGTTGAGCTTGTCCTGCATGTACCCCTTGAGCACGCCGTTTTCGATCAGGGTGGTGCACTCGGTTGGCGTCCCCTCGTCGTCCACGCTCAAGGACCCACGCCGACCTTCCAGGGTGCCATCATCGACGATGGTGCAGAGGCTGGACGCGACCTTCTGGCCTATCCGGCCGCTGAATGCCGAACTGCCCTTGCGGTTGAAATCGCCTTCCAGGCCATGGCCGACCGCCTCGTGCAGCAGCACGCCGGACCAGCCAGGCCCCAACACCACGGGCAAGGTGCCGGCAGGCGCGGCAACGGCTTCCAGGTTCACCAACGCCTGGCGCAGTGCTTCGCGGGCATAGCCCATTACTCGCTCCTCAGTGAAGAAGCGATAGTCGGTGCGCCCGCCGCCGCCCTGCCCGCCGCGTTCGCGACGGCCGTTCTGCTCGACGATGACACTGACGTTGAAGCGCACCAGGGGCCGCACGTCGGCCGCCAGGCTGCCGTCGGCGGCCGCGACCAGAATTCGCTCCCAGACGCCCGCCATGCTGACGCTGACCTGCTGGATACGCGGGTCCAGCGCGCGGGTGGCGGCATCGACACGCTTGAGCAGCTCGACCTTCTCGGCACGGCTGAGCACGTCCAATGGGTTATCCGCCGGGTAGAGCGTGGTCACGTCCTGGGCACGAAACGCCTGGACCGTGCCGTTCTGACCGGCACGGGAAATCGACCGCGCGGCGCGTGCGGCAGAGGTCAAGGCTTCGAGGTTGATGGCATTGCTGTAGGCGAAACCGGTTTTTTCGCCGGCCTGGGCACGAACACCGACCCCCTGGTCGAGGTTGAAGCTGCCCTCTTTGACAATCCCATCCTCCAGCGCCCAGGTTTCCGAAATCTGGCCTTGGAAATACAGGTCGGCGGCGTCGATGCCAGGGCCGGCCAATTCACCCAGCACACTTTGCAGGCTGTCCAGGGTCAAGCCGCCTGGGGTCAGGAGCTGCTCGCTGACGGTGGATAACATCTGGCTCATAGTCACTCCGAGGTGTGCGCAGGCCGCAATGCGCCCTGCGAGAAGAAGCGCCGGTGATCGATCACCGGCATGCGCGCCCGAATGGACGCCTGTTCGTCACTGTCGCGCTCGGCAAGCAGTACCGCTTCGCCTTGCGCCTGTTGCGCCACGATGCGCCCCCATGGGTCGACGATCGCCGCGTGGCCGTGGGTCTGGCGCTGGCCGGGGTGTAGCCCGCCTTGGGCTGCGGCCAGCATGTAGCATTGTGTCTCGATGGCGCGTGCGCGGATCAGCACGTCCCAATGCGCCGCCCCAGTCACCGCCGTGAAGGCCGACGGTGCACTGATCAGCTCCGCCCCGGCTGCCCGCAGATGGCTGTACAACTCGGGAAAGCGCAGGTCGTAGCACACGCTTAGGCCCAACCGCCCGACCGGCGTATCGGCAACCACCACTTGCGCACCTGGGGCATAGTCATCGGATTCACGATAACGGCCACGATTGTCGGCGACATCCACATCGAACAGGTGCAACTTGTCGTACCGCGCCACCTGCTGCCCATGCTCGTCGATCAGCAACGAGCAAGCATGTGGCTTGGCCCGGGGCTGACCATCCGGTGGCAGGGCAATGGTGCCTGCGACAATCCATAACCTGAGGTCGCAGGCCACGCGTTTCAACCAGGGCAGGATCGGGCCTTCGCCTAGGGCCTCGGCGCGGCCGATGGCCGCGGCGTCTGCACGCCCCATGGCAGCGAAGTTCTCTGGCAGCACAGCCAGCCTGGCGCCACCTGAAGCCGCCTGCTCCAGAAGCCTGCTCGCCTGGCGCAGGTTACTCTGCACATCATCCTGGCTGACCATCTGGATTACCGCAGCCTTCATCGACCCTCCTGACGCTATTTCTGGAATGGTTTCACAAAGGTAATCTTAGGCTCTTTCCACGGCCCAACTACCCGGTAATGCACGCTGGCAAAGCGCGACACCCGGTCGCCGATCAGGCGGTCGACCAGAAACAGTGCGCCGCCCACGGCCGGGGCGCCGACGATCAACGCTGCCAGGGGGAGGTTGTTGGTGACCGGCAGGCTGACCTGCAGGTTGGCAGCGACCCGCTCACGCACCATGTCCAGCGTACCATCGAGTTCGAAATCGCTCGACGGGCCGGTGACCTTGATCGGCGTGCGGGTTACGTAGACCCCTTCACTGGCCACCAGCAGCCCCTTGAGTCGGTCGTAGGCCAGGCCCTTTTCGAACAGGTCGGAGAAGTCCAGGCGCAAGCGCCGGCCGATGGCGTTGAAGTTCAACAAGCCAAATACCCGCAACGCTTGCGCCCCACCGTCTACCTCGACGAACTGCCCGCTGTGCAGCACCGCATCGAGGCTGCCGGAGAAGCGTTTCAGGCTGATCGCCGCCGGGGATCCCGGCCACCGCCCGTCCACGTCCATGCGAAAGTCCCGGCTGGTTACCGTCGGGGCAAAGCCCCAGGCCGTGAGCACATCGCCCAGTTGCTTGCCCTGCACGCGGCCTTTGTACCAGCTCGTGCCGCCCGCGCCATCCCAACCACCGCTGCCGTCGATACGCAGCCCCTTGAGGTTCAGATCGATGTCGCTGACGTTCACACCGGTACGGGTCGGGCGCAGCTTGATCGCAGCGCTGCCGTACAGATCGTCACCGCGGTAGAACCTGTCGATGCGTACGTCCAGCGGCGGCACCTTGCGCGGGTCGAAGGACGCCAGCGGATCGGCGCCGTCTTCGTCCTGCGCCTGGTCGGCACTGCCTGCAGGCAGGCGCAAGGTTTGCAGCCGCACGACGATAGGGGCGCCTTCGGCGTCTGGCACGCGCGCGTCACCCACCACCTGCCGACTGTCCAGGCGCACGTCCCAGGCCGCCGACCCACGTGCCAGGCGCACTCTCGACTGGTTCAGTTCCGTACCGTAAGCCTTTAGGGTTCCTATGCTCAGGTCCACGCTCTGCAAAGTCTGCCGCGCACTGCCGCCGGGATCGTCGCCCCCGAGCTTCTGCGCCTGAGCCTGCCAAGGGTCAAGGTCCAGGGTATCGAGGTGCCCACGAACGCGCAGGCCGCGCCCGCCGGGAGGCTGCACTTGCCCAGCGCCAAGCAGCAACTCGCCAGCACCCTGGTCCAGGTGCTCGGCGGGTGCTACATAGGCCAGCCGGGCGAGATCGGTGTAGGCGGCGTCGATGCGCCGTTGCGCGCCTTGCAGGTTCATGCTGAAACGGCTGGCCCGGCTGTCGGCGGGCGCTTTGCCAAAGGGTGCCGGCAGGTCGATCGACAGGCCTTTGAGGTCCGAATCGACGCTCAACAGGTTTTCACGTGCGCCAATGCTCAACTGCAGCTGGTACGGTAGCTCGCCCGAGGCTGGCAGTGACTGGTCGAAATGCAGCCATTGGGTCAGCGCCTGCAGCGAAACCCGACCGCTGGCACTGATTCGTGTCTGCATCTGCCCCGGTTCGCCTTCAGCCGCGATCTGCGCAGTGACCGGCTTGCCGAATGCCTGCAGGGAAATGCCCTTGCCACTGAGGCCCTTGTCATAGTCGAAGCTGAAGTCGCCCTTCAAGCGCGTGAGCTCAAGCTCAGGCGAAGCGATCTTGAGCCGCGCATCGCGCGTGGCGAAATCCACCTTTACCTTGGGCTGCTGCCCATGGGCCAGCGGTATGTCCAGCTTGACCTTGCCTTTGAGGGGGCCCTCGCCTTCCCAGCCGGCGAAGATCTCATGGGTGCCGATGGGCGCTTGCTTGAGTATCTTGAGCCCGTCCACCAGGCCACCGTCGAAATTGCCGTCCAAGTGCAAGTGGCTATCACCGTTGCCTTCCACATGTGGAATGTCGACGTTCACGTCGCTGACCTTGGTATCGAGCAGCACGCCGCGTTGTGCCTTGATGCGCACACCGCTGTCCTCGATGAACACGTCCCCGTCCACATGCTGTACCTGTGGCCAGCCGGGCTGGAAGTCCAAGGTGGCATCATGCACCTTGAAGAACAGGCTGATGCTGCGGGCTTCGGGCCTGGCGCCGTGATTGAGCGAGCCTTGGTACTGGAAATAACCCTGGTCGACGCTGCCTTTGACGATTGCGCTGCGCAGCCATTGGTCCAGGGCCGGGCTCAATACCTCAGGCAGGTACTTGGCGGTGTAGCGGCCATCGCCATCGGTCAGACCGACACGCAGGTCCATGTAGTCTTCACGGCCTTGCTCGAACAACAAGCGGATGAGGAAGTCGCCTGCTATCTTGCCCTCCTCGCCCACGACCTTCAGATAAGGGGCAATCAGGGTGAAACCTGCCTTGTCCAGCGTCCAGGTCAGGCGCGCATTGGCTTTCTGGTAGTGCCAGGGTTTGGCGAAGATCGGATCCAGGTGCAGCATGAACGCGTCGGTATCCAGACGCAGCTCGCCGTGCCCAAGGTCGCCGCTGATGCTGCCATTCACGTTACCGGCAGCCGGGGCACCGTGATACGCATCGAAACCCACGCGCTCCAGGTTGCCTTCGAACGCCAACCGGCGATCACCGTCGGCATGGGGCCGGGCCGTCAGTTGCACGTTGCGCAAGGCACCTGTGACATTGAGGCCATCGACCACCGCCAGCGCCTGCTGGCCCATGGGCGCCAAGGCGTGGATCAACGGCGTGAGGGGGGTCAGCTCCAGACGATCGGCCTGCACCTGCCAGCTTTCATCAGCCGGCGCAGCACCGTTGCGCTGCCTCAACCGCAGCCGCGACGCCCAATGCGTGTCGCCAAGGTCCATCGCCAGTGAGTCGACAACGACGTCGAAGCCCTCATCCTGACGCTTGAACCAGGCATTGAGGGCCAGATTGTCTACCTTGGCCGGTTTGCGCGTGTCATAGGCCCCTTCAAGGTGCGGCGCATTCAGGCGTACGGCGCCCTGGTGCAACTGGCGGTCGCGCCAGTCGAACCAGGCCTCGCCGCCAGCCTGAAGCACCTGGGCATGCCACTGCCCCAACAGCCGAGGCGGCAACCAGCGCGCCCAGTCACTGTCCGGCAGGTTGAGGTAGCCGTCTACCTGCGCGTCACGCCAGGCCTCGGCCGAAGCCCGGCTGCGCGCGCTCAGCGTCAGTGGTTGGCCATCTGGCAAGGTTGCCCGTAGGTCCAGCGATTGCCGCGAAGGCCCTGCCAGCAAGCCTGCGCTGACATAGGTCAGCGTCAGCGGATCACGCTGCCAGGCGTGCAGGGTGACCTGACTGTCGAACACATCGACCCGCCCAAGCCGGCGCAGGTCCTTGAGCAATTGTTCGGGTTGCAGCGGTGCGTCGTCCTGCTTGGGCAGGCCCTCGAGCTTCCACTCGCCGTTTTCATCCTCGCGGGCGATCAGTTGCAGGCCGGCCAGCTGGATGCGCGCCAGGCGCACTTGACGTGCGACCAGGCTGCCCCAGACATCCGGCACCACGATGACGTCATCGAGCCGCAAGGCCGTGGCGCCTTCACCGATTTGCAGGTCGTGTACGGTCAGCACCGGTGACAGCCTGCTCCAGCGGCCCTGGAGCGCGCCAATGTGCACGGGCACACCCAGTGCCTCGGCGACCTTGGCCTGCACCGTGCTGCGGTACTCGGCCACCAGCGGCACCAAGGCCCGGCCGAGGCTGGCGTACAGCGCCACTGCGATAAGCAGCAAGGCGCAAGCCCCCAATCCCCAACGGGTCAGGACACTCAGAACGCGGCTTAGACGTCCCATGGCCATGGCCCTCCAGGTCGTATATGCATAATGGCCCGTGGTGCCGTTTTCGCCATGCCGACCGAAGCGCGTCGGGTTTCAGCAGGCCTCAGAGCAGCACCACGTCATACTGCTCTTGCGAATACATCGACTCGACCTGGAAGCGAATGGTTCGCCCGATGAATGCCTCGAGTTCAGCCACGTTGCCAGACTCTTCGTCCAACAGGCGATCGACCACCTTCTGATTGGCCAGCACGCGATAGCCTTCAGCCTGGTAAGCGCGGGCTTCACGCAGGATTTCGCGAAAAATCTCGTAACAGATGGTTTCGGGGGTTTTGAGCTTGCCTCGTCCCTGGCAGGCCTGGCACGGTTCGCACAGCACCTGCTCAAGGCTCTCCCGGGTGCGCTTGCGGGTCATCTGTACCAGGCCCAACTCGGTGATGCCGATGATGTTGGTTTTGGCGTGGTCGCGCTCCAGCTGTTTTTCCAGCGTTCGCAGCACTTGGCGCTGGTGATCCTCGTCCTCCATGTCGATGAAGTCGATGATGATGATGCCGCCAATGTTGCGCAGCCGCAGTTGCCGGGCAATGGCGGTGGCGGCCTCCAGGTTGGTCTTGAAGATGGTTTCTTCCAGGTTGCGGTGGCCCACGAAAGCGCCGGTGTTGACGTCGATGGTTGTCATCGCCTCGGCCGGATCGACCACCAGGTAGCCACCCGACTTCAGTGGCACCTTGCGATCCAGGGCGCGCTGGATTTCGTCTTCGACACCGTACAGGTCGAAGATGGGCCTTTCGCCTGGGTAGTGTTCGAGACGGTCGGCGATTTCAGGCATCAGCTCTTGCACGAACTGCGTGGTGCGCTGGAAGGTTTCCCGAGAGTCGATGCGGATTTTTTCGATCTTCGGGTTGACCAGATCGCGCAGGGTACGCAGCGCCAGGCCCAGGTCCTCGTAGATGACCAGGGGTGCGCCACAGGTCTTGATCTGCGCCCCGATCTGCTCCCATAACCGTCGCAGGTAGCGGATGTCCTGCAGGATTTCCTCAGCCCGCGCGCCCTCGGCGGCGGTGCGCAGGATGAAGCCGCCGGCCCCTTGTATGTTCTCGCTGTCTACGCAGTCGCTGACCACGCGTTTAAGGCGTTCACGCTCGGCCTCGTCCTCGATCTTGAGCGAAATGCCCACGTGGCTGCTGCGGGGCATGTAGACCAGGTAGCGCGACGGGATCGACAACTGGGTGGTCAGCCGCGCGCCCTTGCTGCCGATGGGGTCCTTGGTGACCTGCACCACCAGCGCCTGGCCTTCATGGACCAGGGCGGTGATGTTTTCCACCGCCGAGCCTTCGCGCTGCGAAATTTCCGAGGCATGGATGAATGCGGCCCGTTCCAGCCCGATGTCCACGAACGCCGCCTGCATGCCGGGCAGCACCCTGACCACCTTGCCCTTGTAGATATTGCCGACGATGCCGCGACGCTGGGTGCGCTCGACGTGCACTTCCTGCAGTACCCCGTTTTCCACCACCGCCACGCGTGACTCCATCGGGGTGATGTTGATCAGGATCTCTTCGCTCATGGCAGGTTCTCGTCCAGGGTCTTGTTCTAATGATGGATGGCGCAAACGGTGCTGGCTACTGCGGGCGTGTCACCTCAGGTGTCGAGGCCGCCGGTTGCCAGCAAGCGATGCCGAAGCGCTCGAGCAACTGTGCCGTTTCACTCAATGGCAGACCGACCACGGCCGAATAGCTGCCCATTAGCCCGGTGACGAATACCGCGCCCAGCCCTTGGATGGCATAGCCGCCCGCTTTGTCCGCTGGCTCGCCGCTGGCCCAGTAGCGCTGGGCCTCCTGCTGGTCGATGAGGCGAAAGCGGACAGTGCTGCTGACACACAGGCTCTCCACACGCTTGCCGTCATCGAGCGCCACTGCCGTCAACACCTGGTGTTCGCGGCCAGACAACCGGGCCAGCATGCCAAGCGCGTCGTCACGGTGCTCGGGCTTGCCGAGAATACGGCCGTCAAGCACCACGGCCGTGTCAGCGCCCAGCACCACAGCGCCTGCGTTCGCCATCTTGGCAGGTTCGAGACTGGCGCGACCGGCTGCAGCCTTGGCTTTGGCCAGGCGCTGCACATACGCCTCTGCGCTTTCGCCAGGCAGCGGGGTTTCATCGATGGGCGCGCTGGCCACCCTGAAGGGCACACCGATCTGCGTCAGCAGCTCACGCCGCCGTGGAGAGCCGGAAGCCAGGTATAGCAGGGTCATTCGGACATCTCCCTGTCAGCGGCCATCAAGCCGTCAATTGATGTGCAAGCGTCGGCGAAGATCGCGCAAGGCAAAGCTGATCCATGGCCAGAGCAGCGCGCTGATCACGGCCGACCAGACCAGCGCCAGGGTTGGCAGGCGGTTGCCGGTCAGGGCGCTGAGCCACAGCTGTAGCAACTGCGCAATGCCGAAGACAACCAGAATGATCAGGCTTTGCTGCCACATGGGGAACATGCGCAGGCGCTGTTGCAAGGACAGCACCAGGAATGTGATCAGGGTGAGGATCAACGCGTTCTGCCCCAACAAGGTGCCGTACAGCACGTCCTCGGCCAGGCCAAGCATGAACGCTGTGGCCATGCCGACCTTGTGCGGCACGTTCAAGGTCCAGAACGACACCAGCAACGCCAGCCACATGGGGCGAAAGACTTCCATGAACTGCGGCATGGGCGAGACGCTGAGCAGCAGGCCGACGGCAAACGTCAGCCAGATGATCCAACCATTGTTGCGGCGCGATGCGGCCATCACTGCCTCCGGGGTTGAGTGGGCACAGCGGGTGCTGCGGCCGGGCTTGCAGGCTGTGCAGCAGGCGCCGTTGCAGGCGTACCGGGCTGGGTGGCAGGCGCAGGGGTCGCGGCAGGGGCGGTGTTTGCGGGCGTACCGTTCACAGGCGTGCCTTGACCGGTCGTACCAGTATCCTGAGCAGGAACCGTCCCCCCCTTGCGGTCCGCTTCTTCCTGGGCAATCGCGGCATCGGTGGCGCGCTGCTCGGGCGTGCGCCGGTCGCTGAACACCAGCAGCATGTAACGGCTACGGTTGAGCGCCGCGGTGGGGATGGCGCGCACGATGGCGAATGGCTGGCCGGAATCGTGGATCACCTCGTTGACGGTGGCCACGGGATAACCGGCGGGGAAACGTTGGCCCATGCCGGAGCTGACCAGCAGGTCGCCTTCCTTGATGTCCGCCGTATCGGCCACATGGCGCAGCTCGAGGCGCTCAGGGTTACCGGTACCGCTGGCAATGGCGCGCAAACCGTTGCGGTTGACTTGCACGGGAATGCTATGGGTGGTGTCGGTGAGCAGCAAGACCCGCGAGGTATAGGGCATCAGTTCGACCACCTGCCCCATCAAGCCGCGGGCGTCGAGCACCGGTTGACCGAGAAACACGCCATCGCGCTCACCCTTGTTGATCAGGATGCGGTGGGTGAAGGGGTTGGGGTCGACACCGATCAACTCGGCAACTTCGACCTTTTCGTCGACCAACGCCGAGGAGTTGAGCAGCTCCCGCAGGCGCACGTTCTGCTCGGTCAACGCCGCCAGCTTCTGCAGGCGGCCTTGCAGCAGCAGGGCCTCGGTCTTGAGTTTCTCGTTTTCGGCAATCAGCTCGTTGCGGCTGCCGAACTGGCCCGCCACCCCTTGCCAGGCGCGTTGCGGCAAGTCGGTGATCCAGTACGATTCCATGAGCACCAGGCCCATCTGGCTGCGAACAGGCTTGAGCAGGTCGAAGCGCGCGTCGACGACCATCAACGCGACCGACACCACCACCAGGACGAGCAGGCGAACGCCCAGCGAGGGGCCCTTGGAGAAAAGCGGTTTAATGGGCCGTTCCTCGTGGACGACTCAGGAAGTCATTGGACATGGGACAAGGCACCAGCCTGGTTGCGAATTGATGGATGAGGCACCCGAACGGGCACCGGCCAGCACATACAGGTAGCACTGTGCGTGCTACCTGTAAACCGGGGCTCACGAGCAGCGAGCAAGCGTCACTCGCTCGAGAGCAGGTCCATTGCGTGCTTATCCATCATTTCCAGGGCTCGACCGCCCCCGCGTGCGACACAGGTCAGCGGGTCTTCGGCGACGATGACCGGCAGCCCGGTTTCCTGGGCCAGTAGCTTGTCCAGGTCACGCAGCAGTGCGCCGCCGCCGGTCAACACCAGGCCACGTTCGGCGATGTCGGAAGCCAGTTCAGGTGGCGATTGCTCCAGGGCACTCTTGACCGCCTGGACGATGGTCGCCAGCGACTCCTGCAGCGCTTCGAGCACTTCGTTGGAGTTCAGAGTGAACGCACGCGGTACGCCTTCGGCCAGGTTACGGCCGCGGACATCGACTTCACGCACTTCACCGCCCGGGTAGGCAGTACCGATTTCCTGCTTGATGCGCTCGGCGGTGGATTCGCCGATCAGGCTGCCGTAGTTACGGCGCACGTAGGTCACGATGGCTTCGTCGAAGCGGTCGCCACCCACACGCACCGATTCGGCATACACCACGCCGTTGAGCGAGATCAGCGCGATTTCGGTGGTACCGCCGCCGATGTCGACGACCATGGAGCCACGGGCCTCTTCGACCGGCAGGCCGGCACCGATGGCAGCGGCCATGGGTTCTTCGATCAGGAACACTTCGCGGGCACCTGCACCCAGGGCCGACTCGCGAATGGCGCGGCGCTCAACCTGGGTGGACTTGCACGGCACGCAGATCAGCACGCGAGGGCTGGGCTGCAGGAAGCTGTTCTCATGAACCTTGTTGATAAAGTATTGCAACATTTTTTCGCAGACGCTGAAGTCGGCGATCACGCCGTCCTTCATCGGACGAATGGCTGCGATGTTGCCAGGCGTACGGCCCAGCATGCGTTTGGCTTCGGTACCGACGGCGACGACGCTTTTCTGATTGCCATGGGTACGGATGGCAACAACCGAGGGCTCATTCAGGACGATACCGCGCTCACGCACGTAAATTAGGGTGTTGGCAGTACCCAGGTCGATGGACAGATCGCTGGAAAACATGCCACGCAGTTTCTTGAACATGGGAAAGTGACCCTGGGGAAAGCGTGGGTAAAAAAGTGCGGCAAACTCTAACAATGGCAGGGATTTTGGGCAAGGAGCCAATATGTTAAATTGGCTGTTTTTCCGAGCATGCCAGCCGATGATCGCGGCCATTGGACCGCCAAAAAGCTGACATGTTCCTCATTGCGGACACTGAATCCGTTCTTTCTATCCTTCTGGAGATCCCCATGGCGCTTGAACGCTGCGACGTGGAAAAGATCGCCCATCTGGCCCGACTGGGCCTAAATGATGGCGAACTGCCACGCATTACCGACGCCTTGAACAGCATCCTCGGGTTGGTCGACCAGATGCAAGCGGTGGACACCGCCGGCATCGAACCCCTGGCTCACCCCCTGGAGGCCAGCCAGCGCCTGCGCCCCGACCAGGTCACCGAGCACAACCAGCGCGACGCTTATCAGGCCGTCGCCCCGCAGACCGAGAACGGTCTGTACCTGGTTCCGAAAGTCATCGAGTAAGGGATAGAGCCTGCCATGCATCAATTGACCCTGGCCGAGATCGCCCGCGGACTCGCCGACAAGTCGTTTTCCTCCGAAGAGCTGACCAGCGCCCTGCTGGACCGTATCAAGCAGCTCGACCCACAGCTCAACAGCTTCATCACCGTGACCGACGAGCTGGCCCTGGGCCAGGCACGTGCCGCCGATGCCCGCCGTGCCGCTGGCGAAGGTGGGGCGTTGCTGGGCGCGCCCATTGCCCACAAGGACCTGTTCTGCACACAGGGCGTGCGCACCAGCTGCGCCTCGAAGATGCTCGACACCTTCAAGGCGCCCTATGACGCCACCGTGGTGGCCAAGCTTGCCGAAGCCGGCATGGTGACGCTGGGCAAGACCAACATGGACGAGTTCGCCATGGGTTCGGCCAACGAATCGAGCCACTACGGCGCGGTGAAGAACCCCTGGAACCTCGAGCACGTACCTGGTGGCTCGTCCGGCGGCTCGGCCGCTGCCGTAGCCGCGCGCCTGTTGCCGGTGACCACCGGCACCGACACCGGCGGGTCGATCCGTCAGCCGGCCGCGCTGACCAACCTCACCGGCGTCAAGCCCACTTACGGGCGCGTCTCGCGCTGGGGCATGATCGCCTATGCCTCAAGCCTGGATCAGGGCGGCCCGCTGGCCCGCACGGCCGAGGACTGCGCGCTTTTGCTGCAAGGCATGGCCGGCTTCGACGCCAAGGACTCGACCAGCATCGAGGAGCCGGTTCCCGACTACAGCGCCACCCTGGGTGATTCGCTGCAAGGGCTGCGCATCGGTCTGCCGAAGGAGTACTTCGGTGCTGGTCTGGACCCGCGCATTGCCGACCTCGTACAGGCCAGCGTCAAGGAACTGGAAAAGCTCGGCGCGGTGGTCAAGGAAATCAGCCTGCCGAACATGCAGCACGCCATCCCGGCGTACTATGTGATCGCCCCGGCAGAAGCGTCCTCGAACCTGTCGCGTTTCGACGGTGTTCGCTTCGGTCATCGCTGCGAAGCGCCCAAGGACCTGACCGACCTGTACAAGCGTTCCCGTGGCGAAGGCTTCGGTGCCGAAGTGCAGCGCCGGATCATGGTCGGCACCTACGCCCTGTCGGCGGGCTACTATGACGCCTACTACGTGAAGGCCCAGCAAATTCGCCGCCTGATCAAGAACGACTTCATGGCTGCCTTCAAGGACGTCGACCTGATTCTCGGCCCGACCACCCCCAACCCGGCCTGGAAACTGGGCGCCAAGAGCAGCGATCCGGTTGCCGCCTACCTCGAGGACGTCTACACCATTACGGCCAACCTCGCGGGCCTGCCAGGGCTCTCGATGCCAGCCGGCTTCGTCGATGGCCTGCCGGTGGGCGTGCAGTTGCTGGCGCCCTACTTCCAGGAAGGCCGCCTGCTTAACGTAGCCCATCGCTACCAGCAGGTGACCGATTGGCACACCCGCGCCCCTAACGGCTTCTGAGGAACAGACACATGCAATGGGAAGTTGTGATCGGGCTGGAAATCCACACTCAGCTCGCCACCCAGTCGAAAATCTTTTCCGGTAGTGCCACCACGTTTGGCTCGCAACCCAATACGCAGGCGAGCCTGGTCGACCTGGGCATGCCAGGTGTACTGCCGGTCCTGAACCAGGAAGCGGTACGCATGGCGTGCATGTTCGGCCTGGCCATCGATGCCGAAATCGGCAAGCGCAACGTGTTCGCGCGCAAGAACTACTTCTACCCTGACCTGCCCAAGGGCTACCAGATTAGCCAGATGGACCTGCCCATTGTGGGCAAGGGCCATCTGGACATCGCCCTGGAAGACGGCACCATCAAGCGCATTGGCGTGACCCGCGCCCACCTGGAAGAAGATGCGGGCAAGAGCCTGCACGAAGATTTCAGCGGTTCCACCGGCATCGACCTGAACCGTGCCGGCACCCCGCTGCTGGAAATCGTGTCCGAGCCCGACATGCGCAGCGCCAAGGAAGCGGTGGCCTACGTCAAGGCCATTCATGCGCTGGTGCGCTACCTGGGCATCTGCGACGGCAACATGGCCGAAGGGTCGCTGCGCTGCGACTGCAACGTGTCGATCCGGCCCAAGGGCCAGACCGAGTTTGGCACTCGCTGCGAGATCAAGAACGTCAACTCGTTCCGCTTCATCGAGCGCGCGATCAACAGCGAAATCCAACGCCAGATCGACTTGATCGAGGACGGCGGCAAGGTGGTTCAGGAAACGCGCCTGTACGATCCGAACAAGGACGAAACCCGCTCCATGCGCAGCAAGGAGGAAGCCAACGACTACCGTTACTTCCCCGACCCGGACCTGCTGCCGGTGGTCATCGAGGACAGCTTCCTGGAAACCGTGCGCGCCGGCTTGCCGGAACTGCCCACCCAGAAAGTCGAGCGCTTCCAGAGCCAGTACGGGCTGTCGGCGTACGATGCCAACGTACTGGCCTCGAGCCGTGAACAGGCGGACTACTTCGAGGAGGTGGTCAAGCTCGGGGGCGACGCCAAAATGGCCGCCAACTGGGTCATGGTCGAGCTGGGCAGCCTGCTCAACAAGCTCGGCATCGAGATCGACCAGGCCCCGGTCACCGCCGCACAGCTGGGCGGCATGCTGGTGCGCATCCGCGACAACACCATCAGCGGCAAGATCGCCAAGACCGTGTTCGAGGCCATGGCCGCAGGTGAAGGCGATGCCGACACCATCATCGAAAACCGTGGCCTCAAGCAGGTCACCGACAGTGGCGCTATCGAATCGATGCTCGACGAGGTGCTGGCGGCCAATGCCGAACAGGTCGAACAGTACCGCGCCGCCGACGAGGCCAAGCGCGGCAAGATGTTCGGCTTCTTCGTCGGCCAAGCCATGAAGGCATCCAAGGGCAAGGCCAACCCTGGGCAGGTGAATCAGCTGCTCAAGACCAAGCTCGAAGGTTGACCGTACCCTCCAGCGGGGGCTCGCCCTCGCTGACAGACCAGCCGAGGCTGACCAGCGCACCCTGGTCAACCTTGGTTTGTCCCGCGCCCGGTCACAAGCTGCGGCGCACTGGAGTACCTGCATGTTGAAACGTTCTCTGGCCAGTTTGGCCCTCTTTTCCTGTCTGGCAGGCTGCGCCAGCCATGACATCGACCCGCGAGGATATGACCGCACGGGTACTGCCTCCTACTACGGTGCCCGCCATCACGGCAAACGCACCGCCAGCGGCGAGGCGTTCAATCAGCATGGCCTGACGGCGGCTCATCGCAACCTGCCGTTCGGCAGCCGGGTGCTGGTGACCAACCTGGCCAATCGACGCAGCGTCGTGGTCCGTATCAATGACCGCGGCCCGCACGCCCGCAGTCGACTGATCGACCTGTCTCGGGCTGCCGCTGAAAAAATCGGCATGGTGCGTAGCGGAACAGCGCGCGTGCGAGTACAAGGTCTTAGTGACTGACGCCCAGGAGCCCTACCATTTTCGATCTGGCCACCCTCCCCACGTTCAGCCTGCTGCAGCTGGGCATCGCCTTGCTGCTGTTGGTCGCAGGCGCCGAACTGCTGGTACGGGCTGCACTGCGCCTGGCGCAACGCCTTCATGTCCGGCCGCTGATCATCGGGCTGAGCCTGGTGGCATTCGGCAGCACCGCACCCCAGTTGACCCTCAGCCTGCAGGCCGCCTACCAAGGCGCACCGGACGTTGCCGTGGGCAGCGTCATCGGCAGCAACATCTTCAATGTGCTGGCCATTCTTGGCCTGGCAGCCCTGGTCATTCCGCTTCGCGTCTCTCGCCAGCTGGTACGCCTGGATATCCCGTTGATGATCCTGGCCAGTGCCTTGGTCTACGGGTTAGCTGCCAATGGCTATCTGGGACGCGTTGAAGGCGTGTTGCTGCTGCTGGGGCTGGTGGGTTATCTGGCCATGCTCTGGCACCAGTCCCGTCACTACGCACGCACCTACCCTGCCCCGCCATCGGTGCCACAAAGCCCGGCGCGCTTCTGGTGCGCTGCGCTGCTGTTGGTGATGGCAGGCCTGGGGCTGCTGAGCCTGGCCGGTCATCTGCTGCTCGACGCGGCCGTGGAGGTGGCCACCGACCTGGGCCTGTCCGAGCGCGTCATCGGCCTTACGGTGGTGGCCATCTGCACATCGTTGCCGGAATTGGCGGCAGCCCTGATCGCTGCCTTGCGCGGTGAACGCGAGATCGCCGTGGGCACGGTGATCGGCAGCAACCTGTTCAACCTGCTGGGCGTGTTGGGCCTGACCGCCGTGGTGACCCCCGAGCCCTTGTCGATTTCGCCCAATGCACTGGATTTCGACCTGCCCGTCATGCTGGGCGTGGCCGCGTTGAGCTTGCCGGTGTTTTATTCGGGTTATCGCATCACCCGGGCCGAAGGACTGGTGTTCCTGTGCCTGTACCTGGCCTACGGCCTGCACATCGCCGCGTTCACCATGGGCATGCCACTGGCCGAGCGCCTGGAGCGCCTGATGCTGCTCTATGTATTGCCCGTGCTGGCGGTGGTGTTGGTGTACACCACGGTGCGCGCCTGGCGCCGCCAGCATTGAGTACCGAGCGTCAGGTCAGCGGCTGGCCTGACGAGCCTTCTTCAACTTGAAGGCTACCCACAGCAGCAGGATCCAGCCCGGGATCAACATCACGGAGATGCGAATAGGTGGCGTCAGGTACATCACCACCAAAATCAGCACGATGAAGGCCAGGCACAGGTAGTTGGTGAACGGATGACCCAAGCTCTGGTAGAAGGGCTGTACCCCTGCCGCGCGCTTGGCCTTGCGGAACTTGAGGTGGGTGATGCTGATGCTGGCCCAGTTGATCACCAATGCCGACACCGCCAGTGCCATCAGCAGGCCAAAGGCTTGGCCGGGCATCAGGTAATTGATCACCACGCACAGGCCCGTGGCCAGGGCAGAAATGCCTAAAGCTGCCAGGGGTACACCGCTGCGGCTGACCTTGAGCAACTGACGTGGGGCATCGCCTTGGCTGGCCAGGCCGAACAGCATGCGGCTGTTGGCGTACACGCAGCTGTTGTAAACCGACAGCGCCGCTGTCAGGACCACGATGTTGAGGACGGTCGCGACCAGGTCGCTGTCCAGTTCATGGAAAATCATCACGAACGGGCTACCGCCTTGTACCACTTTCTGCCAGGGGTACAGCGAAAGCAGCACCGCAAGCGCGCCGATGTAGAAGATCAGGATCCGGTAGACCACCTGGTTGGTGGCCTTGGGTATGCTCTGGCGCGGATTGTCGGCTTCGGCGGCCGTGATGCCTACCAGTTCCAGGCCACCGAACGAAAACATGATCACGGCCAGGGCCATGACCAGGCCGGTCACACCATTGGGGAAGAACCCGCCGTATTGCCACAGGTTGGCCACACTGGCATCCGGGCCGCCGCTGCCGGTGCTGAGCAACCAGGCGCCGAAACCTATCATGCTGACGATGGCCACGATTTTTACCAAGGCGAACCAGAACTCCATCTCACCATAAACCTTCACCTGGGTGAGGTTGATCAGGTTGATCACCACGAAAAAGATCGCGGCCGTGGCCCAGGTTGGAAACTCAGGCCACCAGTACTGGACGTAGATACCCACCGCCGTCAGCTCGGCCATGCCGACCAACACGTAGACTACCCAGTAGTTCCAGCCAGACACGAAGCCTGCGAACTCGCTCCAGTACTGGTGGGCAAAATGGCTGAAGCTACCGGCGACCGGCTCTTCCACGACCATTTCCCCAAGCTGGCGCATGATCAGGAAAGCCATCAGGCCAGCAATGGCATAGCCCAGCAAGACCGAGGGGCCGGCCAGCTGAATGGTCTGGGCGATGCCCAGGAACAACCCCGTGCCGATGGCGCCGCCGAGCGCGATCAGCTGGATGTGACGATTCTTCAGCCCGCGCTGTAACCGCTCGGGCGTGCTCTGGTCTTGCATGAAGTGTCCTTTCGCTCAGTGAGGCAATGCTGTTGCTGTTGTTTGCAGTCAAGGATCTAGATCCATCCGCCCCACTGCAAGATGAAAATACCAATGTTGGTGGTGATCGCGGCCATTAGCGTGGTGATCACGATGATCGAAGCGGCCAGTTCATGGTTGCCGTTGGCCGCACGCGCCATCACGTAGCTGGCCGCAGCGGTAGGGCTGCCGATGTAGAGGAACAGGATGCCCAGTTCAGCGCCGCGAAAACCACAAAGCCAGGCGCCAAGGGTACCGATCAGCGGCAGCCAGGCCATTTTTACCAGGCTGGCGTCCACGGCCAGCCGGCCGCTGTCGCGCAGAGCCGTCAGCGACAGGGTGCCGCCAATGCAGATCAGGGCCAGGGGCAGCGTCATCTGCGCCAGGTAATCACCGGAGGTAAGCAGCCAATTTGGCAACGGGACTTGGCCGTAGGCCATGGGAATGGCGACCAGCACGCTGAGGATCAGCGGGTTTTTCAGGATGCTTTTGAGAATGCTCCACGGGTCGGACTTCAGATCGGGGCTGTAGACCGCCAGCACGATGGCAGACAACGAGTTGTACAACAAGATCACCAACCCGGCCAACACTGCACCCAATGAGATGCCATAGTCGCCGTACAAGCTTGCGGCCAGTGCCAGGCCAATCACGCCGTTGTTGCCGCGAAAGGCCCCCTGGGTGTAGATGCCTCGGTCGGCCCACGGGCTGCGCCAGACGGCCATGCCCCAGGCGATGGCAAATCCGGCCAGGGTGGCCACCGTGAAATAGAGCATGATCCCAGGCCGGACCGCAGCCGCCAGGTCGGCATGATAGATGCCCAGAAACAGCAAGGCCGGCATGCAGACGTTGAACACCAGTTGCGAGGCGACCCTGTTGAAGTTGTCGTCGATCAGGTGGATACGGCGAAGCAACACGCCCAGAAACAACATGGCGAAAACGGGCGCCGTGATGTTCAGCGTCTGGATGAGAAGGGCAAGCATGGGCGCACAATCCTGAAAGGGGGGTTGCCGTTAGGGGGCTAATGATACGCCAACGGCCAGGATTTGCGGGCATTGTGCCGTGATGGCCTTGCAAGCGGCCCTGCTGGAGTACTGAACCGGACGCGATGGGCCGCACAGCGGCCGCAGGATTTCAAACTCGCAGCCCCATTACATCTGGGCTCATCGCGGCCGGTCCGGCGTCCGCCAAGATCGCGCCTGCAGCAGCATTCAGCGCCGCACTGGCCGCTTCTGCAATTTGCGCTGCAATGTCCGGCGGTGCATGCCCAGCGCGCGCGCGGTCGCCGAGATGTTGCCCTCGTGCTCGTTCAGCACGCGCTGGATGTGTTCCCACTGCAGACGGTCCACGGACATGGGGTTTTCCGGCACCAGGGTGTCCAGGTCGGTGTGCTCGGACAGCAAGGCCGCCAGCACGTCGTCAGCGTCAGCCGGTTTGCACAGGTAGTTGCAGGCGCCGCGCTTGACCGCTTCCACTGCCGTGGCGATGCTCGAGTACCCGGTCAGGATGACGACCCGCATTTCCGGGTCCAACTCCAGCAGCTTGGGCAGCAGCACCAGGCCCGAATCCCCGTCCATTTTCAGGTCGAGCGTGGCGTAGTCCGGCAGGTCTTGCTGGGCCAGGATCAAACCTTCTTCGGCCGAGCTGGCGGTGCTCACCCGAAAGCCCCTGCGGCTCATGGCCCGGGCCATCACCCGGGTAAAGGTAGCATCGTCGTCCACCAGCAGCAGGTGCGGCAGCTCTTCGGTTTCGACCTGGTTTTCTTCACTCATCATGCTTCTCCTCGCATGCCGTGTGGCAGGCGCAATTCGGTCAGGGTGCCACCTTGTTCATGACTATAGAGTTTCACTGAGCCACCCGCACGGGTGACGCTGGCCTTGCTCAGGAACAGGCCCAGGCCGAAGCCCTTGCCCTTGGTGGTAATGAAAGGTTTGCCAATGGCTTCGGCGATGGCTGGCGGTACGCCAGGGCCATGGTCGCGGATGCTGATGACGATGTCCTGGTGATCCCAATCCAGGCGCACCTCCAGGTCATCGGGACAGGCATCGGCGGCGTTGTTCAACAGGTTGAGCAGCGCCTGGGTCAGATCAGGCGGCGGCGTCAGCCGGGGGACAAGACCATCACGCAGGCGCTGGAAGCGGTAACTGGCTTCCGGGCGCATCAGGTGCCAGCGGTTGAGGGCCTCGTCGAGCCAGACGGTGACGTCCTGCTCGACGATGGCCAGCCGGCGATTGGCCTCGGCTGCGCGAACCAGCTGTTGCAGGGTTTCCTTGCACAGCTTGACCTGGTCCTGAAGGATCTGCAGGTCTTCCTGCAGCAGCGGATCAGTGTGATCCTGGCGCATCTCGTTAAGCAACACGCTCATCGTCGCCAGCGGCGTACCCAGCTCGTGGGCTGCGCCCGCAGCCTGGGTGGCCACGGCCAGCAACTGCTCATCGCGCAGGCTCTCTTCGCGGCGCTCCGAGCGCAGGTGCTCCTGGCGCCGAAGTTCCTCGGCCATGCGCGCGGCAAAGAAGGTGATCACCGCGGCGGCCAGCGCAATGCTCAGCCACATGCCGTAGACCTGCATCTTGTCCCGTGCCAGTGGCAGGCCTTCGAGCGGGTAGAACTGCACCAGCAGCAGGCTGTAGGCCGTCAGCGCGATGCCCGACAGAATCAGCGAATACAGCCAGGGCAGCGTAACCGCCGCGATCGCCAGCGGCACCAGGTAGTAGGACACGAAGGGGTTGGTCGAGCCGCCGGAGTAGTACAGCAGGGCGCTGTGTATCAACAGGTCGCACGCCAGTTGCAGGGCATATTCGAGTTCGGTGACCGGCAGCGACAAGCGCAGGCGCAGCGCCGTGAAGGCGCACAGCAGCGAGGACAAGGCCAGGGTGCCGGCCAGCGACAGCCAGGGCAGTGGCAACAGCTCGGTCCAGTAGGCCACGCCCACCGAGCCGGCCTGGGCGGCCAACACAAGAACGCGAATGACGGTCAGTCGCCAGAGGTTCTGGCGTGTAGCGGACAGCGGTTGTACGGCGGCGAGCATGAGCTCTCCTGATGAGTGCTCCAGAAAATCGGCTGGAGTATACCGAAGCGGGACATGCTGCTGCAGTGATGCGGCAAACCGCCACACTTTGTCACAGCTTCATGGGGCCAGCGCTGAACCCACTACACTGTTCCCGGTCTGATGGGCCATGCGTGGAATGGATGGCCACACCCCACGCTTTCATCTGCCAAGGAGCACCTTATGCTAATCCAACGTCGCGGCGCTGCCCTTCTCTTGTCCTGCGGTCTGCTGGCCAGCCTGCCAGCGCTGGCCGCCGATGAACCGCGCTTCAACCAGGTGTCGCTGCGCGCCGAAGTGAGCAAGGAAGTGGCACGCGACCTGATGGTCGTGACCCTCTACAGCGAAGCGCAGAACACCGACCCGAGCAAGCTTGCCAAGCAGATCACCGAGACCATGAACAAGGCCGTGCAGCAGTCGCGCCAGGTCAAGGACGTCAAGATCAGCCAGGGCAGCCGCAACAGCTACCCGGTGTACGACACCAAGGGCCAGAAAATCACCGGCTGGCGCGAGCGTGCCGAGCTGCGGCTCGAAAGCGCGGACTTCCCGGCGCTTTCACAGCTCACCGCCGAGCTGCTGCAAGACCTGAAAATGGGCGGCATGGACTTCTCCATCGCACCGGCTACCCGCAAGTCCAGCGAAGACGCACTGCTCAAGGAGGCCGTCGACGCGTTCAAGACGCGCGCCCAGTTGGCCACCAAAGCCCTGGGCGGCAGCGGTTACAAGGTGGTCAGCCTCAACTTGAACAGCAGCGGCTACCCACGTCCTTACCTGCGCAGTGCGCCGATGGCAATGAAAGCCATGGCAGCAGACGAGGCTGCGCCCGCGCCGGACATCGAGGCGGGCACCAGCGAAGTGAGCATGAACGCCGATGGCTTGATCGAAGTTCAGATGCCCTGACCTCAAGGGGGCAGGAGCAGGCCCAAGGCCAGCCCCTGACCAGCAGCAGATGCCCTGGCGCCTTCACTGGCCCGCCAGGGCTTTCTTCTTCCCCTAACGGGTAGCCCGCATTTTAAGAGATTTCCTACACCCTCTTAAGCCTTTCCCGACATCTTCCTTTAATCAGCAATATTCTGCAAAAAGCCACCATTCTGCCCTCGCAAACGTTTAACTCCGTCAAAAGTTACACCGATGCGACATTCATGTACTGCCGTGCCACATTTCAAGTCCCGACTAACCTTGTGCATATTGCATTGGGCCCACCCCTGCATAAGTATCCGCAGGTCGGCTCACGAGGCCGCCTCTTCTGAACAATGACAACAATGAGGCCAACATGCTCAAACATGCAGTCATTCCGTTCCTGCTAGGCGCAGGTTTGCTCACCGGCGCCCCGTCGGCCTTCGCCGCTTCCAACCTGGTGTTCTGTTCAGAAGGCAGCCCGGCCGGTTTCGACCCGGGGCAATACACCACCGGCACCGATTTCGACGCCTCTGCCGAAACGGTTTTCAACCGGTTGACTCAGTTCGAGCGAGGCGGCACCGCGGTCATTCCTGGGCTGGCAACGCGCTGGGAGGTGGCGGAGGATGGCAAGACCTACACCTTCCACCTGCGCGAAGGCGTGAAGTTCCACACCACCGATTACTTCAAGCCCACCCGCCCGTTCAATGCAGACGACGTGCTGTTCACGTTCAACCGCATGCTCGACAAGGACCACCCGTTCCGCAAGGCCTACCCCACCGAGTTCCCGTACTTCACCGACATGGGCATGGATAAGAATATCGCCAGCGTCGAGAAACTGGACGACCACACGGTCAAGTTCACTCTCAACGACGTCGACGCCGCTTTCATCCAGAACCTGGCCATGAGCTTTGCGTCCATCCAGTCCGCCGAGTACGCCGACCAGTTGCTCAAGAATGGCAAGGCCGCCGACATCAACCAGAAGCCGATCGGCACCGGCCCGTTCGTGTTCAGCAAGTACCAGAAAGACGCGCAGATTCGCTTCAAGGGTAACAAGGACTACTGGAAACCCGAGGACGTGAAGATCGACAACCTGATCTTCGCCATCACCACCGATGCTTCGGTGCGCATGCAGAAACTCAAGAAGAACGAGTGCCAGGTCACGCTGTTCCCGCGCCCGGCCGATATCGCCCCGCTCAAGCAGGACCCCAAACTGCAGATGCCCCAGCAGGCGGGCTTCAACCTGGGCTACATCGCCTACAACGTGATGGACCAGGTCAAGGGCAGCAACCAGCCCAACCCCATGGCCCAGCTCAAGGTGCGCCAGGCGCTGGACATGGCCGTGGACAAGCAGAAAATCATCGAGTCGGTGTACCAGGGGGCAGGCCAGCTGGCGGTCAATGCCATGCCGCCGACCCAGTGGTCGTATGACAGCAGCATCAAGGACGCTCCCTACGACCCCGACAAGGCCCGCCAATTGCTCAAGGAAGCCGGCATCAAGGACGGCACCGAAATCACTCTTTGGGCCATGCCGGTCCAGCGCCCGTACAACCCCAACGCCAAGCTGATGGCCGAGATGCTCCAGGCAGACTGGGCCAAGGTCGGTATCAAGGCCAAGATCGTCAGCTATGAATGGGGCGAGTACATCAAGCGCTCCAAGGCGGGCGAACAGGGCGCCATGCTCATTGGCTGGAGCGGGGACAATGGCGACCCTGACAACTGGCTGGGTACGTTGTACGGCTGCGACGCCATCGACGGCAACAACTTCTCCAAGTGGTGCTACAAGCCCTACGATGACTTGATCAAGCAGGCCAAGGCCACCTCCGACCAGGCCAAGCGCACCGAGCTTTATCAGAAAGCCCAGCACATCCTCAAGGAACAGGTGCCGATTACCCCGATTGCCCACTCCACCGTCTACCAGCCCATGAGCGCCAAGGTGAAGGACTTCAAGATCAGTCCATTTGCCCTGAACGCGTTCTACGGCGTCAGCGTGGACAAATAGCCTGAGGGCTGCGCCCGCCTGACGGGCGCCTGACCCACCCAATCCATACCCCGTCGTCCCGCTGCCAAGCGTGCGGGACAGGCGAACTGTTGCCGCGATTCGTGCCCGGAGCCGGCCCCGCACCCAAAAGGACTTAGCATGCGCCACCTGACCCGACTTTCTACACTGCTCGCCCTGGCCCTCGTCGGCCAGACGCCAGCGGTGATGGCCAACAACCTGGTGTTCTGCTCCGAAGGCAGCCCGGCCGGTTTCGATACGGCCCAATACACCACCGCCACCGACAATGACGCCGCCCAGCCGATCTACAACCGCCTGGTGGAGTTCGAACGCGGCGGCACGGCGGTACATCCTGCCCTGGCCACCCGCTGGGAAGTCAGCGAGAACGGCCTGCGCTACACCTTTCACCTGCGCGAAGGCGTGAGCTTTCACAGCAACAAGGCCTTCATCCCCAGCCGGCCCTTCAACGCAGACGACGTGCTGTTCACCTTCAACCGCATGCTCGACAGGCAGCACCCGTTTCGCACGGCCTACCCCACCGAGTTCCCCTACTTCGTCAGCATGGGCCTGGACAAGAACATCGCAGGCGTCGAAAAGACCGACCCATACACCGTGGTGTTCACGCTGCACACGGTAGATGCCGCGTTCATCCAGAACCTGGCCATGAGCTTTGCATCGATCCTGTCCGCCGAATACGCCGAGCAACTGCTCAAGACCGGGCGGCCCAGCGACATCAACCAGCAACCGATAGGCACCGGCCCGTTCGTGTTCCAGCGTTACCAGAAGGACTCGCAGATCCGCTACAAGGCCAACCGTGCCTACTGGGCGCCCGAGCAGGTGAAGCTCGACAACCTGGTGTTCTCGATCAATGTCGACCCGTCGGTGCGCATCCAGAAACTGCGCCGCAACGAGTGCCAGGTCACCCTGCATCCGCGGCCGGCCGACCTGCCAGGGCTCAAGCAGGACCCCAAAGTGCAGGTCTTGCAGCAAGCAGGGTTCAACCTGGGCTATATCGCCTACAACACCCAGCACCCGCCATTCGACCGGCTTGAGGTACGCCAGGCCATGGACATGGCGGTCAACAAGCAAGCCATCCTGCAGGCGGTGTACCAGCAAGCCGGGCAACGGGCGGTTAATGCGATGCCGCCCACACAATGGTCCTACGACACCAGCATCACCGATGCACCCCATGACCCGGACAAAGCCCGCCAGCTGCTCGAGCAGGCCGGGGTCAAGCCTGGCACCGAAATCACCCTGTGGGCCATGCCGGTGCAACGCCCCTACAACCCTAACGCCAAGCTGATGGCCGAAATGCTCCAAGCCGATTGGAGCAAGCTGGGCTTCAAAGTGCGCATCGTCAGCTACGAATGGGGCGAATACATCAAGCGCCTCAAGAGCGGTGAGCACGATGTGGCGCTGATCGGTTGGACAGGTGACAACGGCGACCCCGACAACTGGCTGGGCACGCTGTACAGCTGCGATGCCATTGGCAGCAACAACTACTCGCAATGGTGCGACCCGCAGTACGACAACCTGGTCAAGCAAGCCAAGCAGGTCACCGACCAGGCCCAGCGCACCGCGCTCTATCAGCAAGCCCAGCAGCGGCTCAAGCAGCAGGTGCCGATCACGCCAGTGGCCCACTCAACTGTCAATCAGCCCCTGAGCACCCAAGTGTCCGGGTTCAAGGTCAGCCCGTTCGGACGCAACGATTTTTCCGGCGTCAGCGTCGATTAGCACCGCCGGACAGGCGTGGCGCGCAGGTGGGGAGACCCGCGCGCCATGCATGACCATCGTCCGCTTCAGCCTCGGTGATCCCGGGGCGCTCCAGGCAACACGGCAACACCCACCCGGCCCACAAGGCCGGCAATAACTAGAAATGAAAAGGAGCTTCTATCGTGAGACTGTTCAATTCGAGCGCGCTGGCGTTAGCCATAGGCGTGGCAACCTCCACCGCCCACGCCGACCCACAGAGCCAAGCCTACCTGCCGCTCACCGTCGCAGCCCAAAGCGCCCAGGCGCAGGCCAAGGGTTTTGTCGATGGCCAGAGCTTGAGCGGGACGACGCGCAACTGGTACGCCCGCGAACGCGCCACGCGCGCACCGCTATGGCGCTACTACAAGAGCGACGGTACCCGTCACCCCACCCACACGCGTGAAAACTGGGTGCAGGGCACCATCCTCAATTACACCTCGGGCTTTAGCCAGGGCACGGTGGGCTTTGCCGTGGAGGCAGCCGGCTACAATGCCATCGCCCTGCAGCAGGATCGCGAAGCGATTGCAGGGCCGAACAACCGTACCCTGACCCACAGCGACGGCGATGCCATCGGCCAGTGGAGCAAACTGGGGTTGGGCAACGTCAAGGCGCGTATGTCCAATACCACCCTGACCCTCGGTCGTCAGACCGTCGATACCCCGATGATCGCTTTCATCGGCAACCGCGCCCTGCCCTCCAGTTTCCAGGGCGCGTTCCTGCACAGCGCTGAATTCGACAACCTGACGTTCGACCTGGGTACCTTCGACCGGGTATCGCCACGTACCGAGCAGAGCCTGAGCAAGTTCCGCAGCGAATACGGGGCGGCCGGGGTGGAAACCGACCGCGCCAGCACGGTCGGTATCAACTACCAGCCCCTCAAGAGCCTGACCACCAGCCTGTACGCCACCAAGGTCGAAGATTTCTGGAACCAGTACTATTTCGGCGCCAATCACCTGTTCGGCGACAGCGCCGTGCTCAGCCTGTCCACGGGTCTTAACTACTACAAGACGGTGGACGCCGGCAGCCGCAAGATGGGCGACATCGACAACGACACCTACAGCCTGTCGCTGGGCCTGACCCATCAGGCCCACACCCTTACCGCCGCCTGGCAGCAGGTCAATGGCAACGAGTATTTCGACTACCTCCACGAAACCAACGGCATCTACCTGGCCAACTCGCTGCTGTCGGACTTCAACGGCCCGAACGAGAAATCGCTGCAGCTATCCTATGTGCTCAACATGGCCTACTACGGCGTGCCAGGGCTGAAATTCAACCTGTACAACGCGCGTGGCTGGGGCATCGACGGCACCCATTACCGAGGCAGCGCCTACGACGTCCAAGGCCTCGATGGCGAGACCCATTACGAGTGGGGCATCGGCACCAGCTACGCGGTACAGAGCGGACCGCTCAAGGACACCAGCATCCGCGCTACCTACACCACGCACCGCGCAAGCAAGGCACAGGGCGATGGCAGCCTGAACGAATTCAGGCTCGTGACCACCATTCCGTTCAACATCCTCTGACCGGCCGCCCGGCCCGCTTGCCAGCGGGTCGGGCGTCAGGCTGGAGCACAACGCAGGGAGAATTGATCCATGCAAGCTGTGACCAAGAAGACATCGGCATTGCGCCTGTTGCTGGCAACGCTGATCCTGGGCAGTACGTCTCAGCTGGCCGCCAAGCCGCTGGTGGTGTGCACCGAGGCCAGCCCCGAAGGGTTCGACGTGGTGCAATACACCACGGCGGTGACGTTCGACGCTGCAGCTGAAACCCTCTTCAACCGCCTGGTGGACTTCAAGCCCGGCACCACGGATGTACAACCAGCTCTGGCCGAGCGCTGGGACATTTCTGCCGACGGCCTGACCTATACCTTCCACCTTCGCCGTGGGGTCAAGTTCCACACCACCGACTATTTCAAGCCCAGCCGCGATCTGAACGCCGACGATGTGCTTTGGAGCTTGCGCCGCCAGCTTGACCCGAACCACCCCTGGCACGACAAGACCAGCATCGGCTACCCCTACTTCGAGAGCATGGCCTTCAAATCGTTGCTCAAGTCGGTGGACAAGACCGACGACTACACCGTGGTGATCACCCTGACCCGGCCCGAGGCGCCTTTCCTGCGCGACATGGCCATGGGCTTCACATCCATCTATTCCGCCGAGTACGGCGATCAGTTGCTGGCAGCCGGCAAAACGGCAGAGCTCAACAGCAAGCCAATCGGCACCGGGCCGTTCATTTTCCAGCGCTACAACAAAGATGCCCAGGTCCGCTTCAAGCCCAACCCGGACTACTTCCGTGGCAAGCCGCCCGCCGATGCCCTGGTTTTCGCCATCGCCACCGACAGTAACGTGCGCCTGCAGAAGTTGCGCGCCAACGAGTGCCAGGTTGCGCTGTATCCCAAACCGGACGATGTGCCGTCGATCATGGCGGATCCGCGCCTGAAGGTCGCGCAGACCGAAGCGCTGGTGACCGGCTACATTGCCATGAACACCCAGCATCCGTACCTGAGTGATGTACGCGTGCGCAAGGCGATCAACATGGCATTCGACCGCCAGACCCACGTCGACCAGCTGTTCGGCAAAGGCAATGCGCTGGTCGGCATCAACCCGTATCCCCCTTCGATGATCGGCTACAACACCGCCAACCAGAACCCGCCACGCGATCTGGACCAGGCTCGTGCGCTGCTTAAACAAGCCGGTGTACCCCAGGGCACGGTCATCACCCTGTTCACCCGCAATGGCGGCGGCCCGACCAACCCAAATCCGCGACTGTCCGCCGAGATGCTTCAGTCCGACCTGGCGCAGATCGGCCTTAAGCTGGATATCCGTGTCATGGAATGGGCCGAAATGCTGCGCCGTGCCAAGAAAGGCGAGGCGGACCTGGTGTCCAGTGGCTGGGCCGGCGACAACGGCGACCCGGACAACTTCCTCACCCCCTTGCTTAGCTGCGAGGCGGCCAGCAATGGCGAGAACTATGCACGCTGGTGCAACTCGAAATTCCAGGCACTGATCACCCGCGCCCGCGAGGTGAGCGACAACGACGAGCGTGCCAGGCTCTATAGCGAGGCATTGACGGTGTACGATGAGGACCAGCCCTGGATCAGCATGGCCCACCCCAAGGTGTTCACGGCCATGCGTGACAACGTGGAGGGCTACGTGATCAGCCCCCTGACCAGCAACAACTTCGCTACCACCCGAGTGAAGTAGAACAACAACGACCGCCGTTGCCCTGTGGGCAATGGCGGCTCTGCCGTGGCAGGTACCTGCCATGCGGCCTGATGAGGTAACTGCGACCATGTTGAGTTTTATTGCCCGGCGCCTCGGCCTGTTGATCCCGACCTTTTTCGGCATCACCTTGCTGACCTTCGCGCTGATACGCCTGATCCCCGGTGACCCGGTGGAAGTGATGATGGGCGAACGCAGGGTCGACCCGCAAATGCATGCCGAGGCCATGGAACGGCTAGGCCTGAACAAACCGTTGCCAGCCCAGTACCTGGACTACATCGGCAAGCTGGCCCAGGGCGACCTGGGCGAGTCGCTGCGCACGCGCGAGAGCGTATGGAGCGAGTTCACCACCTTGTTCCCGGCCACCCTGGAACTGGCCATGGCCGCCTTGCTGTTCGCCGGCGTGGTCGGCTTGCTGGCCGGGGTGATCGCCGCGCTCAAGCGCGGCTCGCTGTTCGACCATGGGGTGATGGGGATTTCGCTGGCCGGCTACTCGATGCCGATCTTCTGGTGGGGCCTGATCCTGATCATGTTCTTCTCGGTGAGCCTGGGCTGGACTCCGGTATCCGGGCGCATCGACCTGCTCTATGACATCGAACCCAAGACCGGCTTCATGCTCATCGACACCCTGCTCAGCGATGAAGAAGGCTCGTTCAAGGATGCGGTGATGCACCTGATTCTGCCGGCCATCGTCCTTGGTACCATCCCGCTGGCCGTGATCGCACGCATGACGCGCTCCTCCATGCTCGAAGTGCTGCGCGAGGACTACATCCGCACGGCGCGCGCCAAAGGGCTTTCCCCGGCCCGGGTCGTGTTCATGCACGGCTTGCGCAACGCCCTGATTCCCGTCTTGACCGTGTTCGGCCTGCAGGTCGGCACCTTGCTGGCCGGTGCAGTGTTGACCGAAACCATCTTCTCCTGGCCGGGCATCGGCAAATGGCTGATCGAAGCCATCGGTGCCCGTGACTACCCCGTGGTCCAGAACGGCATTCTGTTGATTGCCTGCCTGGTGATCCTGGTCAACTTCGTCGTGGACATTCTCTACGGCTTGGCCAACCCACGCATCCGTCATCAGCGCTGAGGCCCCGTCATGACCAACTCGACTGCAAAAAACCTGTCCCCGGTCAGCCCGGTGGACCAGAGCCTTCTCTACCCCTCGCCCTACAAGGAATTCTGGCAGGCATTCGCGCGCAACAAGGGCGCGGTGATGGGCCTGGCGTTCATGTGCGTGGTGGTGTTCTGCGCGCTGTTTGCGCCCTGGGTCGCACCCCACGACCCCAGCGAGCAGTACCGCGATTTTCTACTGACTCCCCCGGTGTGGCTGGAGGGCGGCACCTGGCAGTTCATCCTGGGCACCGATGAGCTTGGCCGCGACCTGCTCTCGCGCTTGATCCAGGGGGCGCGCCTGTCCTTGCTGATCGGCTTGTCATCGGTGGTGATATCGCTGATCCCCGGCATTCTGCTCGGGTTGCTGGCAGGCTTCTTCCCGCATTTCGTCGGCCCTTCGATCATGCGCCTGATGGACGTGATGCTGGCCCTGCCCTCGCTGCTACTGGCCGTCGCCATCGTCGCCATCCTCGGCCCTGGCCTGATCAACACCGTGATCGCCATTGCCATCGTCTCGCTGCCCTCGTACGTGCGCCTGACCCGCGCCGCCGTGATGGGCGAGCTTAACCGCGACTACGTCACCGCCGCCCGGCTGGCAGGTGCTGGGCTGTGGCGCCTGATGTTCGTGACCGTGCTGCCCAACTGCATGGCGCCGCTGATCGTGCAGGCCACCTTGAGCTTTTCCTCGGCCATTCTCGATGCCGCCGCCCTGGGTTTCCTGGGCCTTGGCGTGCAACCCCCGACGCCGGAGTGGGGCACCATGCTGGCCTCGGCCAGGGATTACATCGAGCGCGCCTGGTGGGTGGTGAGCCTGCCGGGCCTGACCATCCTGCTCAGCGTACTGGCGATCAACCTGATGGGTGATGGCCTGCGCGATGCGCTCGACCCCAAACTCAAGAACGCCGCCTGAGGAGCACACCCATGTCTTTGTTGCAGATCAACAACCTCAACGTGCGTTTTGGCGACGCGGACGCCGTGCCGGTGGTGGACGGGCTGGACTTGCAGGTTCATGCCGGCGAAATCCTGGCCATCGTCGGCGAGTCCGGTTCGGGCAAATCGGTGACCATGATGGCCCTGATGGGCCTGATCGAGGCCCCGGGTCGGATCACCGCCGATGCCATGACTTTCGACGGTACCGACATGCTCACCCTCAGCGGCCGGCAACGGCGCAAGGTGGTGGGCAAGGATATCGCCATGGTCTTTCAGGACCCGATGACGGCCCTGAACCCCAGCTACACCGTGGGCTATCAGATCGAAGAAGTGCTGCGCCAACACTTGGGCCTCAAGGGCAAGGCGGCGCGGCAACGGGCCCTGGAACTGCTGCAGAAGGTCGAGATCCCGGCCGCCGAGAGTCGCCTGGACGCCTATCCGCATCAACTGTCCGGCGGCATGAGCCAACGGGTGGCCATCGCCATGGCCATTGCCGGCGAGCCCAAGCTGCTGATCGCCGACGAGCCGACCACGGCGCTGGACGTGACCATCCAGGCGCAGATCATGGAGCTGCTGGTCAACCTGCAGCAGGAGCGCAACATGGCCCTGATCCTGATCACCCATGACCTGGCGGTCGTGGCCGAGACCGCGCGCCGGGTGTGCGTGATGTATGCAGGCCAGGCTGTGGAGGTGGGCCAGGTGCCAGAGCTGTTCGACATCCCTGCCCACCCCTATACCGAAGCCCTGCTGGCGGCGATTCCCGAGCACAGCCTGGGTGCCGAGCGATTGGCCACCCTGCCCGGCATCGTTCCGGGCCGCTATGACCGCCCCACGGGTTGCCTGCTGTCGCCACGCTGCCCGTATGTGCAGGACAACTGTCGACACCAGCGCCCGGCCCTGGACCCCAAAGCCCAGAGCCTGGCCCGCTGTTTCTACCCACTGAACCAGGAGGTGGCGTGATGGCCGTCGTTCTATCGGCCCGGGACCTGACCCGGCATTACGAAGTCTCCCGCGGGTTGTTCAAGGGCCATGCGCTGGTACGCGCGCTCAATGGCGTTTCGTTCGAGCTGGAGGCGGGCAAGACGTTGGCGGTGGTCGGTGAGTCCGGTTGCGGCAAGTCGACCCTGGCCCGCGCCCTGACCCTGATCGAGCAGCCCACCTCAGGCTCGCTGCAGATCGCAGGTACCGAGGTAACCGGTGCCAGCAAGGTCGAGCGCAAGCAACTGCGCCGGGACGTACAAATGGTCTTCCAAAGCCCTTACGCCTCGCTCAACCCGCGGCAGAAGATCGGTGACCAACTGGCCGAGCCGTTGCTGATCAACACCACGCTGAGCAAGGCGCAGCGGCGTGACAGGGTGCAGAAGATGATGGAGCAGGTGGGGCTGCGCCCGGAGCATTACCAGCGCTATCCGCACATGTTCTCGGGTGGACAACGCCAGCGTATCGCGCTGGCACGGGCCATGATGTTGCAGCCCAAGGTGTTGGTGGCCGACGAACCGACGTCTGCGCTGGATGTGTCGATCCAGGCCCAAGTGCTGAATTTGTTCATGGACATGCAACAGCAGTACGGTACCGGTTACGTGTTCATCTCTCACAACCTGGCGGTAGTACGGCACGTGGCCGACGATGTACTGGTCATGTACCTGGGCAGACCGGCGGAGATGGGGCCCAAAGCCGATATCTACGAAAAGCCGCTGCATCCGTATACCCAGGCCCTGCTGTCTGCCACACCCGCTATTCATCCAGATCCGTCCAAACCGCGTATCCGCATTGCCGGCGAGCTGCCCAACCCGCTCAACCCGCCGGATGGCTGCGCTTTTCACAAACGCTGCCCCTACGCGACCGATCGCTGCGCCAATGAAGTACCGGCGTTCAGGCAGGTGGAGACCCGGCAGGTGGCTTGTCACTATGCGGAGCAGTTTCTCTAAGGAAGGTATGGATCGGCCGGTCCGGCGGGCCGGCAAGACCGCTGCCAATTCACTGGCTTTCAGAACCGGTGCAAGACGACAGATCGACAAGTAAGACATAAACGAAAAGGGCCGCTAAGCGGCCCTTTTCGTCAGTGCATGAACAGTGCAATCAGAATGATGATTGGAATCGGTACACCCAGCAGCCATAGCAATATCGAGCGCATGTTCGTTCTCCTTACTTAGCGTTGAATAGTGCGGTGAGCGACGTAGTCGCCTTCAAGCCACTGAACCTGGTCGCGACGACGACCACCGTACAGCGCGGCGAGGCTGGCGAAGAAGGCGCCGCACAGAAGGGCCACGAAGGTCCACAGGGCAGTCCAGGCAGCCACTTTGGCGGCGGTGTCTGCAGCTTGCTTGGCATCGGTCTTCAGTTGTTGAACTTGAGCCATGACTTGGTCGACGCGCGCTTCAGCTTCCGGCTGGGACAGGCGGGTGCGCTGGGCAACCAGCTGCGCCAGGTAGGCACGGTCTTCAGGTGCCAGGGCGCCGTCCCCGGCGAAGCCTTTGGCCAAGATGCGAGCGGCAACACCATTGGCCGCATCATCGCTGACAGGCGCTGGGCCCTCGCCACGGAACAGGCCGTCGACGAAGTAGTCCAGAGACTCGTCCGAGGCATTGGAGGCGGCAGCACCACCGGCAGCGGCGGTCATGCCGGCCGCTTGAGTCGCTGCACTGGCACCTGCACCGACGATGTTGCCGGCGGTACCCAGTACCAGCATGGCCGTCACCAAGGTAGCCACGGCCCACGACAGGAAGCCGTGTGCAGTGTCGCGGAAATACACTTCGTCACCGTGCAGATTGGCCCATTTCACGCGCAGACGGCCGGCAATGTAGCCGCCCATGCCCGAAGCGATGATCTGGGTCAGCAGCAACCAGACAATGGTGGAAATACCCAGGGCTTTGGCACTGGCCCCTTCATCTGCCCACGGCGAGGTCGCGGCAAAGCCGAGCCCTGCACCGAGCACTACCAGAAGGAGAGAGATGGCAGCAGCACCGGCTGCGCCAGCGAAGATCGCTGCCCAGGAAACACCTGAGCGGCTTTGAGTATCGACAACGGGATAGTCGGCAGATGAGATCATGATGTGGTCGCCTGTGTTGTTAGCGAGAAGTCCATTCGCGCATTAAACGTTGCAGCCGCTGTGCCAGTTGCCATAAAAAATCCCGCCCTTTTAAATCAATGAGTTACAAAAACAGGTTAATTATTGATCGTGCAAAATGCGCGAATCGGCCTCTAGCATCAGGTGTTCTGCAATTCTTGTCGCCACGCCAGGGAACAGGCATGATCCTGCCATGACCCTGCCCGATGGCCCGTCCCAGACGCCGATCACCGCCGACACCGTGATGCGCTACCACCTGTGCTGGAAGTATCGCGATCTCGATGGCGTGATGGCGCTGTACCACCCCGACATTCAATACCACGACTTCTTCCAGAATCGCGTGCTGAGCCATGCCGAGCTGCGTGCGTACGTGAGCGCCTGCCTGCCCCATGCCGCCGGTGAGGACATCGTGCACAGCGACCGTATCCGCGTCGATGGCTGTACGGCGTACATTCAGTACCAGGTCACCGTGCAGGGCGGGGACGGCCTGGTGGCGTTCCAGTCCAGCGAGGCGATCACGGTAAAGGACGGCCTGATCTGGCAGGTCAATGAGTACGCCACACTCGTGCGTCAGCAAAGTGCCGGCAGCACCCGTCGTACTTCTCGGCCCGCCACCAGCCGGCTAGGGCTGTCCCCGCGTCAGTTGTCGACCATGGCGCAAGACCTTGAGCACTACTTCCAGCGACAACGCCCGTACCTGGATCCTGAGCTGAGCCTGCAACAGGTCGCTCAGGCCAGCGGTTACAGCCGCAATCAGATCTCCTACCTGTTCAACCAGGTGCTGGGCCAGAGCTTTTATCGCTACGTCAACCAGGCGCGCCTGCAGCACCTGATGACGATCCTGGCAACTGACAACGGCCAGGCGTCCATCGATGACCTGGCATTCAACGCCGGTTTCAACTCGCTGTCCGCGTTCTACAAGTGCTTTCGCGAGCATACCGGGCTGACGCCCAAGGCCTACCTCAAACAGATTTCCTCGCGTGCACGCACGTAAGACAACCGCTGCCGTTGCCCACTAGCATCGCTCCATCACCTGACCGCTTGTGGAGCCCGGCCCATGCAGCCCCTGCGTACCCTCAGCTTGTGGATGGACCAGCTGCAAGAGCCGCTGCGTGCGCGCCCTGCTCTGCGTGAAAACGTCGAGGCCGACGTCTGCATCATCGGCGCTGGCTATACAGGCCTGTGGACCGCTTACTACCTCAAGCGCCAGGCGCCGCACCTCAACATCGTGGTGATCGAGGCCAACATCGCCGGGTTCGGTGCCTCGGGGCGCAACGGCGGATGGCTGATGGGCAATTTGCTGGGTGAAGATCGCCTGCTGGCCAGCCTGTCGCCGCTGCAGCGCCGCGCCAGCATCGACCTGCTGCATGACATTCCGGACGAAGTACAGCGCGTCTTGCACCGCGAACAGCTCGATTGCGACTACCGCAAGGGCGGCGTGTTGTACTGCGCGGCGCGGTATCCCGAGCAGGAGCGAAGCCTGCGTGTCTACCTGGACCACTTGTACAACCTGGGCATGACCGAGGACGATTACCGCTGGCTGTGCCCAGCACAACTGCAGGGCCAGTTGCGCGTGAGCAACACCTATGGCGCCATCTACAGTCCGCACACGGCCACGATACAGCCGGCCAAGCTCGTCCGTGGCCTGGCCAGCGTGGTCGAGGCCATGGGGGTGCCAATTTACGAGAACACACCGGCGCTGGACTGGCAGCCTGGCGAAGTGACCACCCCGTTGGCACGTCTGCGGTGCAACTGGATCGTCCCGGCGGTGGAAGGCTACGCCGCCAGCTTGCCGCCGTTGGGCAAACACCAGTTGCCGGTTCAGAGCCTGATGGTGGCCACCGAACCCTTGCCGCAAGCCACGTGGGCGCAGATCGGCCTCGACCAGGGGCAAGCCTTCAGCGAGGGCAGCCGGCAAGTGACCTATGGTCAGCGCACCGCCGACGATCGCCTGGTGTTCGGTGCCCGAGGTGGCTACCGCTTCGGTGGCAGGTTACGCGAGGACTCTAACCTCCAGGCCCATGAGATCGAGCTGCGTCGCTACCTGTTCAGCGAGCTGTTTCCACAACTGCGCCATGTGCGCATCACCCATTCGTGGGGCGGCAACCTGGGCATGGCGCGGCGCTTCCGGCCGCACATGCTGTGCGACCGCCAGCGGGGTATCGCGTTGGCCGGTGGTTATGGCGGCGAAGGCGTAGGCGCAACCAACCTGGGCGGTCGCACCCTGGCCGCACTTATCCTGAATCAGCAGAACGCGCTTACCGGACAGCCCTGGGTACACGACAACAGGCCGCTATCGAGCTTGGCCAGCTGGCCTGCGGAGCCCAGCCGCTGGCTGGGGTACAACGCCATCATCCAGAGCTTCGTCCACGAGGATCGCACCCTGGCCAACCCCGCGACACCGCCATGGAGACGGCAACTGGCCACCAAGCTGGCAGATTTCATGGAAGGCTTCATGCACTGATTCTTCACCCAAACAGGATCGACCTGTCATGAGCATCACTCAGTTCAAACGGGCAGACAGCGCCGTTTTACAGTCCAGCAGCCCTGTTGCCGTACCCCTCGGCCAGCCCGTGGCGGTGACATCGATCACGTGCGTGCAACGCAGCGATGGCGTGGAAACGGGCATCTGGGAATGCACCCCAGGGCGCTGGCGACGGCAAATCACGCAACAGGAGTTCTGCCATTTCATCAAGGGCCGCTGCACTTTTACCCCTGACGATGGCGAGCCCCTGGTCATAGAAGCCGGAGACGCATTGATGCTACCGGCCAACAGCACCGGCACCTGGGATATCCAGGAAACCGTGCGCAAGACCTACGTACTCATCTTCTGATCCGCTGATCGCCTGCCTTCGATAACAACACACAAAGCAAGGTGACCCGACATGCGCACGCTAATCATCGCCCCCTTGATGCTGGCCGCCAGCGTGGCCAGCGCGGCAGAAACCGTCAAGATCTACAACTGGTCCAGTTATATAGCGCCCGACACTTTGAAGCAGTTCCAGCAAGCCACCGGCATCGTGCCCACCTACGACGTCTACGACAGCAATGAGACCCTCGATGGCAAGTTGATGACCGGCAATTCCGGCTACGACGTGGTGTTTCCCTCCAACCATTTCATGGCCCGGCAAATCCAGGGCAAAGCCCTCAAGCGGCTGGACAAGTCGCAGTTGCCCAACTGGAAGAACCTCAACCCGGTGCTACTCAAGGCACTGGAAGGCAATGATCCGGGCAACCAGTACGGGTTCCCGTACCTCTGGGGCAGCACGGGCATCGGCTACAACATCGACAAGGTCAAAGCCGTATTGGGCGACGACGCGCCGGTCGATTCCTGGGACCTGATCTTCAAGCCGCAGTACATGAGCAAGCTCAAAGGGTGTGGCGTGGCGGTACTGGACAATGGCCCCGAGTTGCTGCCCATCGCCCTGCACTACCTGGGACTGCCCCACCACAGCCAGAACCCGGCCGACTACGACAAGGCCAAGGCGCTGCTGATGCAGGTGCGGCCGTACATCAGCTATTTCCACTCATCCAAGTACACGGCGGACCTGGCCAATGGCGACGTCTGCGTCGTGGTCGGGTTCTCGGGGGATGTGCTCCAGGCAAAAAATCGCGCCGAGGAGGCCCACAACGGGGTCAAGGTCGGCTACTCGATACCCAAGGAGGGGGCGCCGATGTGGTTCGACATGGTGGCCATGCCCGCCGATGCGCCGGACGAAAAGGCCGGGTATGCCTACATGAACTACCTGCTGGAGCCGCAGGTGATGGCCGCCATCAGCAACCACGTGCAATACGCCAACGCCAACCTGCAAGCCGATGCGCTGGTTGACCCGGCGCTCAAGGCCAACACCATGATCTATCCGAGCGAAGCGGTGATGGGCAAGTTGTACGCGCTTGAAGCGATGCCAGCCAAGATTGACCGTATCAGGACACGTATCTGGACCAGTGTGAAGGCGGGCAACTGATACCTGCCCTTGCGGGGGCGGCGTCAAACCGTTGAGATGAGCGAGACGGGCGTCGAGCCGCCCTCTTCGCCCAACGGCCTGGCCACCGAAGTGGCCGGGCCCTTTACGCTCAGTGGTGCTCGCGCGTGGCGCGGAACTTGACGTCAGGCCAGCGCTCTTCCATCAGCGACAGGTTGACCCGGGTAGGTGCCAGGTAAGTCAGGTGCCCGCCACCATCGATGGCCAGGTTCTCCATGGCCTTGTTCTGGAATTCCTCCAACTTCTTCTTGTCATCGCAGGCGATCCAGCGCGCCGACCATACGGTGATGGGCTCATAGGCGCACTCGACCTTGTACTCTTCCTTCAGGCGACTGGCCACCACGTCGAACTGCAGCACACCGACCGCACCGAGGATGATGTCGTTGCTGCGCTCGGGGAAGAACACCTGGGTAGCACCTTCTTCGGCCAGCTGCTGCAGGCCCTGACGCAACTGCTTGGATTTCAGCGGGTCTTTCAGGCGCACGCGGCGGAACAGTTCCGGAGCGAAGTGCGGGATACCGGTGAAGCCCAGCGCCTCGCCTTCGGTGAAGGTGTCACCGATCTGAATGGTGCCGTGGTTGTGCAAACCGATGATGTCGCCGGCGTAGGCTTCTTCGAGCTGCTCACGCTCGGAAGAGAAGAAGGTCAGCGCATCACCGATGCGCAGGTCCTTGTTCAGCCGCACGTGGCGCATTTTCATGCCCTTTTCGTACTTGCCCGAGCAAATGCGCATGAAGGCGATACGGTCGCGGTGTTTCGGGTCCATGTTCGCCTGGATCTTGAACACGAAGCCGGTGAATTTCTCTTCCACGGGCTCGACGGTACGCTCGTGGGCAACACGGCCCAGCGGGCGCGGCGCCCAGTCGACGACGGCATCGAGCACGTGGTCGACACCGAAGTTACCCAGTGCGGTACCGAAGAACACAGGGGTCAGTTGACCGTTGATGAATTCGTCCTGGTCGAACGCGTGGCAAGCGCCCTGCACCAGCTCCAGCTGCTCGACGAACGCGTCGTACTGGTCGCCCAGGTGAGCGCGGGCTTCGTCCGAGTCCAGCTTGCGAATGATCCTGGCTTCGGTACGCTCGTGGCCATGGCCCGGCGTGTAGACGATGATGTAGTCACCGGTCAGGTGGTACACACCCTTGAAGTCACGGTAGCAGCCGATAGGCCAGGTAATCGGCGCGGCCTTGATCTTCAGAACGGCTTCGATTTCGTCGAGCAGTTCGATCGGGTCGCGGATGTCACGGTCGAGCTTGTTGATGAAGCTGACGATGGGCGTATCGCGCAGGCGACACACGTCCATCAGGGCAATGGTACGCGGCTCTACACCTTTACCGCCGTCGAGCACCATCAGCGCCGAGTCCACGGCCGTCAAGGTGCGATAGGTGTCTTCGGAGAAGTCTTCGTGGCCGGGGGTGTCGAGCAGGTTGATCATGTGCTCGCGGTACGGGAACTGCATCACCGAGGTGGTGATGGAGATGCCGCGCTGCTTTTCCATTTCCATCCAGTCGGAGGTGGCGTGGCGGTCGGACTTGCGCGACTTCACGGTGCCGGCGACGGAGATGGCCTTGCCCATCAGCAACAGCTTCTCGGTGATGGTGGTCTTACCGGCGTCGGGGTGGGAAATGATTGCGAAAGTGCGGCGCTTCGCGACTTCGGCGGCCTGGTTGGTCATGGGAAATCGCCTGACTGGGGGATCAAAAAGGGGCAGCATCATACCTGAAATTCGACTCGGCGAAAATCGGCCAGTGGCGGACGGTCGGGTACCGCCCCGTCCCTCGCTGGCAAGTCAGCGCCTACCTGAGGTGCGCAAACGCCTGCCGTGCGGGGATGGGAACTGGCGCTGCACAGGCAGAACGCGAATACGTGCAAGACCAGTGCTTTCAACGTCTACAGCTGCATTTATCGATTCTTTTCACTTGCTAGATCGCTGTTAACCAGTGATTAGTGCTGGCCAAACGCCCCCTGAGATGGGAACCTTTGCGCCCGAGGAGACGTCCACTCCCCTGTAAACCGCTTCGGTTGGGGAACGGTTTCACCAGCGTTTTCGAACCCGACGGGGTTTGGCTCATGGCCTGATCGGCGCCTATGGCTCGCATCGGGCTGCTAATCGCGAACACACCACCGCTGCCTCTCGGGGCTGGCCAAGAAGAAGTGTGCTCGCCGACGACAAGAAGGAGTCCACCTGTGGCGACACGCTACGGAAAAGGGCTGTTGGGATGGGCCGCCGTGCTCGTCATCCTGGCCCTGCTGGTCCACTGGATCGGCCTCGACACGATCGCGCGCTACCGCGATGATCTGACGTTCTACCTGCAAGCGCACCTGGTTCTGGTGCTGGCTTCGATGGCGGCGGCATTGGCCGTGGGCATCCCCGCCGGCATTGCCTTGAGTCGACCGCATAGGGTCGACAAAGCCGAGCGGTTCATGCAGTTCTTCAACATTGGCAACACCATCCCCCCCCTGGCTGTACTGGCCATCGCCCTGAGCGTACTAGGTATCGGCGCAGGCCCTGCCATTTTCGCCCTGTTTCTCGCCTCCCTCCTGCCCATCGTGCGCAACACCTACGAAGGGCTTAAAAACGTTCCCGCCTCGCTCAAGGAAGCCGCTACCGGTATCGGCATGACGCCGCGCCAGCAGTTGTGGCAGGTGGAGCTGCCCAATGCCGTGCCCATCATCGTCGGTGGCGTGCGTGTAGCACTGGCGCTGAACGTGGGCACCGCCCCGCTCGCCTTCCTGATCGGTGCCAACAGCCTGGGCAGCCTGATTTTCCCCGGCATTGCCCTTAACAACCAGCCCCAGCTCTTGCTGGGCGCCGCTTGTACGGCACTGCTGGCATTGCTGCTGGACGCACTGGTGACGTTCGCCAGCAAGCGCTGGCTGGAACGTGGCCTGGCCCAATAACCCGAGGAAAACCATGAAGAACGCAATCGCCTTGCTCCTGGGCGCGGTCCTGCTGTCGGCGGGTTTTGCCCAGGCGGCAGACAAACCGTTGATCCGTATCGGCGCCCGGGTGTTCACCGAACAGACCGTGCTGGCCGAAATCACTGCTCAATACCTGCGCGCCAATGGCTTCGAGGTGCGCGTCACTGGCGGCCTGGGCAGCAGCCTGGCCCGTCAGGCGCAGGAAACCGGGCAGCTTGACCTGATGTGGGAATACACCGGGGTCTCGCTGGTGTCCTACAACCATGTGGAAGAACGCATGCCCAGCGCGGCGGCCACCTATGCCCGAGTCAAGGCTCTGGATGCCGAAAAGGGACTGGTCTGGCTCAAGCCTTCCAAGTTCAGCAACACCTATGCATTGGCATTGCCCAGCGAAGTGGCCAAGGCCTACCCGCAGGTCAACACCATCAGCCAGTTGAACCAGGTGTTGATGGACGAGCAGGCGCGCAAGCATGTGGTTGCGCTGGACACCGAGTTCGCCAACCGGCCCGACGGCCTGGATGGCCTGCAGGCGCGATATGGCATGCACCTGGAGCGCGCCAACATCCGTCAGATGGACGCAGGCCTGGTCTACACCGCGCTGCGCAATGCCCAGGTGTTCGCAGGCCTGGTGTACACCACCGATGGCCGACTCAACGCGTTCAAGCTCAAGCTGCTTGAAGACGACAAGCACTACTTCCCGGATTACACGGCAGGCCCGGTGGTGCGCAAGGCCGTGCTCGACGCTCATCCGCAGTTGGCCAGCCTGCTCGCCCCCCTTGCCGAACAATTGGACGACGAGACCATGCGCCAACTCAACGCCAAGGTCGATGTGCAGCACCAAAGCCCCTCCTCGGTCGCAGCCGCCTTCCTGCGAGAACATCCCCTGAAGGAGGTGACGCCATGACATTGTTCGATACCTTCGCGCACCTGGACTGGGCCCTGGTGTTGCAGCTGACCTGGCAGCACATCATGTTGGTGGGCGTGGCCGTGGGCCTGGCCATCCTGATCGGCGTGCCGCTGGGCATCGTCATGACCCGCTTCCCCTTCCTGGCCGGGCCCGTGCAGGCCAGCGCCACGGTGCTGCTGACCATCCCGTCGATCGCCCTGTTCGGGCTGCTGTTGCCGTTCTACTCCACCTTCGGCCAGGGCCTGGGCCCGCTGCCTGCCATCACGGCGGTGTTCCTCTATTCCCTGCTACCAATCTTGCGTAACACCTACCTGGCGCTGACCAACGTCGAGCCCGGTATTCGCGAGGCTGCCCGGGGCATCGGCATGACCTTCGGTCAACGCCTGCGCATGGTCGAGTTGCCCATCGCAGTACCGGTGATCCTCGCCGGCGTGCGTACTGCCGTGGTGATGAACATCGGCGTGATGACCATCGCCGCCACCATTGGGGCCGGTGGCCTGGGCGTACTCATCCTCACCTCCATCAGCCGCAGCGACATGTCGATGCTGCTGGTCGGCGCAGTACTGGTCAGCCTGCTGGCGATCATCGCCGACCTGCTCCTGCAAACCCTGCAACGTGCCCTGACTCCAGAAGGAATGCGCTCATGATCGAACTGAAGAACCTCAGCAAGACCTTCAACGTCAACGGCAAGGACGTCAAGGCCGTGGACGCGGTCAGCCTCACGGTCAACGAAGGCGAAATCTGCGTGTTCCTGGGCCCGTCAGGGTGCGGCAAGAGCACCACCCTGAAGATGATCAACCGCCTGATTACCCCCACCTCGGGGCAGGTGTTCATCAATGGCGAAGACACCAGCGGCCTGGACGAAGTCAGCCTGCGTCGTCACATCGGCTATGTGATCCAGCAGATCGGCCTGTTTCCGAACATGACCATCGAGGAGAACATTACCGTCGTGCCGCGCCTGCTCGGGTGGGACAAGCAGCGCTGCGCCGAGCGCGCCCGCGAGCTGATGCACATGATCAAGCTCGAGCCCAAGCAGTACCTGCAGCGCTACCCCCGCGAACTCTCCGGTGGCCAGCAGCAGCGGATCGGGGTGATCCGCGCCCTTGCAGCCGACGCCCCGGTGCTGTTGATGGACGAGCCGTTCGGCGCCGTGGATCCCATCAACCGGGAGATGATCCAGAACGAATTCTTCGAGATGCAGCGGGCCTTGAACAAGACCGTGATCATGGTCAGCCATGACATCGACGAGGCTATCAAGCTGGGCGACAAGATTGCCATCTTCCGGGCGGGCAAGCTGTTGCAGCTGGATCACCCAGACACCTTGCTGGCGCACCCGGCCGATGACTTCGTGAGCAACTTCGTCGGCCAGGACAGCACCCTCAAGCGGCTACTGCTGGTCCGTGCCGAAGATGCGGCTGACAATGCCCCGGCGGTGAGCCCGCAGACCCCAGTGGCTGATGCGCTGGAACTGCTGGACGAACATGATCGCCGCTACGTGGTGGTGACCGACGCCATGAACAAGGCGCTCGGCTATGTGCGCCGACGCGACATGCACCGCCAGCAAGGCACGTGCGCCGACTTCCTGCGGCCATTCAACGCCACGGCGGCACACGATGAAAACCTGCGTATCCTGTTGTCGCGCATGTACGAGTTCAACCGCGCCTGGCTGCCGGTACTGGACGCCGAGCAGGTGTTCCTGGGCGAGGTCACCCAGGAGTCGATTGCGGCCTACCTGAGCTCGGGCCGCTCACGCGGGGCGAAATCCACCATTATCTCGCCCGCCGAGATGGTGACGTCCTAAAAGCCTTTCATAGCAAAAAAGGCGTGACGAGGGCGGACGGAATAAAAAATTCATGGACCGTTTTCTGAACGCCAGTACCAGACTCGGGTGGCCATAAATATGAACACCCGAGCCTACCTGCCGCACCGCTCGATCATCTCCAAATGCGCCTCGTGCCCAAGCAGAGGGGCTTGGGTTTACGCACCCTGCCCAGGGCTATTCCACAATTCTTTACGTCTGACGCGCACTGGGGAACACCAGCCGTTCACATGGGTCGTTAATCCCAGGCGTGGCAACTCGAACATCGCCGATTCGTCAGGGATTGCCTGTTGATTCTGCCGAGTTCACGCCCTAAAGTGCGCGCCGAACGTCCATGCTGGAAACGATCCATCCGGCTCAAGTACTGAGTAGGCGAACCAAAGTGGGGATACGGAGGGCGTTCAGTTTGCAGCCACTTAAATTTTCAGTTTGCCCATGGAGTCCCTGAGCATGTCGATCCAGGTCGAAGACTATTTCGCACGCGACACCTTCCAGAAGATGAAGGCGTTTGCCGACAAGCAGGAAACGCCGTTCGTACTCATCGATACCCAGATGATCAGCAAGGCTTATGACGACCTGCGCGCGGGATTCGAATTCGCCAAGGTGTACTACGCCGTCAAGGCCAACCCAGCCGTCGAGATCATCGACCTGCTCAAGGACAAGGGCTCGAACTTCGACATCGCCTCCATCTACGAGCTGGACAAGGTGATGAACCAGGGTGTCAGCGCCGATCGCATCAGCTACGGCAACACCATCAAGAAATCCAAGGACATTCGTTACTTCTTCGAGAAGGGTGTGCGCCTGTACGCCACCGACTCCGAGGCCGACCTGCGCAACATCGCCAAGGCCGCGCCGGGCTCGAAGGTGTATGTGCGTATCCTGACCGAAGGCTCCACCACTGCCGACTGGCCGCTGTCGCGCAAGTTCGGTTGCCAGACCGACATGGCCATGGACCTGTTGATCCTCGCCCGTGACCTGGGCCTGGTGCCCTATGGCATCTCCTTCCATGTGGGCTCGCAACAGCGCGACATCAGCGTGTGGGACGCCGCTATCGCCAAGGTGAAGGTGATCTTCGAGCGGCTCAAGGAAGAAGACGGCATCGAACTGAAGCTGATCAACATGGGCGGCGGCTTCCCGGCCAACTACATCACCCGTACCAACAGCCTGGAAACCTACGCCGAGGAGATCATTCGCTTCCTCAAGGAAGACTTCGGCGACGACTTGCCGGAAATCATCCTGGAGCCGGGCCGTTCGCTGATTGCCAACGCCGGCATCCTGGTCAGCGAAGTGGTGCTGGTAGCACGCAAGTCGCGCACGGCCGTCGAGCGCTGGATCTACACCGACGTCGGCAAATTCTCGGGCCTGATCGAAACCATGGACGAGTCCATCAAGTTCCCGATCTGGACCGAGAAAAAGGGCGAAACCGAGGAAGTGGTCATCGCCGGCCCTACCTGTGACAGCGCCGACATCATGTACGAGCACTACAAGTATGGTCTGCCGCTGAACCTGGCAATCGGCGATCGCCTATACTGGCTGTCGACCGGTGCCTACACCACCAGCTACAGCGCGGTGGAGTTCAATGGGTTCCCGCCGCTCAAAGCCTACTATCTGTAATCCATGACGGGGCCCAAAGGCCCCGTTTTCATGCCTGCGCAGTAAAGCCGACCGCACCTCGATCCCCGGCGTCACACCAGCAGCTAATCACCTTGTGAATGTGAACGAATCTCAATTGCCGCGTGCAGGAGCTTCCATTAACATCCGCCAGCGCTACGCAGGGTGCGGCGGCGACACAAGGTGAACGAAGGTGCTGAAGAAGACGCTGTTCCAGCTGCATTGGTTATTCGGCATCACGGCCGGGCTGGTACTTGCAGTAATGGGTATCACTGGGGCGCTCTATTCGTTTCAGGACGAACTGCTGAGCGCGCTCAATGCCGATGTGCTGCGCGTAGAGGTACGGCCTGACGGCGTGCTGCCACCTGCTGAGTTGGTGCAACGTGTCGAAGCCCAGCAACACGACAAGGTCGCCATGCTGTGGGTCGATGTTCGTGAAGGCGAAGCTGCCAGGATCTTTTTCACCCCTGCACCGGGCGAGCGGCGCGGTCCGTTGCGCTACGCAGACCCGTATACGGGCCAGCTGCTGGGCGAAGTGTCGGGGCAAGGCTTCTTCACCCTCATGCTTACGCTTCACCGCTTTCTGGCCATGGGCGACACGGGCAGGCAGATCACCGGTGCCTCGACGCTGCTGCTGGTGTTCTTCTGCCTGTCGGGCCTGTACCTGCGGTGGCCGCGCCATGCCACAAACTGGCGAACCTGGCTGACGCTGGATTGGGCCAAAAAAGGCCGTGCGTTCAACTGGGACCTGCACGCCGTAGCAGGCACCTGGTGCCTGCTCTTCTACCTGTTGTTCGCCCTGACGGGCCTGTTCTGGTCCTACGAATGGTACCGGGAGGGTCTGAACCGGCTACTGGCCGATCCGCCGGTCGCCGGGCAGCCGCAGCCGCAACTGAAAAAAGACCGGCGCTCCGGAGCTGCGTCTATCGACCCAAAGGCACCGGCGCTGAACGTCGACTACGACGCCATCTGGGCCAGCCTGCGCAACGCCGCAGGTCCACGCCTTGCCAGTTACAACCTGCGCCTGCCCCCAGTCGGCGGTCAACCTGCCAATCTGTTCTACCTGCTGGATAACGCCGACCATCCCAGGGCCTTCGACACCTTGGTCCTGGACCCTGCCAGTGGCAAGGTCAGCCTTCACGAACGCTACAGTGATAAATCATTCAAGGCCCAACTGCTCCAAAGCGTGTACGCATTGCATGTTGGGGAATACTTTGGCCTGGTTGGGCGCATCGTTCTGACCCTGGCCAGCCTGGCCATGCCGGTCTTCTTCGTCACAGGCTGGCTGCTCTACCTGGATCGACGGCGCAAGAAACGTCAGGTTAAGGCTGCCCGCCGCCACGTGACCCCCGATGAAGTCAACAGCGAGAGCTGGCTGATCGGCTACGCCAGCCAGAGTGGTATGGCCGAGCAGCTGGCCTGGCAAAGCGCCGGGCAACTACAGGCGGCGGGCTTGCCGGTGCAGGTCAGGGCGTTGGGTACGTTGTGTGAAGAAGATCTGCGTGCGGCACGCCGTGCGCTGTTTGTCGTCAGCACCTTCGGGGATGCAGAAGCCCCTGACAACGCGCGAGGCTTTGAGCGCAACGTGCTGGGTCAGCCTTTGCCCTTGCAGACCCTCAGCTATGCCCTGCTGGCGCTGGGTGATCGTCAATACCCACAGTTCTGCGGGTTCGCCCGTCGGCTTCAGACGTGGTTGACCGAGCGTGGTGCTCGCTGTGCATTTGACCCCGTGGAGGTCGACAACGCCGATCAGGCAGCCCTTCAGCAGTGGCATCAGGCGCTGGCGCTTCTGACCGGCACCGCGCCGGTATCCGCTTGGCAAGCCCCCCGTTTCGGCAACTGGTCGCTGATCCGCCGTGAACTGCTCAACCCTGGTAGCCAGGGCCAGCCGGTGTATCTGCTCGGCCTGCAGGCGCAGGAGCCTGCGGTGTGGGAAGCCGGCGACCTGGTGGAGATTATGCCGCTCAACGGTCGGCCGAGGGTCGATGCCTTCGTCAGAGACCTGGGGCTGGACGCCGACACGCACGTGCAGGTCGAGGGGGTGGTAGTCAGGCTTGCTCAGGCACTCGCAGGCCATCAGTTACCTGCCGTCGGTGGGCATCTGGTCGGGCTGCATGCCCAGGCGGTGGTGGACGCACTGGTGCCGCTCGGCAGCCGCGACTATTCCATCGCCTCGATTGCCAGTGACGGGGTGCTGGAGCTGATCGTGCGCCAGGAGCGACACCCAAGTGGCGACTTGGGCGTAGGCTCTGGTTGGCTGACCGAATACCTGCCGCTCGATGGCACACTGAGCCTGAGGCTAAAGCGCAACAGTGGCTTCCATATGCCCCAGGGCAATGTACCGATGATCCTGATCGGCAACGGTACTGGCCTGGCGGGCCTGCGCAGTCTGCTAAGGGCCCGCGTCGCTGCGGGCGAGCGGCGTAACTGGCTACTGTACGGCGAACGCAATCGCGCCCATGATTTTCTGTGTGGCAACGAGCTGCAAGGGTTGCTCGCCGCTGGGGATCTGGCACGGCTGGACCTGGCGTTCTCTCGCGACCAGGCCGAAAAAATCTACGTGCAGGATGTGTTGTTGCAACAGGCCGCGCTGTTCGAACGCTGGATGGATGAAGGTGCCTGCGTGTACGTCTGCGGTAGCCTGCAGGGCATGGCCGCTGGCGTCGATGCGGCACTTGCAGGCCTGCTTGGAGATGCTGCCGTGCAACGTCTGATCGAGGAGGGGCGATACCGGCGGGATGTGTACTGATCGGCAACAGGCAAAGCCGGCGTCCTGGCAGTAATCCTCCAGGACGCCGGCGCTGCGATCAGTGCAACTCGAAGGTATCGGCATCCAGGTTGGCCGGGAACTTGGCTCTGTAAGCGGCCAGTTCCGAGGCACTCAATACCACGGTGAACACGCCATCGGCCTCTCCAGCACTGAGCAAGCTCTCGCCCTGAAAATCCAGCACCTGGCTGTCACCGCTGTACGCGAAGCTCTTGCCGTCAATGCCCACCCGGTTCACCGCCGCCACATAGCACAGGTTTTCGATCCCTCGCGCCGGCAACAGGCGGTTCCAGTGCAGACGCCGCGCCGCCGGCCAGTTGGCTGTGTACAACAGCAGGTCGGTGTCGGTGGCATCCCGGCTCCAGACCGGGAAGCGCAGGTCGTAGCAAATGAGCGGGCGAATGCGCCAGCCCTTGAGCTCGAACTGCACCTGCCGCTCGCCTGGCGTGTAGTGCTCGTGCTCACCGGCCATGCGGAACAGGTGACGCTTGTCGTAGTGCAGGATCTCGCCATCAGGCCTTGCCCAGAGCAGGCGGTTACGGTGGCTGCCATCGGCCGCCTGAATGATCACGCTTCCCGTGACCACGGCGTTGCACCTCTTCGCCTGAGCCTTGAGCCACTTGTACGTGGGGCCATTCTCCGGCTCGGCGAGGCTTTCGGACTGCATGGAAAACCCGGTGGTGAACATTTCCGGCAAGATCACCAGGTCCACCTCGCCCACCTGCTCAAGCAGCACGTCGAAATGGGCGAAATTGGCTTCCCGGTCGTGCCAGGCCAGGGTGGTCTGCACCAGAGCCAGCCTGAGGTCTGGCAGCGTACTTAGATCGCGCATAGTTTCTCCGCTGCCTGACGCAGCGTCTCCTCTCGTTTGGCAAAGCACAGGCGCAGCAGCCGTTGACCGGGAACAGCTTGCTGATAGAACACCGAGATCGGGATGGTGGCCACACCATGCTCGCGGGTCAACCACGTCGCCATCTGCACGTCATCGAGGTCCGGACGGATATGCGAATAATCAATCAGCTGAAAATAAGTGCCGGCCGTGGGGGTGAACCTGAATCGCGAATCTTGCAACAAGCCGCAGCACAGGTCGCGCTTGGCTTGATAGAAAGCCGGTAACGCATCGACATGTTCGGGATGCTCGGCCATGAAGTCAGCCAGGGCGTACTGCAAAGGAGTCACGCCACAAAAGTTGACGTATTGATGCACCTTGCGCAGTTCGGTGGTGAGGGCCGGCGGTGCGATGACATAGCCCGTCTTCCAGCCGGTGACGTGGTATGTCTTGCCAAAGGAACTGACCACGAACGCACGTCTGTAGAGCTGCTCGTGAGCCAGTACGCAAGCATGCTGCACGTCGTCATAGACCAGGTGCTCGTAGACTTCATCGCTCAGTACGTAGATGTCTCGATTGGCGATCAGCTGCGCCAGCTGGTCCAGATCCTTCCGGGACAGCAAGGCACCGCTTGGGTTATGGGGCGAGTTGAGCACGACCAGACGTGTGCGTGGCGTAAGTGCGTCCGCGAACTGCTGCCAATCGATGGCAAAGTCGCTGGGGTCCAGCTGCAGATGCACGCAACGGCCCCCGGCCAGTGCCACCGAGGGCGCGTAGCTGTCGTAACAGGGGTCGAAGATGATGACCTCGTCCCCTGGCCGCACAACAGCCTGGATAGCGCAGAAGATCGCCTCCGTCGCGCCGGGCGTAATCGTCACTTCATGGTCGGGGTCTACCGTCGCACCATAGAGGCGCTTGACCTTCAAGGCCACCTGCTGGCGTAAGGCTGCAAGGCCCGACATTGGCGTGTATTGATTGTGACCCGCCATGACATGTCGGCCCACCGAATCGAGCAGGGCCTGGGGCCCGTTGAAATCCGGGAAGCCCTGCGAAAGGTTCAGCGCCCCGGTCTGGGCGGCGAGCTCTGACATGGTGGTAAAGATGGTCGTGCCGACGTTCGGCAATTTGCTGGGGATCATGGCGCCCTCGCTCCTGGTGCAGCCGGCACGGGAAGAAAGCACGAGCATAGCGGATCGTTTCGTCGGTAAGAAGCCGGTCAGAGCGTGAGTCGCACGTCACAAGCTTTCCCGACGATCACTGCCGGGGCTAGCTCCGCGCTATGCCTGGGTGACGAACTCCAGTATGAAAGTCGCTGCGGGCGCTACATCCGTAGTATGGAAACGCAACCTGTCGCTTGGCTGGCTCTCCCAGACAGGTATGTTTTTCGTATCATTAGGCTTGATGCTGAACCAGGTCCAGCCAACTGGGACTTTTTTGTAGCCGACTAACACGCGATCGTGGGCCGAGACATGGCGGGCATCGAGGGTTTGCAATTGAACCTGATTCACATTGGGCTCGCCGTCAATGTTCCCGGCCAGGTGGATAATTTGCAGGGCAGGACCGGGCGTGCCCAGCTCTGTGTCCGATGCATGAAGGACACGCCCACCACGTCCAGTAACCTGCTTGCCTGCTGACGTTCGAAATTCAAACGCCATACCCCCCTCGAGCGATGGGTGAGCGAGCATTCCGATGTCGAAGCACTCGGGCGTATCAAGCGTTCCGGCTACCTGCAGTTCATTCAAATGATTGACGATAATTGCGTGACGTTCGCCATCCTTGAGCAGATAGAGCTTACCCTTGGCTTTTTGTAAAAAGATATCGTTCATGATGTTCCCTTTGATTGATCCAGCACAGCATTCACAGGTACGTGAATAGCCAATGAGCCACCAATGAGGAGCACAGACTCAGCGCCTCGTGCACTACCCGCACACAAACTACCGGTGCAAAGTGGAAGGCGGCATAGATCAATGTTTCCTCCCGAGCTTGGCGGCATGGCCGTACTCGTGAGGAAACAGGAAACAGGGTGCGGCGCTGGAGACGCGCGGCACGGGGGGCGAAGCATGGAACGGGCAGCGTGACGCGCCCAGCAGGCGCCTATCGCTTATCGCGACGTTTCTTCTCAGCCTTCTTGTGATGCGACATCAAGCGACGCTTCTTGTTGACCTGCCGGTCTGTGAGGGTGTTCTTCTTGCCCTCGTACGGGTTCTCACCGCCCTTGTACTCGATGCGAATCGGCGTGCCGACCAGCTTGAGCACGCGACGGTAAGTGTTTTCCAGGTAACGCGAGTACGACTTGGGAATGCTGTCGGTCTGGTTGCCGTGGATCACGATCAGCGGCGGGTTGGCCCCACCCAAGTGCGCATAACGCAGCTTGATGCGACGGCCATTGACCAGCGGCGGCTGGTGCTCGCTGACGGCGTCTTCGAGGATCTGCGTCAGACGGCTGGTCGGCCAGCGGGTCACAGCTGAGGTGAATGCAGCCTGCACCGACTTGTACAGGTTGCCCACGCCGGTGCCGTGCAGGGCCGAAATGAAGTGGATATCGGCGAAGTCAACGAAGAACAGCCGGCGCTCCAGTTCGGTCTTCACATAGGCACGCTCACCCGGCTCCATGCCATCCCACTTGTTCAGGGCGATGACGATGGCGCGGCCAGCTTCCAGGGCAAAGCCCAGCAGGTTCAGGTCATGATCGACCACACCTTCGCGAGCATCCATGACGAAGATCACCACGTTAGCGTCCTTGATCGCCTGCAGCGTCTTGACCACCGAGAACTTTTCGACTTCCTCGTGGATCTTGCCGCGCTTGCGCACACCGGCGGTGTCGATGAAGGTGTACTTGTCACCATCACGCTCGAACGGGATGTAGATACTGTCGCGGGTGGTACCCGGCTCGTCGTAAACCACCACGCGCTCTTCACCGAGCATGCGGTTGACCAGGGTCGACTTGCCGACGTTGGGGCGACCAATGATGGCGATCTTGATGCCATCCTTTTCGCTTGGGCCAGGGATGCGCACGGCCTCTTCGCCTTCGGCGACATCCTGGTCCAAGGCTTCTTCTTCGGCATCGCGCGGCAAGTGGCCGAGTACGGCCTCCATCAACGCATTGATACCTCGACCCTGGGAGCCTGCTACCGGAATGGCATTGCCCATGCCCATCGGCGAGAACTCGGCGCGGGCAACGTCAGCGTCGATATTGTCGATCTTGTTGGCGACCAGGATCGCCGCCTTGTTGCGCTTGCGCAGGTGCTCGGCAATCATTTGGTCTGCCGCCGTCATGCCTGCACGGGCATCGACCAGGAACAGCACATAGTCGGCTTCTTCGATGGCCATGAGCGACTGCTCGGCCATTTTTTCGTCCATGCCCACTTCATCACCGGTGATGCCACCGGTGTCGATGAGGATGAAGGAGCGACCCTGCCAGCTGGCATCGCCGTACTGGCGATCACGGGTCAGGCCCGACAGGTCACCCACGATGGCATCGCGGGTCTTGGTCAGGCGGTTGAACATGGTGGATTTGCCGACGTTCGGGCGGCCCACCAGGGCGATTACGGGAACCATTCGGCTCTCCACTCTTGAATTCTTGAAAATACAAAGGCCGCTGCAAGGCAGCGGCCGGAGTTCGGGCGGCGTGTCCTACGCCGCAGCCTGAAGCCGCACGGCTTCAAGCATAGCTTCAGCGGATAGTCAGTGCCTCGAGCTTGCCGCTGTTGCCGAAGACATAGATGGTATCCCCAACCACCAGTGGCCGTGCGCGCAGGCCACTGCTGTCGACACGCTCACGGCCAACGAAGCGACCGTCGACCTGGCTGAGCAGGTGCAGGTAACCTTCGAAGTCGCCTACTGCCACGTAGCTGCTGTACACCTCGGGGGCGGTCAGCTGGCGACGGGCCATGGCATCGTTGGACCACAAGGCGCTAGAGGATCGCTCATCGACGCTTTCCACGGTACCCGAGGCTTCGCTCACGTAGACGTTGCCAAAGCCTTGGGCGACCCCTACGTAGCTGGAGGCATCACGCTGCCAGAGCACGCGGCCGCTTTCCAAGTCCAGGCCCGCAACGCGCCCCTGGTATGTGCTGACGTACAGGGTACCACCAGAAAGCAGCAGGCCGCCGTCGATGTCGACGACACGCTCAAGCTCCGAACGGCCCTGCGGGATCGCCACACGGCTTTCCCATACAGGTACGCCATTGCTGATGTCGACTGCCACGACCTTGCCGGTGGAAAGGCCCGCGACTGCCAGGCGGTTGGTCACGACGGGCGCGCCGGTGCCGCGAAGGGTCAGTACCGCCGGGGTGCTTTCATAGATCCAGCGACGGTCACCAGTGGCGGCATCCAGCCCGATCAGGCGATCGTCCTGGGTCTGCACCACCACTACATCACCGTTGTTGGCCGGAGGCGCCAGCACTTCGCTGGTCACGCGGGCGCGCCAGCGCTCCTCACCGGTGCTCGAATCCAGGGCGATCACTTCACCCTTGAGGGTGCCGAGCATCACCAGGCCATAGCCTACGCCAACCGCACCGGAAACCGGCAGGTCAAGGTCCTTGTTCCACACCACGTTGCCCGTGATGCGGTCCAGGGCATAGACATCCCCAGTGACGTCGGAGGCATAGATCCGGTCATTCTCGATGGCCGGCACGAGGGTATTGTAGGTTTCACCCTGGCCATCACCAATGGAGCGGCTCCACTGCTTCTTGAGCACCACTTCCTCGGTGAATTTGGTCAGCTCGGCAGGAGGCAGTTCCTTCTTGCTGTTGCTGCTGCACCCTGCGGCCAATACCGCCAAGGTCAGCACTGCTGCTTGTTTCCAACCGATCACTTACGCGTCCCCTCTGGCCAGATCATCGAGCTTCAACTGCAAGCCACCCACTGCCGCCTCGTCGGACAACGCAGCCTTGGCCTTTTCGTAGGCACCGTGCGCGTCAGCAGCGCGGCCTAGCTGTACCAGCAGGTCCCCTTTCAACTCCTCGCGACTGGCGAGGAAGGCTTTCTCGGCATCCCCATCCAGCAACTTGAGGGCATCCTCGGCCTTGTTCTGGGCAGCCAGCACACGGGCCAGACGCTGGCGTGCGATCTCGCCAAGGGTGGCGTCTGCTGGCTTGTCCACAATAGCCTTGAGCTCGCCAGCGGCATCGTCGAGCTTGCCGCTCTCGACCGCTACCTTGGCCACGAACAGGCTGCCGTACTGGGCATAGGTCGTGCCGCCGAACTCGCTCTTGAGCTTGCCGGCCAGTTCCGCAACCCGGGTGGCGTCCGGCTGACCCGTAGGCGTGAGGCTGGTTTCCAACAGCGCCTGATACAGCTGCGAGGCACCTTGCGACTGGTTGTTCTGGTACTTGTGCCAGGTGTTCCACCCCAGCACCACCACGCCGGCGAGCAGCGCGCCGGTCAGCAGCGGCTTGCCGTTACGGTTCCACCAGTCCTTGACCCCTGCCAGGTCATCATCATCGGTACTCGACACCCCAATACTCCTTTTCGCCTATTCGCTCGTTGAACCGCGTTACGCGTGTGCGATCGCGGTTTCCAGGTGCCCTGCAAGGGCATCCCAGGCAATGTTCTGTTGTTCGCCCTGACCACGCAGGGGTTTGAAGCCGACTTCCTGTTTGGCCAACTCGTCATCGCCAAGAATCAAGGCGAACAGCGCGCCGCTCTTGTCGGCTTTCTTGAACTGGCTCTTGAAACTGCCCCCGCCCGCATTCACGGCCAGACGCAGGCCGGGCAGACGGTCACGCACCGCTTCGGACAGTCGCAGGCCCGCCAACTCGGCCTGCTCGCCAAACGCGCAGAGGTAGACATCGACCTGACGGCTGATGGAGTCCGGTACCTTGCCCAGGGTTTCGAGCAGCAGAATCAGACGCTCGATACCCATGGCAAAGCCAACGCCAGGGGTAGGCTTGCCGCCCATTTGCTCCACCAGCCCATCGTAGCGGCCGCCGGCACATACGGTGCCCTGGGCGCCAAGCTTGTCAGTGACCCATTCGAAGACGGTCTTGCTGTAGTAATCCAGCCCCCGCACCAGCTTGGTGTTGAGCACGAATGGAATGCCGGCAGCGTCCAGGCGGGCCTTCAGGCCTACGAAGTGCGCACGGGATTCTTCGTCCAGGTAATCTTCGAGCTTCGGCGCATCGACCAGCACCGCCTGGGTATTGGTGTCCTTGCTGTCGAGGATGCGCAGCGGATTGCTCTTGAGGCGGCGCTGGCTGTCTTCGTCCAGTTGCTCCAGGCGCGCGGACAGGAACTCTACCAACGCGTCGCGGTAGCGGGCGCGCGCTTGGCTGGTGCCAAGGCTGTTGAGTTCGAGCTTGACCGCATCCTGAATACCCAGCAAGCCCCACAGGCGCCAGGTCAGCATGATCAACTCGGCATCGATGTCCGGGCCATCGAGGTTGAACACCTCCACACCGATCTGGTGGAACTGCCGGTAGCGGCCCTTCTGGGGGCGCTCGTGGCGGAACATTTGCCCGATGTACCACAGCTTCTGCACCTGGCCATTACCGGTGATGCCATGCTCCAGCACCGCGCGGACGCAGGCCGCCGTCCCTTCCGGACGCAACGTGAGCGAGTCGCCGTTGCGGTCCTCGAAGGTGTACATCTCCTTTTCGACAATATCGGTCACTTCACCGATCGAGCGCTTGAACAGCTCGGTGAATTCCACGATGGGCGTGCGGATCTGGCTGTACCCGTAGGTGTCCAGCAGGCCGGCAACGGTACCTTCGAAATAGCGCCACAACGGCGACTGCTCAGGCAGGATGTCGTTCATGCCACGGATGGCTTGCAGCGATTTGCTCACGAATGATCCTTACGAATTCTGTGTATCAGCCACGGACGATCAGTGCCGCGTCGGCTTCGACCTTCTCGGCCGCTTTCTGTCGGATGAGCCTTTCGAGATCATCGACCAGGTTGTCGTTGGTCAGTTTCTGCGCAGGTTTACCGTCGATGTAGACCAGGTTGGGCGTACCACCGGTGAGGCCGACATGCGCTTCCTTGGCCTCCCCCGGGCCATTGACCACACAGCCGATGACGGCCACGTCCAACGGAACCAGCAGGTCCTCGAGGCGCCCTTCGAGCTCGTTCATGGTTTTTACCACATCGAAATTCTGCCGCGAGCAGCTCGGGCAGGCGATGAAGTTGATGCCTCGTGAACGCAAATGCAGGGACTTGAGGATGTCATAGCCTACCTTGACCTCCTCCACCGGGTCTGCCGCCAGCGAAATGCGGATGGTATCGCCAATGCCTTCGGCCAGCAGCATACCTAGGCCAACGGCAGATTTCACCGTACCCGAACGCAGGCCACCGGCTTCGGTGATCCCCAGGTGCAGGGGTTGCACGATTTGCCGCGCCAACAGGCGATAGGCTTCGACGGCCATGAACACGTCCGACGCCTTGACGCTCACCTTGAAATCCTGGAAGTCGAGGCGATCAAGGTGCTCCACATGACGCAGCGCCGATTCGACCAGGGCAGCAGGCGTAGGCTCGCCGTACTTTTTCTGCAGGTCCTTTTCCAGTGAGCCTGCGTTGACCCCGATACGGATCGGGATACCGCGGTCGCGGGCGGCGTCCACGACGGCCCTGACCCGGTCTTCACGACCGATGTTGCCGGGGTTGATGCGCAGGCAGTCCACACCCAGCTCGGCCACGCGCAAAGCGATCTTGTAGTCGAAGTGAATGTCGGCGACCAGCGGCACACTGACCTGCTGCTTGATGCGGCCGAAGGCTTCGGCTGCGTCCATGTCAGGTACCGAGACGCGAACGATGTCCACACCGGCATCGACCAGACGCTGGATCTGCCCCACCGTGGCGGCGACATCATTGGTATCGGTATTGGTCATGCTCTGCACTGCAATGGGCGCATCACCACCCACCGGCACATTGCCGACCCATATCTTGCGGGATTCGCGACGTTTGATCGGGGATTGGCCGTGCATGAATTACTGTCCCAACTTCAGGCGAGCGGTTTCGCCACTGGTGAACGGGGCAACGTCGACGGACTGGCCGTTGTAGCTGACCTTGGCGCCACGGGCAAAGCCCAGGCGGAGCGCAAAGGGCGCCTTGCCAGTCAGCTCGAGGTTGTCCCCCTTGCGCTTGATGCCGCTGAACAGCACCTTGCCGTTGCCATCGGAAACCTGAGTCCAGCAATCGGCGACGAACTCAATCGCGACCTTGCCGCTGCCCGCTGGCGCAGCTGCGGGCTCGGCTGCGTCTGCGCTTGTCGCAGGTGTGGCTGCCGTCGGCGCGCTGACAACAGGGGTAGCAGTGGCCGGCACCGGAGCCGGCTGAGGCGTTGCGGTGCCAGTTGCCGGAGCCGACCCAGCGGCTGGCGTGTCGGCCGCCGGTGCCTGACTGGTACTTGCAGCCTGCTGCTCGTCGGTGCTCTGAGCCAGCGGCAGGGGGGCGCTTTCAGGTTGCTGGGCGGCAGAGACGGCTTGGTCTTCGGGTTCGTCAAGCGGGTGAATCTGGGTGGTGCCGTCGGCGCTTTCGACCTCAACATGCTCAAGGGCAACGCTAGACAGGTCCTTGCCGCGCATGCTGCCCTGGTCCTGCCACCAGACGAAACCGCCACCCACCACAGCCAGCAGCAACAACAGGCTGACCCCGCGCAGGATATTGTGGGACAACCGTGAAGGCTCTTCGATACGCCCCAGCGAATGGACGTCGCTGCCTTTGGCGTGAGTGCCGGTGTAGCGATCGAAGGCTTCGACCAAGGCGGCCTGGTCCAGCTCCATCAACTTGGCATAGGCGCGAATGTAGCCTCGGGCGAAGGTATGCCCGGGCAGCTTGTCGAAGGCGCCGGTTTCCACATGGTTGAGCGAGCTGACAGTAAGATTGAGCTTGCGGGCCACCTCGGCTTGGGACCAGCCCCGTTTCTCACGGGCCAGGCGCAACAGCTCACCAGGGTTCTGGCCAGGCGCTACAGCTACTTCGGGATGCGCGGCGTTCATCGTTGCTCCGACAGGTATTGCTGATATTCCGGCGTACCGGGATAAAGTCGTTGTAATTGCTGCCCCAACTCGGCCACCGTGCCTTGCTCGTCGAACACCTTGGCAAGGCGGCTACCCAGCAGCAGGCTCCGGGCATCGTGGCCACTTAACCGGCTGAAACGATCGTAGTAATCCCGGGCCGGCACATAATGCCTGTTTTCGTAGGACAACTCAGCCATTTCCAGCAACGCTTGTGGTTGTCGCTGGTTAAGCTGCAATGCTTTTTGCAAATAGGCGTGAGCCTGATCGCGCTGGCCGAGCCTCAAGGCTGTCAGGCCAAGGTTTTCATAAACCCGTGAACGCTCAGGATACAGGGTATCGGCGCTGGCAACGCGAAACATCTGCTGCGCTTCGGCAAACCGGCCTTGAGCATAAAGGAAACTGCCGTAATTGTTGCGAATTCGCGTGGTGCTGGCACCCGCCCCGAGCGCCTGCTTGAAGTGACGCTCGGCCAACGCAGGCTCGCCTTCGGCCTGATAGACCAATGCCAAGGCAGCATGCGCGTCGGCATCGTTGCCATCCAGCGCCAATGCTTTTGCCAAGGGCGCCTTGGCCTGGCCCAGCATCCCCTGTTGTAGATAGCCCAGCCCCAGTTGCACATAAGCGCGCCCGGCCTCGACCCTGCGCTGTTCAGCCACCTGTGCATCGCTGCCCCCACCCGACATGCAGCCGGCGAGCAGCGAAAGCGCAAGGATCGGCAGCGCAGCGCGCAGGTTCATAGGCCAGTTCCGGTCAGTGGGCGGCCGGGCTGTCCGGCCGCTCGGCGTCAGCCGACAGTTGCCGGACGGCGATGTAACGTTCGCTGCGCCGTGTGCGGTCGTTGACCTGCCCCACCAGCTGGCCGCAGGCTGCATCGATGTCATCACCGCGGGTGGTGCGCGTCGTCACGTTGTAGCCGCCGTGGTGCAGCAGGTCCTGGAAACGACGAATGGCGTTGTTGCTGGGGCGCTCGTAACCGGAGTGCGGGAACGGGTTGAATGGAATCAGGTTGATCTTGCACGGTACGTCGCGCAGCAGTTCGATCATCTGCGCCGCATGCTCGGGCTGGTCGTTGACGTCCTTGAGCAGGGTGTACTCGATGGTGAGCACACGCTTGCCACCCAGGGTCGCCATGTAACCCATGCACGAGTCGAGCAGCATCTTGAGCGGATACTTCTTGTTGATCGGTACCAGCTTGTTGCGCAGCTCGTCATTGGGTGCATGCAACGACAAGGCCAGGGACACATCGATGTGCTTGGCCAGCTCATCGATCATCGGCACAACACCCGAGGTGGACAGGGTGACGCGACGCTTGGAGATGCCATAGCCCAGATCTTCCATCATGATCTTCATGGCGGCGATGACATTGTCGAAATTGAGCAGGGGTTCGCCCATGCCCATCATGACCACGTTGGTGATAGCGCGGTCGATCTTGGCAGGCACGGTCCCGAAGGATTTGTTCGCAAGCCACACCTGGCCGATCACTTCGGCGGCGGTGAGGTTGCTGTTGAAGCCTTGTTTACCGGTGGAGCAGAAACTGCAGTCCAGGGCACAACCGGCTTGCGACGACACGCACAGGGTGCCGCGATCGTCGGTGGGAATGTAGACGGTTTCGACGCAGCTGCCAGAGGCAACGCGGATCACCCATTTGCGGGTGCCGTCTGCGGAAATGTCTTCGCTGACCACTTCCGGCGGGCGAATTTCGGCAACGGCCTCGAGCTTTTCACGCAAGACCTTGCCGACGTTCGTCATGGCGGCGAAATCATCGACGCCAAAGTGGTGAATCCATTTCATCACCTGACCGGCGCGGAAGCGCTTCTCTCCGATGGAATCGAAGAATTGTTCCATTTCCTGCAGGGTCAAGCCCAGCAGGTTGATTTTGTCAGTCGATGTCGTCATGGATTCACCCTCACCCGTAAGCTTTCGCTTAGCGAGTGGTTACCTCGGTAGCAGCGAAGAAGTAAGCGATTTCGCGAGCGGCAGCAGCTTCGGAGTCCGAACCGTGAACGGCGTTGGCATCGATGGACTCGGCGAAGTCGGCGCGGATGGTGCCGGCAGCGGCTTCTTTAGGGTTGGTAGCGCCCATCAGCTCACGGTTCTTGGCAATGGCGTTCTCGCCTTCCAGCACCTGAACGACAACCGGACCGGAAGTCATGAAGGCAACCAGGTCACCGAAGAAGCCGCGCTCGCTGTGCTCGGCGTAGAAGCCTTCGGCCTCGGCCTTGGACAGTTGCTTGATTTTCGAGGCAACGATTTTCAGGCCGGCTTCTTCGAAGCGGCTGGTGATCTTGCCGATGACGTTCTTGGCAACGGCGTCAGGCTTGATGATGGAGAAAGTACGTTGAACAGCCATGGAAAACTCCAGAATATGAGTGTTACGAAAAATTAAACCCGCGAATTATACGCGGGTTCCAGGGGATTGCCTAACCTGCGGTACGTGTTCAGTCGGTTTCGTCGATCCAGGCCGCCTGGATGGCCTCGAGCACCTTCTCGCCGGCGCGCGACGGATCGTCGCTGAAACCAGGCAATGCCACCACCCAATGGTGCAAATCGACGAAATTCACATAGCGAGGATCGACGTCCGGCTTGCTTTCTGCAAGCTCGATGGCGATATCAAGTACATCAATCCATTTCAGACTCATGTCCAGGACCTCAGTGCGGCGCTTCGGCAGCGTGGTTGAGCGAATACTTGGGGATTTCGATGGTGAGGTCCTGATCGGCTACCACCACCTGGCAGCCCAGGCGTGACTGCGCTTCCAGGCCCCACGCCTTGTCCAGCATGTCTTCTTCGAGCTCGTCGGCTTCTTCGAGGGAATCGAAGCCCTTGCGCACGATGCAGTGGCACGTAGTGCAAGCCTTCACCCCGCCGCAGGCGCTCTCCATCTCGATGTGATGGTCGTGGGCCAGCTCCAGGATGTTGGTGCCGGCAGGCACGTCCACGGTCAGCCCGTCCGGGCAGAACTTCTCATGCGGCAGGAATGTCACCAGCGGCATCGGTTACTCCTCGATCTCATTCAGGTTGCGCCCGGCCAGTGCGGCTTTGACCGTCGAATCAAGGCGTCGGGCGGCAAATGCGTCGGTCACCTGCGACAGACGCTTGGTCTGTTGCTCGATGGCAGCGCCATCGGTGCCCGCCAGCAAATCACGTAGTTCTTGCATCTGGAATTCAATGGCATGGCGCTCTTCTTCGCTGAGCAAGCGCTGACCGTCGGCGTCCAGGGCGCCCTGCACCGCTTCGAGCAGCCGCTCGGCGTCCACCTGGTGCTCACGCAACTGGCGGGCCTGCTTGTCGATACCGGCATGCTCGAAGGAGTCCTTGAGCATGCGCGCGATTTCGCCATCGGTCAGGCCGTAGGACGGCTTGACCTGAATGCTGGCTTCCACGCCCGATGCCAGTTCGCGGGCAGCGACGCTGAGCAGGCCGTCGGCATCGACCTGGAAGGTGACGCGAATTTTCGCCGCCCCTGCCACCATGGCCGGGATGCCGCGCAGTTCAAAGCGCGCCAGTGACCGGCAATCGCTGATCAGTTCGCGCTCGCCCTGCAGCACATGGATCATCATGGCCGACTGGCCGTCTTTGTAGGTGGTGAATTCCTGAGCGCGCGCCACCGGGATGGTGGTGTTGCGCGGGATCACTTTCTCCATGAGCCCACCCATGGTCTCAAGGCCCAGCGACAGTGGAATCACATCGAGCAGCAACAGCTCGCCGCCTTCGCGACGATTGCCGGCCAGGGTATCGGCCTGGATCGCGGCACCGATGGCCACGACCTGATCGGGGTCGATGGAGGTCAACGGGCTACGACCGAACAGGCAACCGACGGCATCGCGAACACGAGGCACGCGCGTGGAGCCACCTACCATGACCACGGCGCTCACGTCCTCGAGCTCGACACCGCTGTCACGCACGGCACGGCGGCAGGCCTTGAGGCTTCGCGCCACCAGCGGCTCGATCATCGCATCGAAACCGGCACGGGTGAGCTCACCCTGCCAGGCGCCATGGGTGACACTCACCACCTCGGCATCGGTCAACGCTTCCTTGGCGGCGCAAGCGGTCTGCAGCAGCGCACGCTGGGTAGCCGGATCGAGGTCGGAGGACAGGCCCGCCTGCTCGATGATCCAGCCTGCAATGGCATGGTCGAAGTCATCGCCACCCAGGGCGGTATCGCCGCCGGTGGCCAGCACCTCGAACACCCCCGCCGTCAGGCGCAGGATGGAGATATCGAAGGTACCGCCACCCAGGTCGTAGATGGCGACCACGCCCTCGGCGTTCTGGTCAAGGCCATAGGCCACGGCGGCAGCAGTGGGCTCGTTGAGCAGACGCAGTACGTTCAGGCCAGCCAGGCGTGCCGCATCTTTGGTGGCTTGGCGCTGGGCGTCGTCGAAATAGGCGGGAACGGTGATCACCGCACCTACCAGTTCACCTCCCAACGTCGCTTCGGCGCGCTCGCGCAGCACCTTGAGGATGTCTGCCGACACCTGCACCGGGCTCTTGGGGCCCTGTACCGTGTCGATGAAGGGCATGTGCGATTCGCCACCGACGAAGCGGTAGGGCAACTGCTCGCCCAACTGCTTGACGTCGGCCAGACCGCGACCCATCAGGCGCTTGACCGACAGCACGGTGTTCAGCGGATCGCTGGAGGCAGCGTCACGCGCTGCCTGCCCGACGTCGCTGCCGCCAGCTTCGAGGTAACGCACCGCCGAAGGCAGAATCACATTACCTTGCGCATCGGGCAGGGGCTCGCTGACGCCACTGCGCAATGCAGCAACCAGCGAGTTGGTGGTGCCCAGGTCAATCCCTACCGCCAGGCGGCGCTCATGGGGCTGGGGCGTTTGACCGGGTTCGGCAATCTGCAATAGGGCCATGCTTATCTGAATACCTTAGGTGCCATCACGGGCAGCACCGGGTTAATCGTCGAGGCGCTCTTCCAGTTGGCGCACTTCTTGGGCGAGCTTGTCGAGGAATTGCATGCGGCGCATCAGGCGTTCGGCCTGCTCACGCGCGTCGGCAACATCCCAGCAGGCGGCGAAATCCTCGTTGAGCGTGTCCTGAGCAGCCTTCAGGCGCTTCTTGAACACGGCCACGCCACCGAGGTCGGCTTCGTCCTGGAGGTCTTCGAGCTCTTCACGCCACTGCATCTGTTGCAACAGGAAATCCGGATCATGGACCGTGACCTCCTGCGGCACTTCGTGGCCACCGATCGCCAACAGGTAGCGCGCACGGCGTGGCGCACTGCGCAGCGTCTGGTAGGCGTCGTTGAGGGCAGCGGATTTCTCCAGCGCGGCGCGTTGCTCGCGCTCGGAGGCGTCGGCAAACCGATCAGGATGGACTTCGCGGGCCAGCTCGCGGTAGCGAGTGGCCAGCATCTCTAGGTCCAGTCGAAAACTCGGCTGCAAGTCGAACAGTGCAAAATGACAAGGAGTACCCACGGTCGGCCTCAGACGTTGAAGCTTTCGCCGCAGCCACACTCACCGCGCACGTTGGGGTTGTTGAACTTGAACCCTTCGTTCAACCCTTCCTTGACGAAGTCCAGCTCGGTGCCGTCAAGATAGACCAGGCTCTTGGGATCGATGATCACCTTGACGCCATGGTTCTCGAACACCTGGTCCTCGCCAGCCAGCTCGTCGACGAACTCCAGCACGTAGGCCAGGCCCGAGCAACCGGTGGTGCGTACGCCAAGGCGAATGCCTTCACCCTTGCCACGCCCTTCCAGGGAACGCCGCACATGGTTGGCGGCGGCTTCTGTCATGCTGATAGCCATGAGAACTCCTTACCTTGCAACGGGCGACGTTAGATCAAGCCTTTCTTCTGCTTGTAATCGCGAACAGCAGCCTTGATGGCATCTTCGGCGAGTACCGAGCAGTGGATCTTGACCGGCGGCAACGCCAGTTCTTCAGCCAGCTGCGTGTTCTTGATGGTCTCGGCTTCGTCCAGAGTCTTGCCCTTCATCCACTCGGTGGCCAGGGAGCTGGAAGCGATGGCCGAACCGCAGCCGTAGGTCTTGAACTTGGCGTCTTCGATCACGCCCTGCTCGTTGACCTTGATCTGCAGGCGCATCACGTCGCCACACGCCGGTGCGCCGACCATGCCGGTGCCGACATCCGGGTCCTCGGCATTCATCTTGCCGACGTTGCGCGGGTTTTCGTAGTGGTCGATGACCTTTTCACTGTATGCCATGGTGCAATTCCTTCCTCATCAGGGAGCCGCTCTTGCCGGCGACTGCTTAGTGGGCGGCCCACTCGATCTTGGAGATGTCGACGCCGTCTTTGTACATGTCCCAGAGTGGGGACAGTTCACGCAGCTTGTTCACGGCCTCGCAGACTTTCTGCGCGGCGTAGTCAACTTCTTCTTCGGTGGTGAAGCGGCCGAAGGAGAAGCGGATGGAGCTGTGTGCCAGCTCGTCGTTACGGCCCAGTGCACGCAGCACGTAGGACGGCTCGAGCGAGGCGGAGGTGCACGCCGAGCCGGACGAGACGGCGATGTCCTTGAGCGACATCAGCAGCGATTCGCCCTCGACATAGTTGAAGCTCAGGTTCAGGTTGTGCGGCACGCGAGCAGTCAGGCTGCCGTTGACGTACAGCTCTTCGAGGCTGGAGACCTGCTTGAAGAAGCGGTCGCTCAAGGCCTTGATGCGTGCGTTTTCAGCCGCCATGTCCTGCTTGGCAATGGCGAATGCCTCGCCCATGCCGACAATCTGGTGAGTTGGCAGCGTACCCGAACGCATACCGCGCTCATGACCACCGCCGTGCATGGCTGCCTCAAGGCGTACCCGCGGCTTGCGGCTGACATAGAGCGCGCCAATCCCCTTGGGGCCGTAGACCTTGTGCGCGGAGAACGACATCAGGTCGACCTTGAGCTTCTGCAGGTCGATTTCGACCTTGCCGGCAGACTGAGCGGCATCGACATGGAACAGCACGCCGCGCGAACGGGTCAGTTCACCGATGGCGGCGATGTCGTTGATCGAGCCGACTTCGTTGTTCACGTGCATCAGCGACACCAGGATAGTGTCGTCACGCAGGACCGCCTCGACCATGGCCGGGGTGACGATGCCATCTTCGCCCGGCTCCAGGTAGGTGACCTCGAACCCCTCACGCTCGAGCTGGCGAGCGGTATCGAGTACCGCCTTGTGCTCGATCTTGGAGGTGATGATGTGCTTGCCCTTGGTCTGATAGAAGTGCGCAACACCCTTCAGGGCCAGGTTGTCGGACTCGGTGGCACCGCTGGTCCAGACGATTTCGCGCGGATCGGCATTGATCAGCTCAGCGACCTGACGGCGACCGTTCTCGACCGCTTCCTCGGCCTTCCAGCCAAACACATGGGAACGCGAAGCCGGGTTACCGAAGTTACCGTCGGCCGTCAGGCACTCGGCCATCTTCTGGGCTACGCGTGGATCGACCGGGGTGGTCGCGGAGTAATCGAGGTAGATCGGCAACTTCATTTTTCTCTCCTATCAGGCGGTGGCGTCGCTCGTCGTCCCGAAGGATCAATCGACGGCGGACGTCTCAATCTTGTCCAGCGGGGCAGACAGACCGGCGACGCGACGCAGGTCCTGGCGCTGGGCGACTTCCTGCACCTCGCGGCGCATGACGAGGTCGACCAGACTGATGCCACTGAGGAACTCGTGGATCTGCTGACTGAGGTCGCACCACAGGTGGTGGGTCAGGCAGGTATCACCGGCATGGCAGTCCCCGAGCCCTTGGCAGCGGGTGGCATCGACCGATTCGTTGACCGCGTCGATGACCTGGGCGACCTGGATGGTTTCCATGCCGCGCGACAGCTGATAGCCGCCACCGGGGCCGCGAACACTGGAAACCAGGCTGCTGCGGCGCAGCTTGGCGAACAGCTGTTCCAGATAGGAAAGGGATATGCCCTGGCGCTCGGAGATGTCGGCCAAAGACACCGGCCCATGCTGCGCGTGCAACGCCAGGTCGAGCATGGCAGTCACGGCGTATCGGCCTTTGGTAGTCAGTCGCATGGCTATTGGGTACCACGGGAGTTACGGGATGTGTGCAAGTATGCGATTCCCGAGCATTTAAGTCAACTATTAGACCTAGTGCCTTAGTCGGGTTTGCATGAGGGGAGGCGGCCGCGATTGTAGCAGACACGGGGGCGATAACACACGCCCCTGTGCCAGACACCGCGCCTGGCGCGGCGGGATCAATGCGGCTGGATGTCGCGCTTGGCCAACTGCGCCTGTTCGGTGAAGTCATCTTCTGGCAGCGCAGGAAGCTCCTTGGCACAGTAATCGCTGCCCATTCGCGTGAGCGCCCCGCACATACCCTCCAGGCGCTCATCGACGGCCTGCAGATGATCGAGCATCTGGCCAATGGCGCGGGCGACCGGGTCAGGCATATCGCCACTGACCCCATAGGCATCGAAACCGATCTTCTCGGCCATGGCCTTGCGCCGTGCCTCGACATCGCCCTGCTCGTCCTTGACGATGATGCGCCCGGGGATGCCGACAGCCGTCGCACCGGCGGGCACGGCCTTGGTCACGACCGCGTTGGAACCGATCTTGGCCCCAGCACCCACGGTGAATGGCCCCAGCACCTTCGCCCCTGCCCCGACCACCACGCCATCTTCGAGCGTTGGGTGGCGCTTGCCTTTATTCCAGCTGGTGCCGCCCAGCGTTACGCCTTGGTAGAGCGTGACGTCGTCACCAATCTCGGCGGTTTCGCCAATAACGATGCCCATGCCGTGGTCGATGAAGAACCGCCGACCGATGGTGGCGCCCGGGTGAATCTCGATACCGGTCAACCAGCGACCGAAGTTGGACACCAAGCGTGCCAGCCACTTGAAATCCCGCCGCCACAGGGCATTGCCCAACCGGTGCAGCCAGATGGCATGCATGCCGGGGTAGCAGGTCAGCACCTCGAAAGCGTTGCGCGCCGCCGGGTCACGGTGGAATACACTTTGAATATCTTCACGCAGACGTTCCAGCATCTGTCAGTCCTTCCGTTTATGCGGCTCACCCCGGACCACCTTCTGGGTCTCGGTAAGAATGCCGCGCAAAATGCTCATTTCCGTGCGCTCCACTGCCACCCGACCGTATAGCCGGCGAAGACGCGGCATCAGGTGCTTGGGCTTGTCGGGGTCAAGGAAGCCAATGCCAACCAGGGTTTTCTCCAGGTGGTCGTAGAACAGCTCCATCTCATCCATGGTCGCCAAGGCATCGGCGTCGGGCTTCTCGACCTGGGCCGGCGAGCGGTCGGTCGCAAGGCTGGCCAGGCGCACTTCATAGGCAAGCACCTGAACGGCGGCGGCCAGGTTCAGCGAACTGAATTCCGGGTTGGACGGAATATGCACATGGAAGTGACATCGCTGTAGCTCTTCGTTGGTCAGCCCGGCATGCTCGCGCCCGAACACCAGGGCGATCTGCTCGCCCCCGGCGGCGTGCTGCACTGCCTTGTCGCCGCACTCACGAGGGCCGATGAGCGGCCATGGGATGCTGCGCTCGCGTGCGCTGGTGCCCATCACCAGGTTGCAGCCGACCAGCGCCTGCTCCAGGCTGTCGACAACGACGGCGTCATTGAGCACATCGTCCGCGCCGGAGGCGCGAGCACTGGCCTCTTCGGCAGGAAACTGCCTGGGCTGCACCAGCACCAGACGCGACAAGCCCATGTTCTTCATGGCGCGCGCAGCGCCGCCGATATTGCCGGGGTGGCTGGTATTGACCAGCACGACACGAATATTCTGCAGCAAGGTCTCGTGCTCACAGTGGCGGAAATCAGGGCCTGGAATCTTACAGAACCGACAGGCGTAACGCCACGCACGCGAATGCGCACTTCTGCCGCCCTATTTTTCTGATACAATGTTCGGCTTTCTTCTTTAACATCTCCAGGTGACCCGCCCATGCAGCCTATGCTGAATATCGCCCTGCGCGCCGCTCGCAGCGCCAGTGAACTGATCTTCCGCTCCATCGAACGCCTGGATAGCATCAAGGTCGATGAGAAAGAGGCCAAGGACTACGTTTCCGAAGTCGATCGTGCCGCCGAACAGAGCATCGTCAATGCTCTGCGCAAGGCCTACCCGAACCACTCCATCCTGGGCGAGGAAACCGGCCTGCACGCCGGCTCCGGCGAAGAAGGCAAGGACTACCTGTGGGTCATCGACCCGCTGGACGGCACCACCAACTTCCTGCGCGGCATCCCGCACTTCGCCGTCAGCATCGCCTGCAAGTACCGTGGCCGCCTCGAACACGCCGTGATCGTCGACCCGGTTCGCCAGGAAGAATTCACCGCCAGCCGTGGCCGTGGCGCCCAGCTCAATGGTCGCCGCCTGCGCGTCAGCTCGCGTACCAGCCTGGACGGCGCCCTGCTGGGCACCGGCTTCCCGTTCCGGGACAATCAGATGGCCGACCTGGACAACTACCTGGGCATGTTCCGTAGCCTGATCGGCCAGACCGCCGGCATCCGCCGCGCTGGCTCAGCGAGCCTGGACCTGGCCTATGTTGCCGCAGGCCGTTTCGATGCATTCTGGGAGTCGGGCCTTTCCGAATGGGACATGGCCGCAGGCGTGCTCCTGATTCAGGAAGCGGGCGGCCTGGTGAGCGACTTCAATGGCGGCCATGACTTCCTCGACAAAGGCCACATCGTCGCCGGCAACATCAAGTGCTTCAAGGCAGTACTGACTGCCATCCAACCGCACCTGCCAGAAAGCATGAAGCGTTGAACATTTGACGCAGGAAAACAAAAGCACCCCTCGGGGTGCTTTTTTCATGCCTGCCAGCCATGCATCAGTGGCGCCGGCACAGGGCCAACGCCGGCAGCAAGATCACTGACCCGCGTCGCTGAGAATCAACTTGCCGTTCTTGTCCACCGGAATGGTGGGCCCTGGCTCACGATTCATTTTCACCTGGCCGACCTGATCGCCGATGGTGTACTTGACGTTGTAGCCCACCACTTTTTCACTGACGTCATTGACCGTGTTGCAGCGGGTTTGGGTCGTGGTATAGGTGTCACGCTGCTGCATGCCCTCCTGCACCTTGTTGCCCGCATAACCACCACCCACCGCACCGGCCACGGTCGCGATTTTCTTGCCAGTGCCGCCGCCGATCTGGTTGCCCAACAGGCCACCGGCCAGCGCGCCGACCACGGTGCCGGCGATTTGATGCTGATCCTTGACTGGCGCCTGGCGAGTAACGGTCACGTCCTTGCACACTTCGCGCGGGGTCTTGACCTGCTGCTTGATCGGCTGCACGTCGGTGACCTGAGCATACTCAGGCCCTTTGTTCACCAAGCTGTAGGTCGCCACAGCACCTCCGGCAGTGACACCGACAGCACCTAGCACCGCACCCACCAGCATTGATTTATTCACGTGAACCTCCTGATCGTACATACGGGACTTGGCCCGCTTTCTCCTTGCCTTGGAGCAAAAAAAAGGGCGCGAGTTCAACACTCGCGCCCTTTCGTCCGCCAAGCGGAGCGTCAGTGGGTCATGGACGGTCGTCCACACCCTCGGTCTTGGCCGGCGGAATCAGGTCTTCACTGTTCAGGTTGAGCCAGATCAGCACCACGTTGGCGATATAGATCGACGAGTAGGTACCGGCCATGACGCCGATGAACAGTGCCAGCGAGAAGCCAAACAGGTTGTCACCGCCGAAGAACAGCAAGGCAGCAATGGCCAGCAAAGTGGACACCGAAGTCGCCACGGTACGCAGCAACGTCTGGGTGGTGGAGACGTTGATGTTTTCGATCAGAGACGCCTTGCGCATGACCCGGAAGTTCTCGCGCACCCGGTCGAACACGACAATGGTGTCGTTGAGCGAGTAGCCGATAATGGCCAGCACCGCCGCCAGCACCGTCAGGTCGAAGGTGATCTGGAAGAACGACAGAATGCCCAGGGTCACGATCACGTCGTGGATCAGCGAGATGATGGCCCCCACAGCGAATTTCCACTGGAAGCGGAACGCCAGGTAGATAAGGATGCCACCCAGCGCCAGGAGCATGCCCATGCCGCCCTGGTCACGCAGCTCTTCACCCACCTGCGGGCCGACGAACTCGACACGCTTGACGGTGGCAGGGTTGTCACCGCCTGCCTTCTGCAGGGCCGCGGCTACCTTGTTGCCCAGCTGCGGGTCGTCACCCGGCATGCGCACGAGCAGGTCGGTGGTGGCACCGAAGCTCTGCACCACTGCTTCGTGAAAACCCGACTCGACCAGCTCGGCCCGCACCGCCTTGAGATCGGCCGGGCGCTCGTAGGTCAGCTCGATCAATGTGCCGCCGGTGAAGTCCAGGCCAAAGTTCAGGCCCTTTTGCCACCAGCTGAACAGGGCCAGCACGGTGAGCAGTACGGTGACGCCGAAGGCGACATTGCGTACGCCCATGAAATTGATGGTTTTCATCGCAGCTCCCTCAAACCCACAGCTTCTTGATGTCACGCCCGCCACAGGTCAGGTTGACCATTGCGCGGGTCACCATGACGGCGGTGAACATCGAGGTGAAAATCCCGAGGGACATGGTGACCGCAAAGCCCTTGACCGGGCCGGTACCCATGGCGAACAGGATACCGCCGACCAGCAGGCTGGTCAGGTTGGCGTCGATGATCGCGGTATAGGCGCGGTTGAAACCTTCATGGATGGCGCGCTGCACCGACATGCCGGCTTTGAGCTCTTCGCGGATACGCGAGAAGATCAGTACGTTGGCGTCCACCGCCATACCCATGGTCAGCACGATACCGGCAATACCCGGCAGGGTAAGGGTGGCGCCAAGCAACGACATCAGGGCCAGCAGCAGCACCATGTTACCCGCCAGGGCGATGGTGGCTATGACACCGAAGCCGCGGTAGATGGCAATGATGAACAACGAGACGAACAGCATACCCCACAGCGAGGCGTCGATGCCCTTGGTGATGTTGTCGGCACCCAGGCTTGGGCCGATGGTACGCTCTTCGGCAAAGTACATCGGTGCGGCCAGTCCACCAGCACGCAGCAGCAGGGCCAGCTCGGACGATTCGCCCTGGCCGTTCAGCCCCGTGATACGAAACTGGCTACCCAGCGGCGACTGGATGGTCGCCAGGCTGATGATCTTCTTCTCTTCCTGGAAGCTCTGGACCGCAACGTCCTTCTCGACACCGTCGACCGTCTGCTTCACGTAGCGCGTGACAGGCTTCTGCTCGATGAAGATCACCGCCATGCTGCGACCGACGTTGCTGCGGGTAGCGCGGCTCATCAGTTCGCCGCCATGCCCGTCCAAACGAATATTCACCTGCGGGCGGCCATGCTCATCGAAGCTGGCCTGGGCGTCGGTCACCTGGTCACCGGTGATGATCAGGCCACGCTCGACGGGCGCCGAACGCCCCCCTTCACGGAACTCGAACACTTCGGTGGTGGCTTTGGACGCGCCCGGCTCGGCACCGAAACGGAACTCCAGGTTCGCCGTCTTGCCCAGGATACGCTTGGCTTCGGCAGTGTCCTGCACACCCGGCAGCTCGACCACGATGCGGTTGGCGCCCTGGCGCTGCACCAGTGGCTCGGCGACGCCCAGCTCGTTGACACGGTTGCGCACGGTGGTGAGGTTCTGCTTGATCGAGTATTCGCGAATCTCGGCCACTTTCGCCTGAGACAGCGCCAGACGCAGCACGGCGAGGTCGTTGCGCTCGGTGGTGGTCAGGTCGAAATCGTTGAAATTCTTGCGGATCAGGGCGCGTGCCTGTTCGCGTGTAGCATTGTCAGCAAAGCCGAGCATGATGCCGCCGTCCTGCTGCGGCAGGCTGCGGTAGCGGACCCGCTCCTTGCGCAGCAAGGTCTTGACCTCGCCTTCGTAGACTTTCATGCGGGCGCTCATGGCCTTGTCCATGTCCACTTCCAGCAGGAAGTGCACGCCACCAGACAGGTCCAGGCCCAGCTTCATGGGGCTGGCACCCAGGTTGCGCAACCACTGCGGGGTGGTTTGTGCCAGGTTCAGCGCCACGACATAGTCATCGCCCAGCGCCTTGCGCACCACATCCTTGGCGGGCAGCTGGTCTTCCTGATTGGTCAGACGAATCAGGCCACTGCCCTTCTCACCCAGGCTCACGCCTTTGACTGCGATGTTCGCATCGACCAGCGCCTTGCTGACGCGATCGAGATCGGCCTGGTTGACCTGCAGCGCCGAGCTGGCACCGCTGATCTGCACGGCCGGGTCATCCGGGTAGAGGTTGGGAGCGGAATAAATGAAACCGATCGCCAGCACCAGCAGGATCAGTGCGTATTTCCACAGAGGGTATTTGTTCAGCATCACGCCGCCCGTTCAAGACGCGGGGCGCGTTGCGCGCCCCGACTGGAAAAATGAAACCGGTAACTCAGATAGCCTTGAGCGTACCTTTTGGCAGGGTCGCGGCAATGGCGCCCTTCTGGAACTTCAGCTCGACAGTGTCGGACACTTCCAGCACCACGAAATCATCGGCCACTTTGACGATCTTGCCGGCGATACCGCCGTTGGTGACAACTTCGTCACCTTTTTGCAAGTTGCCCAGCAGGTTCTTCTGCTCTTTGGCGCGCTTGGCCTGTGGACGCCAGATCATCAGGTAGAAGATGACCAGGAAACCAACCAGGAAAATCCACTCGAAACCAGTACCGGCGGGGCCGGCGGCAGGGGCTGCAGCGTCCGCGTATGCGGCGGGGATCAAGAAGCTCATGGGTGCACTCCTAATGCAAATATTTTAATAATGGATGCAGACAGTCAGTCCAAGGGCGGTACAACAAGCCCGCGCTTGGCGTAGAAGGCGTCGACGAAGGCGGCCAATTTACCTTGTTGAATAGCCTCGCGTAAACCGGCCATCAAGCGCTGGTAATGGCGCAAGTTATGGATGGTATTCAACATGCTGCTGAGCATTTCGCCGCACTTGTCCAGGTGATGCAGATAGGCGCGGGAGAAGTTGCTGCAGGTGTAGCAGTCACAGGTCGGATCCAGTGGCGATTCATCATGGCGATGGAACGCGTTGCGGATCTTGATCACCCCCGTGTCGACGAACAGGTGGCCGTTGCGCGCATTGCGCGTAGGCATCACGCAGTCGAACATGTCGACGCCGCGGCGCACACCCTCAACGAGATCCTCCGGTTTGCCTACCCCCATAAGGTAACGAGGTTTGTCAGCCGGCATTTGCCCTGGCAAGTAGTCCAGCACCTTGATCATCTCGTGCTTGGGCTCACCCACCGACAGGCCGCCAATGGCCAGGCCGTCGAAGCCGATGTTCTCGAGCCCCTCCAGCGAGCGCATGCGCAGGTCCTGGTACATGCCGCCCTGAACGATGCCGAACAGCGCGGCGGTGTTGTCGGCATGGGCGTTCTTCGAGCGCTGGGCCCAGCGCAGCGACAGCTCCATGGAGGTACGAGCGATGTCGTGCTCGGCAGGGTACGGGGTGCACTCGTCGAAGATCATCACCACATCCGAGCCCAGGTCGCGTTGCACCTGCATGGATTCCTCCGGGCCCATGAACACCTTGGAGCCGTCCACGGGAGAGGCGAAGGTCACGCCTTCTTCCTTGATCTTGCGCATGGCGCCCAGGCTGAAGACCTGGAAGCCACCGGAATCGGTAAGAATCGGGCCTTTCCACTGCATGAAATCGTGCAGGCCGTTGTGCTTCTTGATTACCTCGGTGCCTGGGCGCAGCCACAGGTGGAAGGTGTTGCCCAGGATCATCTCGGCGCCAATGGCCTCGATGTCACGGGGCAGCATGCCCTTGACCGTGCCATAGGTGCCCACCGGCATGAACGCCGGGGTTTCGACCGTGCCACGGGGGAAGGTGATGCGGCCACGACGGGCCTTGCCGTCGGTGGCCAGCAGTTCGAAGGACATTCGGCAGGTGCGACTCATGCTTGCTCCTCGGGGCCGCGAGGCGCCGGATTGCGGGTGATGAACATGGCATCACCGTAACTGAAGAAGCGGTACCCCTGCTCGACCGCCGCCGCGTAGGCAGCCATGGTCTCGGGGTAACCGGCGAAGGCCGAGACCAGCATCAGCAGCGTGGACTCGGGCAGGTGGAAATTGGTGACCAGCGCATCGACCACGTGGAACGGGCGACCGGGGTAGATGAAGATATCGGTGTCACCGCTGAAGGGCTTGAGCTGGCCATCACGGGCGGCGCTTTCGAGCGACCGCACACTGGTGGTGCCCACGGCGATCACACGCCCGCCACGGGCGCGGCAGGCCTCGATGGCATCGACCACAGCCTGGCTCACTTCGAGCCATTCCTTATGCATGTGGTGGTCTTCGATCTTGTCGACCCGCACTGGCTGGAATGTGCCTGCCCCCACGTGGAGGGTGACGAACGCCTGCTCTACCCCCTTGGCGGCGATCTGCTCGAGCAGTGCTTCGTCGAAATGCAGGCCCGCCGTGGGGGCGGCGACAGCACCTGCCTTTTCGGCGTAGACCGTCTGGTAGCGCTCCCGGTCGGCGCCTTCGTCAGGGCGATCGATGTAGGGCGGCAGCGGCATGTGACCAACCCGGTCGAGCAGCGGCAACACCTCTTCGGTGAAACGCAGCTCGAACAAGGTGTCATGGCGCGCGACCATTTCAGCTTCACCACCACCGTCCACGAGAATGACCGTGCCCACTTTGGGCGCCTTGCTCGCCCGCACGTGAGCCAGCACGCGATGGCTGTCGAGCACGCGCTCGACCAGCATTTCAAGCTTGCCCCCGGATGCCTTCTGGCCGAACAGCCGTGCCGGAATGACCCGGGTGTTGTTGAACACCATCAGGTCGCCAGGGCGCAGGTAGCCGAGCAGGTCGGGGAATTGCCGGTGCTCGAGTGCACCGCTTGGCCCATCGAGCACCAGCAGGCGGCTGCCATGGCGCTCGGCCAATGGATGGCGGGCGATCAGGGAATCGGGAAGTTCGAAGGAGAAATCGGCAACGCGCATGATGATGTTCGGTTCGGCAGGGCCGGGAAGTTTAGCCCAAGGAATGAAAATTGACCATGAAAGACGATTGACCGACCGACGGCACCTCTCTATACTGCGCGCCACGCCCTGATGGCGGAATTGGTAGACGCGGCGGATTCAAAATCCGTTTTCGAAAGGAGTGGGAGTTCGAGTCTCCCTCGGGGCACCAAATCCGAAAAGCCGACCTTAAATGGTCGGCTTTTTTTTTGCGCCGTGAAAACCGCTCAGTGCATCACATTTGCCTGGCGTCAGCCCATTGATTCGCTGGTGCCTGACCATGCAGCAATGCTATTGGCCAGTGGCCATACCCGCCGCCTACCCTCACTTCGTCGGATAAAAGCCGAACGAATTGCCTAACTGATGGCATTTAGCCATAGTGCGGCTCCCCTCAACCCCCTCCCCTTGTGTGATCAATGAAAACAACCGCGCCCTGTATGGCGGCAATGATGCTGCTGAGTGGGTGCAATGGAGTGCCAACGTCCTACGTTTCAGACCCGGTCTACAGTCAAGCTTTCGTGGTGACGTCCGGAGCGCCGCTGCCCATGCTGCTGATGGCAAGCGCCATCCAGTGGAACGCGGATTATGCAGTCACCGCCAAACACACCCCTTTCCTGCGCAACGTGGTCCATGAAGGCCTGGGCGATGTGGTGTTCTTCAAGCACAAAGCCAGCCAAGTACCGCATTGGCGCCAATATGTGCCTGGGGAAGCGGTCACAGCAGTGGGTTACAACAGCTTGATGATGCCCGTGCAGGGCAAGGGCCACGCGCTCTCGTCACTGGTCCGGCTCGATGGCACCCCTGGTAGCGTGTTCTATTCGGTGCACGACGGGCCGATCACCAAGGGGATGTCTGGCGGCCCGGTATTCGCCGATGACGGTAACGTGGTAGGCATCAACATCGCCATCATCCCCACCAGCGGCATCGATGCCGTCAGGCGACCGGATCTGGTGGGCAAGGACCGGGTCAGTGTGTTCATGTCCTTCAGCGAGATCGACAAGGAGTGGCGGCGCTACCAGTACATGCTGGCGCGCAAGTCCAAGCCTCAGGCCCCAACGTCGGTCAAAGGCTTTGTGGCTGTGGCTGCAAAACCCTGATCAGGCGGGTTCAGAGGCCTGGGGCGCCAGGACGATGCAATTTCGCCCGGCGCGCTTGGCGGCATACAACGCCATATCGGCGGCATGCAGCCAGGCTTGGGCATCGGTAATGCCTGCATGGTAAGGGGCGATACCGATGCTCAGGCTCAAGTTAAGGTGCGGCAGCGCTGGGTCGCGGAACGCCTCCACGGCCAGGCGCAGCCGCTCAAGCACTTCCCTTGCCTGCCCTGGCGTCGTGTCAGGCAGCATCACGCAGAATTCGTCCCCGCCATAGCGCGCCGCAGGGTCATGCTTGCGCAAGTGCAAGGAAAGCGTGGCACTGATCACCCGCAGGATATTGTCACCCACCTGATGGCCATGACGGTCATTGATCTGCTTGAAGTGGTCGACGTCGATCAGGGCAAGGCAACTGCTCCCTGTGCTAGCTCGGCAACGTGCAAATTCGCGCAGCAGCAGTTCCTGCCACGCCCCGTGATTGCGCAAGCCCGTGAGGCTGTCGGTCTGGCTCAGGCGGGCCAGTGCACGTTTATGCTGGCCCAACTGGACGGTCACCTGATAGCAGATCATGCCGATGGCCATGGGGTAGATCAGCAGGATCGGCAGGCACGCCAGCATCTGCGCCTGCGTAGTGGCCGGAAAAAGCGGCGGCGCGAACAGCCATAGGCCCAGGGCGATGCCGACACCCTGGGCAAGTACCGTTTTCATGAATAGGGGCCAGCCACCGGCCGCAATCTTGTCCATGGCGATCATCGACAGGATGATCACGCTGGGCAGTGGGTTGAGCCCCATGACACCCGCCCAGCAACCCCCGGCGAAGCCATCGACCACCAAGTTGCGCTGCTCGGCCTTGTAGGGCTGGGCGGATACCCGAGCAATCTGAAACGCCAGGTGCGGCCAGACAAAACCGTGTGCCAGTAACAGCGCCCACACCCATCCCCCTGGCTGTAATGGCGCGATTCCGATCATCACACAAAAGAAGCCTAGGCCAGTTCCGATGGCGCGTGGGGCATACATGCGTTTGGCGAAGGAAAGGCCCGTGCCGGTGCGCTCGATCATGGTGGGATACCGAGAAGATAAGGCTGAAGGTGCACGGTACAACTGCGAAGCATGTGCATGCTGAGGCAAGGCATTGTGCCACCATCCAAATCAGGCCGGCAAACGCGTCTGGATGAAATGCATACACTCATTTGGGATGTCGCCTCAGCACCTGTCAGCCCCACATGCGCTGCCACAACCTCATCCAGAACCTTCGGCGCGACCCGACGTCCCATCCAAGGTCCTGAACCGTTTAAGGTGCGCCATTTGAAAGACGTCATCCTCCGCAAATACCGCTTGGTCGTGAAAACCTTCGGCTACATCGGTTGGTCACTGTTCTGGCTGCTGATCTGGGACGTATTGGTCACCATTGATTTCATGCTGTTTCTCAACAGCAAGTTCACCCTGCCCTTGATCCCGCTTTCATTGATGGGTTCGGCGCTGGTCGTGCTGGTGAGCTTTCGCAACAGCAGCGCCTATAACCGCTGGTGGGAAGCACGTACCTTGTGGGGTGCCCTGGTCAACAGTTCCCGCAGCTTTGCCCGCCAGACGCTGACCCTGATCGATGACCCCGACGAGGGGCTCAATCCGGTCAAGGCGACCCTGCTGCGTCGGCACATCGCCTACATCAACTGCCTGGCAGCGCACCTGAAAGGGGAGAAATGCCCGCAGGAGCTGGTGGCGTTTATCCCTGAGGCAGAATTCGAGCGGCACCACGGCTCCAACAATTTTGCCAATGACATCTTGAGTGGTTCGGCCGCGTTACTGGCCAGGGAATATCAGGAGGGCCGGCTGGACAGCATCCGCTTGGCTCGCCTTGAGTCCACGCTGGTGGACTTGTCCAATGCACAAGGGGGCATGGAGCGAATCGCCAATACGCCACTGCCCTACCCTTATGTTTATTTCCCCCGGTTGTTCATCACGCTGTTCTGCTTGATCGTACCGGTCGGCCTGGTGGAGTCGCTGGAGTGGTTCACGCCCCTGGCCTCCACGGTTGTAGGCTTCATGCTGCTGGCGATCGAGCGCATCGGTACCGACTTGCAGAGCCCATTCCGCTTCAGCGAACACCAGATCCAGATGGATACCATCTGCGAGACGATCGAGCGCAACCTGGAATCGATGCAGCGCGGGGCGCAATCGGCCGAGGCCGTGAGCGCTTGAGAACAGGCAGCGGCCGCAGGGCCGCTGGCCTGATCAGGCCCTTACGAAACGCTGGCGCAGTACATCACTGAGCGCATCGACCAGGAACACCAGCACCAGCATCCCGATGATCACCGTACTGGCCTGGGCTTCCTGAAACAGACTCAAGGTGGTGTAGAGCATCTGCCCCAAGCCTCCAGCACCCACAAAGCCCAGCACACTGGCCATGCGTATATTGTTTTCCCAACGGTACAAGCTGTAGGCCAGCAACTGCGGCCACAGGTTAGGCAAGGTGCCGTAGCAGAAGGCTGCTACCTGCCCCGTGCCTTGCAGGCGAATGGCTGCGGCAGGTTCAGGCGAGGCGTTTTCCAGCGCCTCGGCAAACAGACGCCCCAGTACGCCGGCGGTGTGCAGCGCCAACGCCAGGGTGCCAGCGTTTGGCCCAAGTCCAGCTGCCAGCACGGTCAGCGCGGCCCACACCAGCTCCGGAATGGCGCGCAGCGCATTGAGCAGCAACCGGGCCAGCCCCTGCAACGGCCAGCCAAACCGGCCCGCCGCCGGCATCGCCAGCAACAGGCCCATGACGACGGCCAGCAACGTGCCGATACCGGACATGGCCAGGGTTTCCAATGCGCCATGCGCCACCGCACGCAGATGCTCGCTGGACAGGTCCGGGGTCAGGAACCGTCCGGCATACTCACCCATTTGGGCCAGCCCACCATTGCCGATCAACGCCCCGAAATCCAACCCCAAATAGGCGAACGAACCGACGATGGCTGCCAGCAGCGCGGCCAACAGGGCCAGGTTGATCAGCCGATTCATGCCAGCCTCCCGCGCAATAGGCGGCTGAGCCCATCGGCAAGCATCACCAGGGCCAGGAACGTCAACAACATGCTGGCTACCTCGGCGCCAGCGAACATGCGCATGGACAGGTCGATCTGCTGACCCAGCCCGCCGGCCCCCACGAACCCCATCACCACCGATGCCCGTACTGCACATTCCCACCGGTATACTGTGTAGGACACCGCTTCGCTGACGGCATTGGGCAAGATGCCGTAGAAAAAGGCGGCCAGCCGTCCACTGCCCGCCTGCAACAAGGCGTGGGCGGGCCGCTGGTCCACCGATTCGAAGATTTCCGCATACACCTTGCCCAGCATGCCGCTGTAGGTAATGGCGATTGCCAGCACCCCGGCCGTGGGCCCGAGGCCTACAGCGCGCACGAACAACAGTGCCCAGACGATCTCAGGCACGCTGCGCAGGAAGATCAGCACGCCCCGTACGGGCAGCCGCACCAGGCGCGACCAGGCACCCGGGCGCCCGCCACGCGAGGCAGCGTTCAGGGACAAGGCGCGGCTGGCCAGCAACCCTGCCGGCACGGCCAGCAGCCAGGCTAGCGCCATGCCGGCGGTGGCCACAGCCAAGGTCTGCAGGGTGGCCTCAAGTAATAGCTCGAGAAAGTCGCGCTCATGTGCAGGTGGCCAGAATGCCCCCGTGAAACTCGCCATCTGCTCGCGGTTTTCGGCCTGTAAAAGCACGGCCGGGTTCAACTCGCTCAACTGGATACCCGGCCACAGGACCGCGATGGCCAGCAACCCGATCAGTATTCTTGGCGCCATTGCCGGATCACGTTGACTGGCGTTCAGCATCTGGGCAACTGCACGTGGGGGCTCGCATTAAGGCCGTGCTTGGCCACCAGCTGCTCGTTGGCGTACAGCGCTTGCAGCAGCTCATCGGTCACAGCCTCGGCTGGGCAATCAAACAGCACCTGCCCTTCGCGTATGCCGATCACCCGGGGAAAGTGGGCCAGAGCCAATTCGACCGCATGCAGGCTGGCTACCAGCGCCACGCCAGTGGCCTGGGCATGCCGGTTGAGCAGCGCCAGGCTGTGATCGGCCAATACCGGGTCCATCGCCGACACCGGCTCGTCGGCGAGCATGATACGAGGCTGCTGATACAGCACCCGCGCAATACCCACCCGCTGAAGCTGGCCGCCTGACAGTTGACCGCACTGCACGAACAGCTTGTCTGCTAGCCCCAGTTCGGCCAAGACCTGGCGCGCACCAGGCACATCGCAGGGATACAACAGGTTGAGCAGGCTGCGACCAAGCCCCCACTGGCCCAGACGGCCCGCCAGCACGGCAGTGACCACCCGCTGGCGCGGCGGCAGTGGCGGCGCCTGGTGAACCAGACCTACCTGGGCCCGCAGGCGCTGCCGGGCCCCTGCCGACAACGCCCATGGTTGCTGCCCGAGCACCTCCAGACGGCCGCTGCTCGGCCTGGTCGCCGTGGCCATCAGGTGCAGCAAGCTGGACTTGCCCGCCCCCGATGGGCCGATGATGGCGACGCGCTCAGCCTGCGCGATGCGCAAGGTCACGCCCTCCAGGGCGCGCACCGCGCCATGCCGCAAGCTTGCGCCTTGCAGCGCGATGACTGCTTCAGAAGGCACGGCAGACGTCACTTGAGCAAGCCAGCCTCGCGGGCGGCTTGCTCGGTGCCCGCGTAGTTTTCCGGCTTGGTTTCGATGAAGCGGCTGGCTGCCTGCAGGTCGAGAATGGCTTTCTGCTCTGGATCGGCGGGGTCAAGGTTCAGGAAGGCCTGTTTGATCTTCTCCTTGAGGGCCGGGTCCATGTTGCCACGCACCGTCCAGTTGTAGTCGAAATAGGTCGGGGTCGTGGCGAACACGCGCACCTTGGCGGTATCGACCTTGCCGGCGTCCACCAGTTTCTGCCAAACGCTGGCGTTGAGCACACCGGCATCGACCTTGCCAGCCTGTACCCAGGCCACGGTGGCGTCGTGGGCACCGGAATAGGCTACGCGGCTGAAGTACCCTTCAGGTTTGATGTTGTCCTGCTTGAGCATGAAATAGCGTGGCATCAAGCTACCGGACGTGGAAGAAATGGACCCGAAGGCGAAGGACTTGCCCTTGAGGTCCGCCAGGCTTTTTACTGCAGGGTTGGCAGTGATGAACTTGGAGGTGAATTGGGCGTCCTGCTCGCGTTGCACCAGCGGCGTGGCAGTCGGATCCTTCAGGTGCACCTGCACGAACGTGAACCCGCCCAGCCACGCCAGGTCCAGCCGGTCGGAGGCCAGCGACTCGACCACGGCCGGGTAGTCAGCCACCGGCACGAACTTCACCTGCATGCCCAACTGCTTGGACAAGTATTCGCCCAAGGGTTTGAACTTGCGTTGCAGTTCGGTGGGCGCTTCGTCGGGAATGGCGCTGACACGCAGTGTCTCTGCGGCCTGGACGGCCAGGGCACAGCAGGACAGCACGAGGCTGGCGGCGAGCGCCAAGGGACGTTTGAGCATGGGTTTCTCCGGTTCAATAGCGGGGAATGGGGTGAGTTCGAGGCTGCGCGCAATAACAGGCAGTGCAGGTGGGCTGCCTTGCCGACGTGCAGTTTGCAGCTCGATGCGAGTCATTGACCCGACGATTATAAGAGCCGCAGTCCCAATGACCAGCTTTGCTACAATCGCGCGATAAATTGACCTGCCGAGGTACACATGAGCGAGCCGATTCGCCTGACCCAGTACAGCCACGGTGCCGGCTGTGGCTGCAAGATATCCCCCAAGGTGCTGGACGTCATCCTGGCCGAAAGCGGTGCCCAGGCCCTGGATCCGAAGCTCTGGGTCGGCAATGCGTCGCGCGACGATGCCGCCGTGTATGCCCTGGACGAGGAGCGCGGTGTGGTGTCGACCACCGACTTCTTCATGCCCATCGTCGATGACCCCTACGATTTCGGCCGCATCGCGGCAACCAACGCCATCAGCGATATCTACGCCATGGGCGGTGATCCCCTGATGGCCATTGCCATCCTGGGCTGGCCCGTCAACGTCCTGGCACCAGAGGTTGCCCGTGAGGTGATCCGCGGTGGCCGGGCGGTATGCGCCGAAGCCGGTATCCCGCTTGCCGGTGGTCATTCCATCGATGCACCCGAGCCGATTTTCGGCCTGGCGGTGACTGGCGTTGTCAGCAAGCGTCATCTCAAGCGTAACGACACCGCCACGGCGGGCTGCCGCCTGTATCTGACCAAGCCCCTGGGCATCGGCATCCTCACCACCGCCGAGAAGAAAGCCGTGCTGCGCGAGCAGGATCGAGGCGTGGCGCGCGACTGGATGTGTACCCTGAACACACCAGGCAGCCGCTTTGGCAAGCTCGACGGGGTCAAGGCCATGACGGACGTCACCGGGTTCGGCCTGCTAGGCCATCTGGTTGAGCTTGCAGAAGGCAGCGGCCTGACCGCACACCTGGACTACGCCAAGGTGCCCCGCCTGCCGAGTGTCGAGCACTACCTCGCCGCCGGCTGCATTCCAGGGGGGACGCTGCGCAACTTCGAGAGCTACGGGCACAAGCTAGGCGCGCTCAGTGACGATCAGAAGCACTTGCTGTGCGACCCGCAGACCAGCGGCGGGCTGCTGGTGGCCGTAACCCCGGAAGGTGAGGACGCATTTCTCGCGGCAGCTGCTGACCTGGGCTTGCAGCTGTCGCCTATCGGCTACCTGGCGGAGCGACAGCGCCACGCAGTCGAGGTCGTCTGATGCGGCCCGACTGCACTGATTTCCGCCAGTTGTTCCTCGACGACGTGCCGATGATGGACATGCGTGCGCCCGTCGAGTTTGCCAAGGGCGCCTTTCCCAGCGTGGTCAATCTGCCCCTGATGAACGATGTGGAACGGCAGAAGGTTGGCACCTGTTACAAGCAGCAGGGGCAGGCTGCCGCCATCGCCCTGGGTCATCAACTGGTGGGCGGCGCCACCAAGCAGGCTCGTCTGGAGGCGTGGGTGGCATTCACTCAGGCTCATCCGGACGGCTATCTGTATTGCTTTCGTGGCGGCCTGCGCTCGCAGATCGTCCAAGGGTGGTTGCGCGATGAAGCCGGTATTCGCTACCCGCGTATCACCGGGGGCTACAAAGCGATGCGCAACTACCTGCTCGAGACCACGGAGCAGGCCGTAAGCGAGTGCGATTTCGTGTTGGTTGGCGGCTTGACCGGTACTGGCAAGACCGATGTGCTGCAACAGCTGGGCAACGTACTGGACCTTGAAGGCCATGCCAATCATCGCGGGTCGAGCTTTGGCAAACGCGCCACCGGGCAACCGGCTCAGATCGACTTCGAGAACCAGCTGGCCATCGATGTGCTTAAAAAGCGCGCGCAAGGCATTGGCCAGTTCGTGCTGGAGGATGAAGGCCGCATCGTTGGCAGTTGCACGGTGCCTTTGTCTTTGTATCAGGGCATGCAGCACTACCCGCTGGTGTGGCTGGAGGACAGTTTCGATGGCCGGGTCGAGCGCATCCTGCGTGACTATGTCATCGACCTCAGTGCCGAATTCATCGCCCTGCATGGCGAGCAAGCCGGGCAGCAATTGTTCGCGCAGCGCATGTTGCAGAGCATGGCCAACATCCGCAAGCGCCTGGGCGGTGAGCGACATCAGCGGCTCACGGCGCTGCTTGAGCAGGCCTTGGGAGAGCAATTGCGTAGTGGCTGCGTGGACCTGCACCGAGGCTGGATCGAGGGGTTGCTCAACGAGTACTACGACCCGATGTATGCCTATCAGCGTGAGACGAAGGCCGAGCGGATCGAGTTTGTTGGGGATGCTGTGCAGGTGCGGGAGTATCTGGAGCAACGCGCGCGGCGGGGATAGGGTCTGAGCCGGGACTGCCAGGCATCCCGATTAGGTTAGCAACTATCAGCTCTCGACCTTACTCGCCTCTGGCCTTTGATCTTGATCTTGCTTTGGCTTTGGCTTTGGCTTTGGCTTTGGCTTTTGATCTTCGCGACTTCAGGAGGCCGAACGCAGGGCTTGCGGAGGGAGGTGACAGGCATGGATGCCTGTCAAGCGCTGGGCCCCAGGAAGGGGCCTACAGCGCGGTCCTCCCGGGAGCAAGACCGGAGTGAGGGAACCCCGAAGCGCAGCGTAGGGGCCGTATGAA
>NZ_VEJN01000009.1:0-211837 GCF_007678615.1 Pseudomonas sp. DE0157
AGCGCTTGACAGGCATCCATGCCTGTCACCTCCCTCCGCAAGACCTGCGTTCGGCCTTCTGAAGTCGCGAAGATCAAGATCAAGATCAAGATCAAAAGCCAAAGCAAGATCAAGATCAAGATCAAGATCAAGAATAATGGCAGCTACCGGGAATTAAAAGTTGCAACTTTGAAGGTATTAAATAACTTCAATGAATGGATTGAAGCTTGCGCACTGCCCCAGGCTACAATTACGCCCTCGTGGGAGCGGCCTCGTGCCGCGATGGGCCGCGCAGCGGCCCCATGGTCACCTACCCTGCACCCCCCACCCCCGCCAACCACCGACCCAGACGTTTTCCCACGCATTCGCTGGCGCTTTTGCGCCATTGCGGCGAACATTGCCGGCTGATTTTGCTGCCAACGGAGTGACTGTGGCCAACGAGCAACCCAAGGCCCTCGCCGAACTGACCCCACCCACACGCCTCCCCTGGCTCAAACGGCTCATCGCCCAGTGCCTCGGGCGTGGTCTGACCCGCATTCAGGCGCAACACCCTCACTCCTGGTGGCTAGGCCATGCCGATGGCCAGCACCAAGGCCGGGGCGAAGGCGAACGCGCCGGGTTCGAACGGGGCCATGCGCAAGGGTACGAGGCAGGCCAGCAAGTGCTGGTCATCCGTGACCACCGCCCCGACACCCCAGCCATTCCCGGCCAGGACGATCACCTGTTCGAAGACTGGCGCCTGGCCCTGACCGCCGAGCTGAAGAAACGCTTCAAGGCCGACGTTGCCCAGCGCCTGCCCAGCCACGCGCAACCCAGCGCCGCGCAATGGAAACTGATCTTCAGCGACACACCGTCCACCTGCGTGGTGGCCGGGGCAGGGGCGGGCAAATCGACCTCCCTGGTGCTGCGAATCTTGCTGCTGCGTCACTACCTGGGCTACGAACTCGATGCGATGACGGTCGTCACCTTCACCCGTGAGTCGCGCAAGGACTTCATCAAACGCTTGGTGCAGGTATTCGCGCTGTGGGACGTTCACCTGCAACCGGCACAAGCGCGCGAACTGGTCCGCACCTTCCACTCCCGCATCCTGCCGCTGGTGCGCAGCTTGCCTGGGTTCGAGCAGGTGCGCGCGTTCGAGACCCTGGGCAACGAGATGCCCGCCGGGCGTGAGGCCGAGGCGGACAGCAACCCGTTCGACCTGCGCCTGAACGATGCCCAGCGCCAACAGCTCAATCATTGCTACAGCGCCCTGCTGGCGCACAGCCCCCGCTTTGCCGAGCTGATCGGCCACTTGCGCAACGAAGCCTTGCAACTCAAGCCACTGGACCCGGACAACCCCGAGGTGCAGAAACGCGCCCAGGTGACGCAACTGGCCGCGCAACGCGATGAAGAGCTGTGCGATGTGATCGAGGACCTTTGGTTCGCAGCGGGGGCCTGGCCAATCCAGGGCATTGAGCCGATGCGTGACACCGTTGAGATCCGTGGGTGCCGTTTTCATGTCCACGGCCGCTTGGGTGCCACCGGGCCATGGGTGGTGTTGGGCTTCGACCCTTCCGAGAGCGCCCAGTACCAACGACCCGGTGCCAAGCTCGCCGTACGCGCAGAGTGGGCAGTCAAACGAACCCTGTTGCAGGCATTCTGCGATCAGCCGTTGATCTGGCTGGACAACTACGCCATGGCCCGGCGCCTGGCCGCTTCGCTGGCAGGTGACGCCGTGGCCGGGCCTGGGTTCGAATACAAGGTCAAGGGCGAGCTGTCGGCCGCGCCGCTGCTCGACGCATTCGTTAGCGCCGCGAGCTTTATCGAAAACCTCGGCCTGGAAGTGAACACGGCTATTGCCGACATGCGCTTTGTGCCAGGCGACAGCGACGCGCTGTTCTTCGAAGCGTTGGCCCTTTACTGGAAAGCGTTCGAAGCGCATTTGCTCGACCAGGTCCCTCCGGTCATGAGCTACAACCGCATGTTCGCGCTGTTCGGGGAAAACAACCCGGAAAACCTGCAACTGTTGCCCGACCCGCTGTTGCGGCCGCTGGCCCACCTGATGATCGATGAATTCCAGGACGTCTCGCCGCAAATCGTCAGCTGGCTGCGGGCGTCCTTGCGTGAAATCCGCAGGCGCGGCCCCGGCCTGAATGTCGGTCGCCATGCTCAACACTCTTCCCTATTGTGCGTGGGCGATGACTGGCAGTCGATCTATGGCTGGCGAGGCAGCTCGCCCAAGTACTTCACCGAATTCACCAAGGCGTTTCCGACGCCCGCCAGCACACGGGTAATGATGGTGGAGAACTATCGCTGCCAGCAGCAGGTGATCGATGCCGCCGAGCACCTGGTCAAGGGCACGTCCACCATCGCCGGCAAGAAGGCCCGGGCCGCTGGCCCTGCCGCTGAACTTGCAGGCTCTCCGGTCAAGGTCTTCGAGCGTGACGAGGCCGCCTTGGGCCAGACCCTCATCGAGCATTACCAGCGCGGCGAGTCGGTGCTGATGCTCTACCGCAAGGGCAATGACCGGGCGGCGATGAGCGAACACCTGGAAGCTGTGCTTCAAGCCGAGGCAGCGGTGCCCCCCGAGCAGCGGCGTCTTCGCCAACTCACCTACCACAGCGCCAAGGGCTTGCAGGCCGATGCGGTGTTCATGCTGGGCGACTGCCAGTACCTGACCAGCTCGCCCTACAAGAACCAGGTCTATCGCCAGGCGGGCCTGGGCAAGGCGGGCGACCCGCAGCCGTTCGATACCGCCCAGAAGGAGGAGGTGCAGCGCTTGGCCTATGTGGCCGTGACCCGAGCGGTGCAGCATTGCTACTGGCACGTGGAGCCGGCCAATGGCGATGCCGCCGTGGCCGCTCGCGCTTCCAGCCGTGTGGATGGCCGTCAGGACTGTTTCGAAGACTGCCGGGGTCGGTGACGGTTAAGTCACCGTCGGTAAGGGGCCAGTGGTGGCCCCTGGCTTGCGCCAAGGTGACCTGTCGGCGGCCTGCGCGCTCCGGCGCAAGGGTTGCCGCAGACGACAGGCGTCGTGGAACGCGGTGGCGTGTTCGGTCTGGTGTACCTGCATCAGGCTGCCGATCAGGAAGCATACCCATGCGATCAACCACCACACCCAAGGATCACCCGCTGGACATCAATGGCATCGAAGTGGCTGTGCGCTGCTGGGGGCCGGAGGATGGCATTCCCGTACTGGCCTTGCATGGCTGGTTGGACAACGCCGCCTCGTTCGAGCGCCTGGCACCCCTGCTCGATGGCTGTTTCGTGGTAGCCCCCGACCTGGTCGGCCATGGGCGTTCCGACCATCGGCGCCATGACAGCGGCTACTACCTATGGGAGCACGCCGAGGACATGCTGTCGGTCACCGAAAGCCTTGGCATGCGGCAATTCCATGTACTGGCCCACGGCATGGGCAGCGGTGTGGCTTCGCTGCTGGCGGCCATGACCAGCGCGATTGCGAGCATGACCTTCCTCGACGGCATGGGGGCACCGTTCACCGTGGCCGAGCATGACCGCGTGCAGCACCTGGCACGGGCCTATCGCCTCAAGCGCATGGTCCAGCGTACGCAGATGCAGGGCTTCAACGAGCCGGATGTGCAACGCTTCGACGATTTGGACAGCGCGCTGGCTCAGCGTCGTGAACGGCTCGACACCGACTTGTCGCAAGAGGCTGCGAGGTTACTGGCGCTGCGCGACCTGCTCCAGCTCAACGACGGTTATTGCTGGCGCCACGACCCGCGGTTGGTGCTGCCTGAGCCCATGCCGCTCACCGAGCCTGAGGCATGCGATCTGCTGAGCCAGATTCGCTGCCCGCTGTACCTGATGTTTGGCCGGCAGGGCGCTTTCACTGGCGAAGCCTTCGGCCGCCGTGAAGCGGCATTGCCGCCACAGGCGAAAGTGTCTTGGCATCCTGGCGGCCATCATTTTCACCTCGATGCGCCAGACCGTGCCTTGGTTGATCAACTGCTGCGTATCCTCGCGCGCCATGAAGGCGGTGTGTTGCAGCGCTTGGTCAACGAATAGCGCCCACACACGGTTGCGCCGTTCGTTCAAGCGCGGTGTCGGCCGGTACGGGGACACTGGGGGCTCCCGTCATTCTGGAGTTGCCCATGCGCTACCTCTACGCCCCTGTGTTTTTCTTTGGGTTCATAGGCGCTGCCCTGGCAGTGGCGATGAACACCTATCTGTTTTGGTAGCTGCCCTTGCTGGTGGGCATAGTGCTGGTGGCTGTCGGTGCGCCCGAGTCGCCCCGTCACCAGGCAGTGGTCCTCGGCCAGCCAGATCTCGCCCTGCCAACTTGGCTGCGCTGCACCGTTCATGGCCACAGTGAAGGCGTGTCAGTCAAAGTAGCCTCGCAGGCTGAAATTGTACCCAGTATCCACGGCGGAGTTCGCCACACGCCCAGTACGCTTGTTCAAGACGAACTCGAAGGTCGGTTCGTACAGGCCATCACACAGGCAGGCGCCGGCCAGGACTTCGACGTCATACCAGCCGTTGTCCAGTTCGATCACAGGGCGGCCCGGCTCACGGTAGCGCGCCAGCAAGTCGCCCAGGGTCTTGGGGGTGAAGTACTGGAGGATACGCCAGGTGTACAGCATCACAGCGCCATGCTCGATCTTCAGCGAATAACCACCGCGCTGGTGCTTGAGACGGCTGCTCGCCTCGCGCAATTTGGGCGTTTGCCCATCGAGCGTGAACACCACGTGGTAGGGAAGGTTGTCAACGCCGGCCACAGGCAGCACGACGCCGTCGCGTACGGCCTTGTCGCCGCTGTCATGGTGGGTGAATTCGTAGGCCAGATCGTCAGGCAGGCCATGCTCCTGCTTGAAGCGCTCGAGCAGTTGGATGTCACCTAGCAGGAAGTAGTCGACCAGGTCGTTGAGCACTTCGTCGAACTCATGACGCATCGTGTGTCCTTGGGCAACGATCGGTAGGGCTGCGCCCGTCGGGATGTTGGACGGGCGCAGGCGGTGGGCAGGCGCCAGTCAGTGTAACTGCGTAATCTGGATGAGGTTGCCGCAGGTGTCGTCGAAGATTGCAGTCATGACGTTATCGACCTCGGCGGGTTTCTGATGGAACTGGACACCGGCAGCGGATAGCCGGATGTATTCGCCTTGTATGTCTCGCACGGCAAAGATTGCGGTGGGTATGCCGTCTTCTTTGAGCGCGGCCTTGTACGCTTTCGACGCAGGGTGCACCTCTGGCTCCAGTTGCAGTTGCACGCCGTTGGGGTCGTTGGGTGAGGTCAGGGTCAGCCAGCGGTGCTGGCCCATGGCGAGGTCTTGTTTAGGTTCGAAGCCCAGTACGTAGTGATAGAAGGCAAGCGCTTTGGCTTGGTCGTCGACAAGAATACGGGTGAGCATGATCTTCATGGGCGCACACCTATGCTGGGGTCGTTACGTATCAGTAAAGACGGCCCTTGACGTTTGGCAATGCAGCCCAGTATCAAATCGCGTCTTTGATCACGCCATCGGTGCATCAGGGCCGCAAACTGGTCAATGGCCGGCGCAGCACAAGCGTTCAGCCTTTGGAAGTGTCCGTAGTGGTGTGCAGGTCAGCGGCGAATACCTCGGTGACCTTCGTCCGATAAGCTTCGAAGGCTGCAATGGCACCGGCGATCACGTCAGCTTCTTGTTGTTCATCGAGCGCAAGGCCGTCGATTGCGCTCACGAACGCCTTCCAGTGCTGGGCGCGTCCTTGCGGGTGGGCTGCCAGGTGCCGCGCACCCAGGCTTTCGTCCAGGCCAAGGCGCTGGGTGTGCTTGAACAAGAACGCGGCGCCCAGGTTCGAACCCTCGCTGCAATACAGCCAGCCCAGTGCCTGGGCCGGGTCTACCTTCACCCTCGCCGGCAAGGCAGGTGGCAGTTGGCCCAGGTCGCGAATGTCCTGCTCGACCGCAGCGAGCCGCGACAGCGACGAGAGGCCCGGCAGCCACGCATTGAGGTGGGGGTCCTCGTAAAGTCCGTGGAGGCTGCCGTGAAAGTGATGCTGTACCAGCAGGAAGCGCCCATAGCGCGCTCTGTCCTCAAAGGGGTGCGCGGCCATGACCAACTGATCGACACTGTCATGTTCGCGGTGGGTGGCCGCTTTGAGGCGTTTGCAACGGCTTGTCTCCAGGGGTGACACGGGTACTGCGATCATTCGGTGAGTCCGTCGCGGGCAGAAAGGCATCCATGATGCGTGGCGGTGAGCATCGCAGCAAGCATCAGGCGCGGTTATCATGGCCGCCGTATCGTTCAGACCCAAGGAAAAGCCGGTCATGTCTTCGCTTCAGTTCCGTACGCCGTCCCTTGAGGACGCCAGCCGCTGCCACGCCATCGAGATCGGTGCCTACGAGGGAGACGAAGCTGCCACGCTGGAAAAGATCCAGACGCGCATCAGTCAGTACCCACAGGGGTTTCTGTTGCTCGAAAGTGATGGAGAGATCGTTGGCTTCATCAACAGCGGCTGCGCCCATCAGGTGGTGATGTCGGACGAAGCGTTCAAGGAACTGGTGGGGCATGACCCCGATGCCCCCAACGTAGTGATCATGTCGGTGGTGGTCGACCCGGCGTATCAGGGCCAAGGTCATGCCAAGCGATTGATGGAAGCGTTCATCCTGCGAATGAAAGCCTGCGCGAAGCAGACCATCCACCTGATGTGCAAAGAACAGCACGTACCGCTGTACCGCAAGCTGGGTTATCAGTACGTCCAGCCTTCACCTTCCGAGCACGGCGGTATGGCGTGGCATGAGATGGTAATGGTGCTGTGAGCCATTGCCGGGCGGCGTCAGGTAGGGCCGCACTGCGGCCCACCGGCGGCAAGCGCGACGCTACAGGTTGAACCTGCCGGTGAGCTGGGGCTGGCTTGCTGGTGATGGGCTGTCATGCAGCCCCAGAGGCACAAGACAGCCAGCATCACGAGGCGGCGCCTCTATCAGCCTGCGACCAACTGATGGGCCAGGCGGTTGTGACGTTCGAGTACCCGTGGTAGGTCGACAGTGACCAACTGACCATCCCTGACCACCACCTTGCCGTTGATGACGCTGGTATGCACCTGGGTCGGGGTGCAGAACACCAGCGCTGCAAGCGGGTCATGATGCCCGCCGGCGTAGGCGACATGGCCCAGGTCGAAGGCGACGAAATCAGCGACCATGCCCGGTGCCAGTGCGCCGATGTCATCGCGGTTGAGCACCTTGGCGCCGCCCAGGGTCGCGATTTCCAGCGCTTCGCGGGCCGTCATCGCATCCGGGCCAAACCCCACGCGTTGCAGCAGCAGGGCCTGGCGGACCTCGCCGATCATGCTGGCACCGTCGTTGGACGCCGAACCGTCCACCCCGAGCCCGATCGGTACGCCATGATCGCGCATGGCGCGCACCGGGGCGATACCTGAAGCCAGGCGCATGTTCGAGCATGGGCAATGGGCGACCCCGGTGCCGGTGCGGGCGAACAGTTCGATGCCATGCTGGTCCAGTTGCACGCAGTGCGCGTGCCACACGTCGGGCCCGACCCACCCCAAATCCTCGGCATACTCGGCAGGGGTCATGCCGAATTTTTCTCGGCTGTAGGCAATGTCGTTGACGTTTTCGGCCAGGTGCGTGTGCAGCGATACGCCATGCTGGCGAGCCAGAACAGCCGCTTCGCGCATCAGGTCGCGGCTGACCGAGAAGGGCGAGCAGGGCGCCACCACGATCCGGCGCATCGAGCCATGGCTGGCATCATGGTAGTCCTCGATCAGGCGTTGGGACTCCTTGAGGATATCCGCTTCCTTTTCCACTACCGAGTCCGGCGGCAGCCCGCCCTGGCTCTGGCCCACGCTCATGCTGCCGCGGGCGGCGTGAAAACGCATGCCGATTTCGGCAGCCGCATGGATGCTGTCGTCGAGCTTGCATCCGTTGGGGTAGATGTACAGATGGTCGCTCGAGGTGGTGCAACCGGAAAGGATCAGCTCGGCCATGGCCGTCTGGGTCGAGACCGCAATCATCTCGGGGGTGAGCCGTGCCCAGATCGGGTACAGCTGGGTGAGCCAGTTGAACAGCTCGCCGTCCTGGGCGGCTGGCACCACCCGCGTCAGGCTCTGGTACATGTGATGGTGGGTGTTGACCAGCCCGGGGATGACCACCTTGCCGGACATGTCCAGCACCTCGTCCGCCTGTTGGGGCAGGGTATCGCTGGGGCCGACTTGCTTGATCAGGTTGTCTTCGATGTACAGGCCACCGCCGCGGATTTCGCGGCGCTCGCCATCCATGGTGACGAGCAGTTGGGCATGCTTGATCAGGAGCGTTCTTGGTGCGTGTGAAGATGACATGGTCGATGCCTGTTGCAATACGCGCCGGCGATGGCCAGCGTCGTAGGCGACGCGGCAATGTAATCAGGAAATGATCAAGTTGTATACATTGACCGTATTTGTGAATGTGCGTCACCTCATATGTGAAAATCGGCCAGAAATAAGACTTCTGCGATCGAATAAACTGGCAGCCAATGTCTTGAGAGTTCTTCCATGTCTGCCGCATCCACCACCGCTTCACCCGTTGACGAAGCTCCACGGGCAGCCATCAGCATTGCCATCCTCGCGTTCTCCGCTTTCCTGATTGTCACCACCGAGTTTCTCATTGTGGGCCTGTTGCCTGCCCTGAGCCGCGACCTGGGGGTGTCCATCTCCATGGCTGGACAACTGGTCACGCTGTTCGCATTCACAGTCATGCTGGCAGGGCCGTTCCTCACGGCCATGCTGGCGCATCTGGAACGTAAACGGCTGTTCATCACCATCTTGCTGGTTTTTGCCGCGGCCAATGCCCTGGCGGCCGTGGCCGATAACTTCTGGGTACTGGCCATTGCACGTGTCATACCGGCATTGGCGTTGCCGGTGTTCTGGGGTACTGCCAGCGAGACGGCCGGGCACCTCGCCGGGCCCGAGCATGCAGGGCGTGCGGTATCGAAGGTTTACCTGGGCATCTCTGCCGCCATGCTGCTGGGCATCCCGCTGGGCACGTTGGCCGCTGACGCGTTGGGCTGGCGTGGCGCCTTCGGGGCGCTGGCGGTGCTTTCCCTGATGATGGCCGTGGCGATGGGCGTCTGGATGCCCCACGTAGCCCGCACCGCCAGGGTGGATTTCGCCCGTCAGGCGCGGATTTTCACCGAACGCTTCTTCGTAGCGAACGTGCTGCTGTCGATTCTGGTGTTCACCGCCATGTTCACCGGCTACACCTACCTGGCCGACCTGCTCGAGCGTGTGGCGGGTGTGGCCCCGGCTCACACCGGTTGGTGGCTGATGGGCTTCGGCGCCGTTGGCCTGCTGGGCAACTGGATCGGGGGGCGCGCCGTCGACCACTCCGTTCTCAAGGCCACCGCGGGCTTTCTGGTGCTGCTGGCGATCGGCATGGCAGCGCTGGTGCCCTTGGCCCATGCAGGCCTGGTGTTCTGCCTGGCGCTGGCGTTGTGGGGTATCGCCAACACCGCGCTTTACCCGGTCTGCCAAGTGCGCGTAATGGCGTCGGTGACCCACGCCAAGGCGCTGGCCGGTACCGCCAACGTATCGGCTGCCAACGCCGGCATCGGCCTGGGTGCGGTGCTTGGTGGCATGACCATCGACGGGCTGGGGGTTGCTTATCTGGGCTATGTGGCCGCCGCAGTCGCTGTGCTGGCGCTGCTGGCAGTGCCCGTAGTGGGCAGGCTGGCGCCTCAGACGGGTTCGGCGGTACGTGTGCCGTGAGGGGCGAGCCTGGGCAACAGGTAATCGAGCAGTGCACGCACTTTGGGTAGGTGCTCGCGACGCTTGAGCCAGACCAGGTTCATTGGCAACCCGTCGGTTGCCAGCTCCGGTAGCACCTCGACCATCCGTCCATTATCGAGGTGCTGCTGGGTCAACCAGGTGGGTAGCTGACCTATGCCATGGCCGGCCAGCACCGCCGCGACCTCACCTTCGCCATCGCCCACGGCGATGCGCGGCTGTACCGTGCGACGCTCCATCTCCCCAGGCTGGCGCCCCTTGAAGAACCAAGGGCTGACCAGGCCGTCGGTGTGCCCATAGCCCACGCAGTGGTGATGCTCCAAGTCCTCCTCGCTTTGCGGAGTACCGTAAATGTCGAGGTAGTCGGGGGCTGCGCAGAACATCAGGCGCTGGGCGCCAAAGTACTGATGGCCCAGGGCAGCGGGCCAGGTATCGGGGCCGCCGATGCGCACCACGATGTCGATGCCTTCCTGCACCGGGTCGACGAAACGGTCGGAAAACGAGACGTGCGGCTGCAGCAGCGGATGCTGCCGGGTAAACGCCAGGATCAGCGGCAGCACATGCAAGCGCCCATAGGAGGCGGGCAAGTCGATGCGTACCCGTCCGTGAGGTTCATTACCCGTAGTGGCGAGGGTGTGTTCGACTTCTTCCAGATCGGCCAGCACCGAGGTGCAGGTGCGGTAGAAAACCACGCCTGCCTCGCTCAGCGACAACCGGCGGGTGGTGCGCTCGAACAGGCGAACGCCCATGCGCGCCTCGAGGCGCGCGATACTCTTGCTGACCGCCGAGCTGGTAAGGCTCAGTCGCCCGGCCGCTGCCGTGAAGCTGCCGAGGTCGGCGACCGCGACGAAGACGTCGATCCCTTTGAGTCGTTCTGAGGAGTGCATGACCGGCCTTTACATGGGTTCGTGGGGCAGACCCCGGCAGCATAAGGGATCCTGTGATGGCGTTTTAGGGTAATAGCGTCGGGAGACAGGCCTGTGTAGTGCGTCGGCAATGGAACACCAGCCCATCTTGCACACTCATAGGCTTTGCGCCAGCGCCTTGGGTAGATCATGCTGTACCGACCCGGCCCTGATGCACCAAAGGACTGCCCCATGTTCCCTTTTGCCTGGATAGCCTGCGCATGACCCTGACGTTGCTCACCTTTTTCGGCACCCTGGCCGCCATGGAAGGCGTGGCCTGGTTTGCTCACAAGTACATCATGCATGGCTTCGGCTGGGGCTGGCACCGCTCGCACCACGAGCCGCGTACCGGGATCTTCGAGAAGAACGACCTGTACGCCGCGGTGTTCGCCGTGCTGGCGATCATGCTCATCGCCCTGGGCAATGCCGGTTGGTACCCGTTGCAATGGGTAGGCGCAGGCATGACGGCCTATGGGGTTCTGTATTTCGTCGCCCACGACGGCCTGGTGCACCGGCGCTGGCCTTTCAAAGTGGTGCCGCGCAAGGGTTACTTCAAGCGCCTGTACCAGGCACATCGGCTTCATCATGCCGTACAGGGACGCGAAGGCTGTGTGTCGTTCGGTTTTCTGTATGTCCCCACTATCGAGCGACTGCGCCAGCAACTTCGGGCACTGCATGGCGGGCCGCTGCGGGCGAAGGGCGCTGCCACAGGCGAGCCGGGCGTTGGGGGTAGCGACGCAGTCGACAGCTCAGCGCCTGCCAAAACCCCGTGACCAAGGCACCGACCTTTTCGCGTTTTGACGTAGACAGCCGCCCGTCCCAGGCGTCGATCCCGGCGCTGTCGACCTTCAGGCCGATGCGCCGGTATACCTGACCAGCCGTGGCCACTGCCCACGCCGAGCGCAGCGGCAAGGCCGGCAGCCCCGCCTGGGCGCTGGCGTAGTAGGGCTCGGCCTGGGCGACCAGGCGCCTGGCCAGGGTGGCGACGGCTGCGCGGTGACGCACATCGGCCAGGTCGTCTGCACTGAGGTCGAATTCCGACAGCCAAGCCTGGGGCAAGTAACAGCGCCCGACCTTGGCATCATCGACGATGTCTCGGGCGATGTTGGTCAGCTGCATGGCCAGGCCCAGGTCGCAGGCCCGGTCAAGCACGCGCGCCTCCTGAACGCCCATGACTCTGGCCATCATCAGGCCCACCACACCTGCCACGTGATAGCAGTAGACCATGACCTCATCCAGGGTCTGGTAGCGGCAGGCGGACACGTCCTGGGCGAAGCCTTCGAGCAGGTCGAAGGCTTCGGCGCGGGGGATGCCGTGGCGCCTGGCCACTTCGCGCAGTGCGGCGAAGGCCGGTTGATCCACGGGCAAGTCCGCGCAGGCGGCTTCGGTCTGGCGCTGCAGATCCAACAGGCGCACTTGCGCTTCTTCCTGGCTGATGACCACCGCATCATGCCCGGCTTGCTGCCCATCGATCACGTCATCGCAATGGCGGCACCAGGCATACAACAGTACGGCGCTACGCCGAGTGTGCGCATCGAAGAGCCGGGCTGCTGCGGCAAAGCTCTTCGAACCCACGGCAATGCTGTGTTCGGCATGGGCAAGCAACTGGTCGTGGGACGGTGCGGTCATGCGCCCAGGTCCTCGAGCATCAGCCCTGCCGTGGCCTTGGCCGAGGCGATCACGCCAGGTACACCGGCCCCCGGGTGCGTGCCTGCGCCCACCAGGTACAGGTTGCTCACTTGGCTGTCACGGTTGTGCGGGCGGAACCAGGCGCTCTGGGTCAGGATCGGTTCCAGGGAAAACGCCGAACCCAGGTGCGCATTGAGTTCCTCACGGAAGTCCAGCGGCGTGAAGGTGCGGCAGGTGACCAGGTCCTCGCGCAGGCCAGGAATGTAGTGACGTTCCAGGTAGTCGAGAATCTTGTCCCGGAACCGTGGCCCTTCCACCTCCCAATCGATGGCCGCGTTGCCCATGTGCGGTACGGGCGCCAGCACGTAGTGGCTCGAGCATCCTTCCGGAGCGAGGCTCGGGTCGGTGGCGCAAGGGGTGTGCAGGTAGAGTGAAAAGTCTTCGGCAAGCTCATGACCGTTGAAGATTTCGTCGATCAGCTCCCGGTAGCGCGGGCCAAAGCAGACCGTGTGATGGCGCAGTTGCGGCTGGGTGCGCTTGAGGCCGAAGTGCACCACGAACAGGGAGTTGCTAAAGCGCTTGCCCTTGAGCCGCTTGCCTTCCTGTTCACCCCGTGGATGCTCGCCCAGCAGGTCGGAGTAGGTGTGCACCACATCGGCATTGGAAGCGACTGCGTCTGCCAGCCAGCGCCGCCCGTCCTGGGTGCGCACGCCGGTCACGCGGCTGCCTTGGGTTTCGAACGCGGCGACCTTGGCATTGAGCTCCAGGGCGCCGCCCAGGTCGGTGAACAACTTGGCCATGCCCTGCACCAGGGCGCCGGTGCCGCCTTTAGGGAACCACACACCCCAGGTGCGCTCCAGCGCATGGATCAAGGTATAGATCGAGGACGTGGCGAAGGGGTTACCCCCGACCAGCAAGGCGTGGAACGAAAACGCCTGGCGCAGTTGGTCATCCTGGATGAACCGCGCCACCATGCTATAGACGCTGCGCCAGGCCTGCAGGCGAGCCAACTGCGGCCCGGCATGCAGCATGTCGCGAAAAGACAGGAACGGCACCGCGCCGAGCTTGATGTAACCTTCTTGCAGCACGGCTTTGGAATAGGCCAGGAACTGTCGATAACCTTCCACGTCCTTGGGCTCGAAGGCCTCGATCTGGCGTTCCAGGTCGGCCTGGTCATTGCCATAGTCGAAGGCCCGCCCATCCTCCCAGCACAGGCGGTAGAACGGCGTTACCGGCAGCAACTCCACGTAATCCTGCATAGGCCGGCCGGCGAGGGTGAACAGGGCTTCGATGGCGCTTGGGTCGGTGATCACCGTGGGGCCTGCGTCGAAGGTAAAGCCTTGGTCGTTGTAGACGTAGGCGCGGCCACCGGGTTTGTCGCGTGCCTCGAGCAAGGTGGTGGGGATACCCGAGGCCTGCAGGCGAATGGCCAGGGCCAGGCCGCCAAGGCCTGCCCCAATGACCAGGGCGGATCGTTCGTTGCTCATGGATAGTCCTTGAAATGGGCAGGAGAGTGTCGCAAGGCAGCCTTCATGGCCTCGCCTACGGGCACAGGCGGCTTGCCGCACAGGATCCGCAGACGATCACGCAGCGTACTCTGGCCTGCGTAGAAACGGGCGATCAGCCCATCAGGCAATCGATAAAAGCGCTGCATCACCTGCCAGCGACGGTTCGGCCGGCCGGCCAGAAACAGCATTCGGTTGAGCAGGCGGTAGAACCCTTGTTCACGCCAGCGTCGGTGAAGGTAGGCGCCCAACGCGGGCTTGAGTGACGCCGTATCATCCAGCGCTTGCGTCGCCAACCAGTCGGCTAGGCGCACGGCATCGGGCAGTGAATAGCCCGTGGTGCAGTGGAACAATCCGGCTCGTAGGCCAACGGCGAGCGCCCCTTGCTGCTCGTTCCACCAAGCAGGAAAGTCGTCGGCCAGGATGATCGGCAATACGCCCTGTTCTTCACGCAGGCACTCGGCGACGTGCCAGCCGCGCTGCTGCAGGTAGCGTTCGATGTGCTGGCGCAGCTGCTCTGCGGCGGGCGCCTGGCTGTCGACGTAATGGGTGTCCTCCACCAGCAGGGTGTCGGCCGTGAAGGGCAGTACATAGACGAAGCGATAGCCTTCGCCCTGGGGTACCCGCGCATCCATCAGAATCGGTGTCTCTAAGCCATGGGGGGCCGTCAGGCGCACGATCTGCCCAAGGAATGCTTGCTGGCCGAGCACCCGGTGAGAGCTGTGCTGCATGCCCCGGCCATCGATCACTACCGCGGCGTGCAAGGTTTCGCCGCTGGTGAGTGTGACGTGGCTGGCACCCACTTCAGCGACAGCGCAGCCCGTGCGCAAGCTCGGGCCGAGGGCAGGGGTGATCACCTGGGCGAAACGCTCGCTGGTGATGCTCGCATAACCGCCTTCCATACGCCTGGAAAAAGCCGGGAAGTGCACGTGGTACGCAGGCCAGCGCTGCTCGACCAGCGGGGCCAGCCAGCGTTGTTGCTCGGGAGTGAGGTCGGCGTCATGGAAGGACCAGGTGTGGTTCCCGCCCAGGGCCGGCCCGTGTTCCAGGCACAGCACGCGCAATTGCGGGCGCAAATGCTGGAGTCGCCAGGCGATCAGGCCGTTGGCCAACCCACCACCTACCAGGATCAGGTCATAGGGCACGGTGTGTTCTCCGAAATGCTGGGTTGGCCACTGTGCAGCGCGGCTTCGATGAGGCTGGCAGCGTGCTGTACGCCACCGCAGGCGGCAAGCTCGGCTTCCAGCGCGGCATCACGTGGTGCAGCTTCATCAAGCAGCTGACGCAACGTCTGGCCAATGGCAGCTACGCTGGCTCGTTTGGAGAGTACCCGCCCCAAGCGGTGATGGCGCACCCGCGCAGCCACGCCAGGCTGATCGAATGCAATCGGCATGACCAGCAACGGTGTGCCGGCGCACACGGTATCGAGCACCGTGTTCAAGCCGCCATGGCTGATCACCACATTGGCTCGCCGCACCGCCCAGTGCTGAGGGGCGAAGTCGGTCACGACGGTGGCGCCAATCTGGCGCAGCCTGGCCTGCTGATGGGCATCCAACCCACCGCAGTGCGCCACCAGCAACTGGGCATCCAGGCGTCGGCAAGCCTTGGCAATACGTGCGAACAGATCGAACCGGTGGCCCTGGAGCGTCCCCAGGCTTGCGAATACCAAGGGCTTGCCGGGTTCGAAAGACCAGTTGGGGCTCGCCTGAGAGGGCGTGCTGCGTAACGGGCCGACGGCGTGAAAGTGTTTGGGCAGACCCACTCTGGGGAAATCCAAGTGCAAGGGTGTCTGGCTCAACTGGGCCAGTGGCGAGAGAAATTCATGGGCGCCGCTGCGCGGTTGCAGCCCGTGGCGATGACAGGCCTGCAGCAAGGTGTCGTGCAGCGGGCGCATGAGCCAGTCATGGACCTGAACACTGCCTTCGTAGAGGCGCGCATCCAAGCCCAGCCCGAACGGCATCACGGGCAATGGCAAGCCTGGCTCGCGATTGATTGGCAATGCACAGGCCACTGAAAAGAACGGCAGTTTGCAAGCCTCGGCCACCAAGCCGCCTGCGGGCTCCATCTGATCGCAAATCATCGCATCGACCCGATGTTCACTGAGCGCCTGCGGCAGGTTGCTGATCAGCATTGCCGTGGTGTGCGCCAGCTGTTTGATCAAGCGACGCAGGCGCAGCGGCCCGGCGGGGTCAGCCACGCGGCGCATGGCAAGGTCAAGGCTGCCCGGCGGGCACTCGGCATGGCCGATGGCGACGAAGCCCACTCGCCTGTCGCTCAGCCAGCGTTCGGCTTCAGGCTGGTGAAAGAAACTGACCCGATGGCCGCGTTCGATCAATTCGCCGCCCAAGGCTTGCATCGCTGCAAAATGGCTAGGGTAGGGCGGGGCAATCAGGGCGAAGTGGCTCATTTGATGTCTAACTGGGCGTTGACCAGTCGGGCCCGGCGCAACTGCGCCAGCGTGGCCGAGCCTGTGCAGAAGCAGGCGATACGCAGTTGCCGGATGATCACGTCGAAATGCGAGACCACCGCTTCGGTGGATGCCATTGCAGAGGTCAGCACCCCGGCAGCCTGGCCCACCAGGTCCGCCCCCAGGCGGATGGCCTTGGCCGCGTCCACGCCATCGCGGACCCCACCCGAGGCGATCAGGCCAACCGTCGGCACGGCGCGGCGCACGGCAAGCAGGCTATGGGCGGTCGGGATGCCCCAGCCGCTGAAGGCCATCGCCACCGCACGCTCGGCAGGGTCATTGGCACGCTCGGCCTCCACCGCGGCCCAGCTTGTGCCGCCGGCACCGGCCACATCGATCATGGACACGCCAGCGTCGTACAGTTGCCGCGCAACGCCTGGCGAAATACCAGCGCCTACCTCCTTGACGATGATGGGCGCGTGAAGCTGCCCGGCAACGTGCTCGATGCAGGCGAGCACCCCGTTCCAGTTGCGGTCGCCCTCGGGCTGAACGGCTTCCTGCAGGGGGTTGAGGTGAATGATCAGGGCGCTGGCATCGAGTGTATCGACCGCGCGACGGGCAAGGTCCAGGCCATCGGCCTCGCGTAACTGGGCCGCGCCCAGGTTTGCCAAAAGCGGGACATCGGGTGCAAGCCTTCTCAGCTCTGTGGTCAGTCCCTGGTCCTGGCCGCTGCGCAAGCTGACTCGCTGCGAACCCACACCCATGGCCAGGCCCAAAGCCTGCGCAGCTTCGGCCAGGTGCTGGTTGATGAACCGTGCGCGATCAGCCCCGCCAGTCATCGAACTGATCAACAGCGGTGCGCGCAGTGCCATGCCGAACAACTCGGTACCCAGGTCGACGTCTTCCAGGGCCATTTCAGGCAGTGCACAATGTTCGAAACGCAGCGCTGACCACCCAGCGTCGACCCCGTGCGAGGTACTGCCGGTGGCCAGGACGATATCCAGGTGATCATCCTTGCGTTGACTCAACGGGCTTTTGTTCATGCCGGCTCCACTGCCAGGGAATCATCCTGAGGTACGTGCGGTCTGTGTGCTTAAGACAGACAAGTTGTACAACACTACCCGTTTTGTATAGCTAAGCTCATAAAAAGCACAGCATCAGGCAACGGCGCCTATCAGTCGTTCCTTTTTCATCTACGGTCAATGGGCCGCCCACATCGAGAGGCAAGGATGACGACCATCGCCCCCCCGCACAGCGCTGGCGCTGATCACGATCAGTCACTGGCCGTCGCACATGCGGCCGTAGAGGCCCGGCTGGCAGCCTTGCTGCCATCGGCAGGTCACGAGCGCGACCTCGTGGTTGCGGCCATGCGCGACTGTACCCTGGCGCCAGGCAAGCGCTTGCGGCCCCTGTTGTTACTTTTTACGGCACAGGGTCTGGGCGCATGCCCACACGCAGCGCTCGACCTCGGCTGTGCCGTCGAGATGGTACATGCAGCTTCCCTTGTGCTGGACGATCTGCCGTGCATGGACAACGCCGCCTTGCGCCGCGGCCGCCCTACCTTGCACCTGGCTTTTGGCGAAGACGTGGCTGTGTTGACGGCCATCGCCTTGCTCTCCCGTGCGTTTGGGGTTGTGGCGGGGTTGCAGACGGTCGGGCCGGATGTGCGCAGCGACCTAGTGGTGACCCTCACCTCGGCCATCGGTGCCGATGGGCTGGTCAAGGGGCAGTTGCAGGATCTGCGTGACGGTGCACGGCCGCGGACGGCGGCTGAAATTGCCGAGACCAATCAACTCAAGACCGGGGCCTTGTTCTCGGCCCTGCTAGGCATGGCCGGCCGGCTGGCGGGGGCTGGCGCCAGCCAGCAGGGCACCCTGCTGAAATTGGCGGGGGAGTTGGGGCAGGCGTTTCAGTTGCACGACGACTTGCACGACCGTGACCCGGAAAGTGGCAAGAGCATGGGGTTGGACCAGGGCAAGTCGACCCTGCTGGCGATGTGTGGCGAAATGCAGGTGCGCCAGCGGTTGGAAGCCCATTTGCAGAGCGTCGAACAGTGCCTGAACAGCCTGGGCCTTGGGACCTCGCCGATCGGTGGGGTATTGCGCAAGGTGTTCGCATCGAAGGGTGTGCAGGCTGCCGGCAGCACCGTATGGCGTCAGGGCCTGGGTGGTCTTGCGGTAGGTGGAGCGGTCGTGCATCACGTCTAAGGCGCAGGGCGTTGCGCCAATCCAAAGGTCTACGCAGTCCCTGTAGGAGCGGCCCTTGTGCCGCGATGGGCCGCAAAGCGGCCCCGGCGAAATGAGCTGCGAAGCTTAAATCCTGGGGCCGCTGCGCGGCCCATCGCGGCACAAGGGCCGCTCCTACAGGGGGCCGCGTAACCTGTGAAGCTCAAGCCAGAGCGCCGCAGCAATAGCGTGCTCACTGACCCTATCGCCTGGCATGCCGGGCAAATACCGTTTCCAGCAGTTCCCACATGACCGGGTCCAGGCTGAACGCCACGTTGAAACGCATCCAGCCCGTTGCCCTGGCATCGACCATGAACAACTGCCCGGGGCCGAGCATGATGCCTTTTTCGAGCGCGTCATCGAGCAACAGCGCGCTGTCGGGGATCGAGGGATGCCGGGTCCAGATGTACATCCCCTCGTCCGATTCGGTGAACAGCTCGAAGCCTAGCCGGTGCAGATGCTCACCCACCCGTTGATGCGCCTCGGCCAGGCGTTGACGCAGGCGCTTGAGGTGCTTGCGCCAGCGACCGTCGATGATGGCGGCATAGACGACCCGCTCCATGACCTGCGAAGTGGTCAGGCCCGAGCGCATTTTCAGGTGTACCAGCTGTTGCGCCAGTTCAGGATTGGCCAGCAGATAGCCCACCCGCACATTGGGCGAGATGCTTTTCGAGTAACTGCCCACGTAGACCACCTGCTGCAGGTGGTCCAGGCTGGCGAGGCAGGGTTGAGGATCGGCGATCATGTCGGCGTACAGGTTGTTTTCGACCAGCCGGAAACCATGCTGGTTAGCCAGTTGCAGCAGGCGGTGCAGCTGGGGCAACGGCGTGCGCGAGCACGTCGGGCTGTGCAGGTGAGGCTGGGTGAAGAAAGCCGTGGGCCTATGTTGCGCCAGCAACCGCTCAAGCTGATTGAGGTCGTAGCCATTGGGCGTGCGCGCCACCCCCAGCAGCGTTGCGCCTTGGGTGCGCAGTATGCTCATCAGGTTGGGATAGCCAGGATCGTCCACCAGTACCACGTCACCTGGCCGGACCAGCGTACGCACGGCCAGGTCCAGGGCCTGGCTGGCGCCGTGGGTCAACATCAGCTGAGCGGGGTTGGCGACGATCGACAAATCCTGCTGCAGGTTCTGCGCCGTCAATGCGCGTAGTTCGGGTAACCCCATGGGGTCGCCGTAACCGGACAGTTCCAGTGGGCTGCCAGCCACCTGCCGCAGCCCTCGGCGCAGGCCATCTTCGTACATCCAGTCATTGGGCAGCCAGCCGCAGCCTGGCTTGAACGGCAACTGCCGGGTTTCGAAGATCTGCTGCAGGTACCACTCGGTGTTGAACGTTGGTCGGCTTGCATCAGGGTCAGCCGTGTGCGTGTCCAGGAGTTCAGCGGCGGCGCGATTGACGAAAAAGCCAGCGTTGCCACGGCTTACCAGCAACCCTTGGGCGACCAGGCGATCGTAGGCTTCCACCACGGTGAAGGTGCTGACCGAGTAGGTGGCGGCGAAGGCGCGGATCGACGGCACCTTGGCGCCAGGCTTGAGCGTCTGTGTGTCGATCAGGGTGCGCAGACCGTCGATGATCTGGTTGACCAACGGTGTGGAAGCGTCTGGGTTCAATTGCAGCATGGGGGACCTTCAGGTGTGTAACGCCAGGTGCTGGCCCGGTGTATAGGGTTGGCGACCTGTACAGTGCAGTGCGAGTTTCATGCCACTGTGCATGGCTCTCTGCGATGGACATTTTTACATTAGGTGTCGGATATCGCCACACAAAGCATGTTCAGTTCGCTCCAGGCCTCAGCCCTGGGGCGCGTCAGCAGGCCGCCATGGATGGCCTGCGTGTGTTCGTTCACACCTCCTGCGCGCATTAGCACTGATGTACAGGTGAAACCGCCAGCCATCGGGGTTTCACGGTTTTCCTTGGATAAAAAGAAGCACGGGGTACACAACTGATGGACGCAACATCCACAACCACCACCGCGAACGGCGGGCATGAGAGCAAGCTCAGTGCCTCGCTGAAGTCGCGCCACCTGACGATGATGTCCATCGCCGGGGTCATCGGCGGCGCCTTGTTCGTAGGATCCGGCAGCGTGATCCACAGCGCCGGGCCGGCCGCGGTGCTGGCCTACCTGGCAGGCGGCATCCTCGTGGTGCTGATCATGCGCATGCTTGGCGAAATGGCAACGTCTTCACCCGACACGGGCTCGTTTTCCACCTACGCCGACCGCGCCATCGGGCGCTGGGCCGGCTTCACCATCGGCTGGCTGTACTGGTGGTACTGGGTCATTCTCATGGCCTGGGAAGCCTACGTAGCCGGCAAGATCCTGCACGGGTTCTTCCCAGATGTGAGTGTCAACGTGTTCGTGCTGGCCACGACGTTGCTGCTGATCACGGTCAACTTCTTCAACGTCAAGCACTACGGTGAGTTCGAGTTCTGGTTCGCCCTGATCAAGGTCATCGCGATCGTCTGCTTCCTGATCGTCTGTACCGCAGCGGTGCTCAACATCTGGCAATTCGGCGAGGTGCGGGGCATTACCCACCTGACCGCCGAAGGGTTCATGCCCAATGGCATCACCACAGTCGTCGGGGCGTTGCTGGGGGTGATGTTTGCATTCCTGGGCGCCGAGATCGTGACCATCGCAGCCTCCGAGGCCAAGGACCCGGCAGCGCAGATCGTCAAGGCCACCAACTCGGTGGTATGGCGCGTGTGCCTGTTCTACGTAGGCTCGATCTTCCTGATCGTTTGCCTGGTACCGTGGAACGACCCGCACCTGGGCGTCTCCGGCTACGGCGCCTATCGCCGTACCCTTGAGCTGCTGGGCGTGCCTTACGCCGAGTTGCTGATGAACTTCGTGGTGCTGACCTCGGTGAGCAGCTGCCTGATCTCTGGCCACTACACCGCCTCGCGCATGCTGTTCTCCCTGGCCCAGCGTGGTGACGCACCGTCGTTCTTCAAGATCACCCGTGCCGGCACTGGCGTGCCGGTGTACGCGATCATGGGCTCGTGCGCGGTGGCAGTGGTGTGTGCGCTGATCAACTTCAGCGAGACCCTGCGCCCCAAGGACGTACTCGATACCCTGATGAACACCACGGGCATGATTGCCCTGCTGGTGTACCTGGTGATCGCGTTCTCCCAGCTGCGCATGCGCCGCAAGCTGATTGCCGAAGGCAAGGAAGTGCGCCTGAAAATGTGGCTGTTCCCGTGGCTCACCTACCTGGTGATCGCCTTCATCGTGGCGGCCCTGGTGACCATGGCGTTCATGCCTGACTACCAGATCCTGGTGATCTCCACCGGCATCGCGGCGGCGCTGGTGGTGGCGATGGGGGTTGTGCACCAGATGCGCAGCGCGCCTCGACACTAAGCCTCATTGGCTCTGCGAAGCGGCCGGTTCCCTCCAAGGGGCCGGCCGCTTCGCGTTTTGGGCGACAGATGGCATATGCTGGAGGGCATCGCTCATCGGAGAACGTCGCCATGTCCTGGTCTGCCACCCAGTATTCCTTGTTCGAAGACGAACGCACCCGGCCGGTGCGCGACCTGCTGGGGGCGGTGCCGCCGCGCCCGGTGCGGCATGCCACCGACCTGGGCTGCGGGCCCGGCAATTCCACCGAGGTGCTGCTGCAGCGCTGCCCCGACGCGCAGGTGACCGCGCTGGACAGCGACCCGGACATGATCGAGAAGGCCCGAGAGCGCAAGCGGCTGTGCATCCCCCGCGTGCACATGGTCACGGCGGACATCGCAGGCTGGTCCGCTCCTGAGCCCCAGGACCTGATCCTGGCCAACGCCTCGCTGCAATGGGTGCCCGACCACGGGCGGCTGTACCCGCACTTGGTGCGTCAGCTCAGCGAAGGGGCAAGCCTTGCGGTGCAGACGCCCGACAACCTGGAGGAGCCCGCGCATACCGCACTGCGCGAGATCGCCTGCCGTGGCCCGTGGGCGGCCAAGTTCGAGGACTTCCAGTTGCCGCCGCGCCATGGCACGGCGTTCTATTACGATCTGTTGAGCCCGCTGTGTGCCCGGGTGGAAGTGTGGCGCACCACCTACCACCACCCCTTGGCCGACGGCGCTGAGGGCGTGGTGCAGTGGTTCAAGGGTTCGGCCTTGCGGCCTTACCTGTCGCGGCTGCAACCGCATGAGCAGGATGATTTCCTGCAGATGTACCTGCAGGCGATGCAAGGCGCCTACCCGCCAGCTTCCGATGGCAAGGTGCTGCTGCCGTTTCCGCGCTTGTTCGTAGTCGCTACCCGCTGAATCTTCTGGTGAGGGGTCGGCGCAGCGCAGACGGTTGTCGATCCTTGCCCATAGGCGTATAAACTGCTCCCACTTTTTGTGCCGGTCGCTTCCTGAACCGGCCGCTGAAACAAGAGAGTCGACATGGGCGCACAGTGGAAAGCCAAACATAAAGAAGCCGCGGCCAACGCCAAGGGCAAGGTCATGGGCAAGCTGTCCAAGGAAATCCAGATCGCCGCCAAATCCGGCGCCGACCCGGACATGAACCCGCGTCTGCGCCTGGCCATCGAACAGGCCAAAAAGGCTTCGATGACCCGCGAAACCCTGGAGCGGGCCATTCGCAAGGGTGCTGGCCTGGATGGCGATGCCGTGCAGTATGCGGCTGTCAGCTACGAAGGCTTCGCCCCGCACCAGGTCCCGCTGATCGTCGAGTGCCTGACTGACAACGTCAACCGCACGGTCGCGCAAATTCGTGTGCTGTTCCGCAAGGGTCAGCTCGGTGCCAGCGGCTCGGTCTCCTGGGACTTCAACCATGTCGGGCTGATCGAAGCCACCCCCAACGGTGACGCTGATCCTGAGATGGCTGCCATCGAAGCCGGGGCCCAGGACTTCGAAGAAGGCGAAGAGGAGGGGTCTACCCTGTTCATCACCGATACCACCGACCTGGACGCTGTGCAGAAGGCCCTGCCGGGGCACGGTTTCACCGTCACGTCGGCCAAGATCGGCTACACCCCGAAAAACCCGGTGAGTGCTTCGAGCCTGAGTGCCGAAGCCCTGGCCGAAGTCGAGGCGTTTCTCGAAGCCATCGACGAGAACGACGACGTCCAGAACGTCTACGTTGGCTTGACGCAGTAAGCTCGAGCCCCATCTGCCGATGCTGCCCATTGCCAGGCGTCCCGCACAGGCGATGGCTGGGCAGCACTGCACCGGGGCGTGCCCCGAGCGGGAGCTGCCGTGAATCCAGCCTTTGCCACGCTCAGCCTTGGGCACCTGCGGGTGCTCGATCACCTGCTGCAGGTGCAAAACCTCAGCCGGGCGGCTGAGCGGCTGGGCGTGAGCCAGTCGGCCTTGAGCCGCCAGTTGGCTCAACTTCGCGAGGCCTTCGACGACCCGCTGCTGGTGCGCCAGGGCCGGGGCTACGTGCTGAGCGAGCATGCCCAGACGCTACGCGAGCCCTTGCGCCAGGTGCTGGACGAGCTGCAGGCGCTTCGTCAGCCTGCGGTATTCGAGCCTGGCCGCTGCCAACGCCGCTTTTGCCTTGCTGCTTCCGATTATGTCGCCGAGCATATGCTCCCTTTGCTGGTGACGGCGCTGGAGCAGGGAGCGCCAGGCATCAGCCTGGAGTACCGCACCTGGCAAGCCGGGCAATATGACCTGCTCGCCAGTGGCGAGATCGACCTTGCCACCACCTTGTTCGACGAGTCGCCGCCCAATGTGCACGGGCGTCTGCTTGGGGAGGATCGGGCGGTGTGCCTGATGGCACCGGATCATCCCTTGACCGCCCATGGGCGGATTTCGCAAAGCGACTACCTGGCGTGCAGGCATGTACGAATCTCCGGTGGCGGGGACAAGGACAGCTTCATTGACCAGCATCTGCGTACGCAGGGCCTGCAACGGCACATCAGCCTGCAAGTGCCGTTTTTTTGCGCAACGGTAAAGGTGGTCGCCAGCAGCCAGGCAGTGGCTACCGTGCCCGAACACATCGCCCGCCAATTGTGCCGCCTGCATCCGCTGGCATGGCGCCCGTTGGGGTTCGTCGAGCACAGTCAGCGGTATTGGGTGGTGTGGCACGAACGTTTGCATGGGTCGGCCGAGCATCGCTGGTTTCGAAACCGGGTGTTCGACCTGTGGCGCCAATCTCAATTCGGTGTCCAGGGCGGCGTTGCGTATTTGCCATAGCAGCTATGCGCAGGGCGCGGTTCTTCGCGCAGGCGGCGCACTCTACACTGCTCCCAGCCAGCCGCCTCACGCACTGACCGCCGTCAGCGCGTGAGGCGCCCACCACAGGAGCACGTGCATGACCCCCGAAGCGTTTCGCCAGTATGGCCATAAACTGATCGACCTGATCGCCGATTACCGCCAGACCGTGCAGCAGCGCCCGGTCATGGCCCAGGTCGAGCCCGGTTACCTGAAGGCGGCGCTGCCGCCGGCCGCGCCGCAACAGGGCGAGCCGTTCGACGCGATTCTCAAGGACGTGGACGGGTTGATCATGCCGGGCCTGTCCCATTGGCAGCACCCGGATTTCTACGGTTATTTTCCCTCCAATGGGACGCTGTCCTCCGTGCTGGGGGACTTCCTGAGTACCGGGCTTGGCGTACTGGGCTTGTCGTGGCAATCGAGCCCAGCGTTGAGCGAACTGGAAGAAACGACCTTGGACTGGTTGCGCCAGATGCTGGGTTTGTCGCAGCAGTGGAGCGGGGTGATTCAGGACACCGCCTCGACCAGCACCCTGGTCGCGCTCATCTGCGCCCGTGAGCGCTCAAGTGATTACGCCCTGGTCCGTCACGGGCTTCAAGGCCAGGACCAGCCCCTGATCGTGTATGTCAGCGCCCATGCCCACAGTTCGGTGGACAAGGCGGCGTTGCTGGCAGGCTTTGGCCGCGACAATATCCGCCTGATCGCGACCGATGAAGCCTATGCGCTGTGCCCGACTGCGCTCGAGCAGGCCATCGAACAGGACCTGGCGGCTGGCAATCGGCCGTGTGCGATCGTTGCCACCTGCGGCACTACCGCCACTACGGCCCTCGATCCGCTGCGCGCCATCGGCGCGCTGGCCCAGCAACATGGCCTGTGGCTGCATGTGGACTCAGCCATGGCCGGCTCGGCGATGATACTGCCCGAGTGCCGCTGGATGTGGGATGGGATAGAGCTTGCCGATTCGGTGGTGGTCAATGCGCACAAATGGTTGGGGGTAGCGTTCGATTGCTCGGTCTATTATGTGCGCGACCCCCAGCACCTTGTGCGAGTGATGAGCACCAACCCCAGCTACTTGCAGTCCTCGGTCGATGGGCAGGTCAAGAACCTGCGCGACTGGGGCATTCCCTTGGGGCGCAGGTTCCGCGCCTTGAAACTGTGGTTCATGTTGCGCGCAGAAGGTGTCGAGGCCTTGCAAGCACGGCTGCGCAGGGACCTGGACAATGCCAGGTGGCTGGCCGAACAAGTGCGCGCGGCAAGCGACTGGCAGTTGCTCGCCCCTGTGCCGTTGCAGACGCTGTGCCTTCGGCATTGCCCTGAAGGGATGGCCGGCCAGGCGCTGGACGCCCATACCCGAGCCTGGGCCGAGCGCCTGAATGCATCGGGCGACGCCTATGTGACGCCCGCGGTGCTCGACGGACGCTGGATGGTGCGTGTGTCGATTGGCGCCCTGGGCACTGAGAGGGAGGATGTGCAACGTCTCTGGGCCAGGCTGCTGCATGTGGTGCAGGGCTGACAGCCGTGGCGCCCGTACCCGTTGCCCCAAGGAAAAACACGCTGTGGTGATGATTGAACTTCCGCGTGCCCGGTATCTCTTCTAGAATCCTGCTGCCACGCCCAATCGGGGCGTGCGCGCGGCTTCATAATGGCGCAGCGCGGTTTTGCGTCCACTTCGAGAGAGCCATGAGTTCCAGTACCCCGCTGTCCGGCGTCAACCAACCGCTTCGCGGCATCGTGTTGGTGGTGTGCGCCACGTTCATGTTCGCCAGCCACGACGCCTTGTCCAAGTTCCTGGGAGGGCTGTACCCGATCGTAATGGTGGTGTGGGCACGGTACGTGGTGCACACACTGTTGATGGCTGGCATTTTCCTGCCGCGCTCGGGCCTCAACGTGTTGCGCACCCGACGCCCGCTGCTGCAAACCTTGCGCGCCTTGAGCCTGCTCAGCACCAGCCTGCTGTTCACCTCTGGGTTGCAGTACCTGCCATTGGCCGAAGCGACTGCGGTCAACTTCCTTGCACCGGTACTGGTCACTGCCCTGTCTGTACCACTGCTCAAGGAACGGGTCACGATAGCGCAATGGGTGGCAGTGGTATTGGGCTTTCTGGGGGTGCTGATTGTCGTGCATCCAGGCGGGGCGCTGTTCACGCCCGCCATCCTGTACCCGTTCGGCTCGGCGCTGGGCTTCTCTTTCTATCAACTGTTGACCCGCATCCTGGCGGCGCACGACAGCCCGACCACCAGCAACTTCTATGCAGGATTGTGCAACACCCTGGCCATGAGTGCGCTGGTGCCGTTTTTCTGGGAAACGCCGCGCTGGGACCATGCCTTGCTGATGCTGGCGCTGGGTGGTTTCGGTATGACCGCTCACCTGCTGCTGACCCAGGCCTTCCGTTTCGCAGCGCCTGCGCTGTTGGCGCCGTTCAGCTACTGCCAGATCGTCTTCGCTGGCCTGCTGGGCCTGGTGTTCTATGGCCAGACCCCCGATACGCTCAGCCTGGTCGGGATTTGCGTGATCTGCCTCAGTGGGCTGGGGGCAGCCTGGATGCAACGGCGGCGTTAGCGCACTGGCCAGTGCCACTGCAGATGTGAAAGGCAGTACTGCTGCCAATTCGAAGTCGCTTGGGTACAAACGTGCATGTGGGTTGCGTGCTGCAATGCTTTCAGGCGGCCGGCCTGACTTGCATGCTCACAACCCCAAGGAATCACGATCATGCACATGCCCGATACCCTCAGGATTCGCAATGGCCAGAAGGTCGAAGCGACGTTCTTGGCTCAAGAATATGCCCGCCGGCATGCCGAGGTGCGCACCCTGATGAGCGCCCAGCAGCTCGAGGCACTCGTCTTTATTTCCTACCACAACGTCAACTACTAGAGTGACTACCTCTATTGCGCGTTTGGGCGCGCCTACGCGGTGGTGATCACCCCTGATCAGGTCGTCCCGATCAGTGCCAACATCGATGGCGGTCAGCCATGGCGTCGGTCGATCGGCACCGACAACATCGTCTACACCGACTGGCGGCAGGGCAGTTTTTTCACCGCCCTGCGCCAGGTGCTGCCGCAGGCGGGGCGCATTGGCGTGGAGGGTGATCACCTGACGCGCCACACCCATGCCGCACTCGCGGTATGCTACCCGCATGCCGAGCTGGTCGATATCAGCACCGCCTGCATGCGCCTGCGGCTGATCAAGTCGGCTGAAGAGCAGGCCCTGATCCGCCAGGGGGCACAGGTCGCCAATGTTGGCGGCGCGGCGGTGATCGACGCGCTGGCTGACCAGGCGCCGGAGTTCGAGGTGGCACTGCATGCCACCCAGGCCATGGTCCGGGACATTGCCAGGCGCTATCCCGACAGCCAGTTGATGGACACCTGGACGCTGTTTCAATCCGGGCCCAACACCGATGGCGCCCACAATCCGGTAACCAGCCGTCGCGTGGGCAGGGGTGAAATCTTAAGCCTCAACTGCTTCCCAATGATCAGCGGCTACTACACGGCGTTGGAGCGCACACTCTTTCTCGATCAATGCCCGGACGAGTACCTGCGCCTGTGGCAGGTGAACGTTCAGGTGCACGAGGCAGGTCAGCGCCTCGTCCGTCCAGGCGTACGGTGTTGCGACATTGCTGCTGAGCTCAATGAAATCTACCGCCAGCACGACCTGCTGCAATACCGTACCTTCGGCTACGGCCATTCCTTCGGCGTGTTGTGCCACTACTACGGGCGCGAGGCCGGCCTGGAGTTGCGCGAGGACATCGACACCGTACTGGAGCCGGGCATGGTGGTGTCGATCGAGCCCATGATCATGCTGCCACAGGGCCTGCCAGGGGCAGGCGGCTATCGCGAGCATGACATTCTGGTAGTGACCGAGCAGGGGGCCGATAACATTACCCAGTTCCCCTATGGGCCGCAGCACAACGTCATCTGCAAATGAGCAGCGAGCGCTCTGTCAGCGCAAGGCTGCCAGGCGGCGCTGCGCGGAAGGCGAAACACCGAACAGTCGGCTGTACGCCTTGGAAAAGTGCGCCGCCGAGCCGAAGCCGCAGGCCAGTGCGACGTCGCCAACCGGCGCGTCGCCTTGCAGCACCAACTGCCTGGCATGGGTTAGCCGGAGTTCCTGGTAATAGCGTGTGGGGGTACGTTGCAGCTGATGCTTGAACAGGCGCTCGAGCTGACGCACGGTGATGCCGGTCAGGTTGGCCAGCTCGCTGGGTGCCAACGGCTCCTCGAGGTTGGCTTCCATGATCGCAACGACTTCAGCGGATGTGCGCCCCGGTGGCAGGGCCGCGCTCGATGGGGTTGGGGCCCACTACCAACAGTACGTCCAGCGCTGGCGCATCACCGAGCGTGCAATCGGGCAGCACGCGCATGCCGTTGCTGGCGGTGACCGGCCCCTCCTGCGCTGCGATCAGTACGCTGCGAAACACGGGCCTACATGCGGCCAGGTTGGCCATGCGCAGCGTTTCCACCGCCGATGCCAGGCCGATGGTGGTGAAATTGGGCATGATCAGAAAACCGAATGTCTTGGCCGTGCCGGAGTGTGGATTTACCGAAGCGGGGTGGACCATTGGGCGATTCCTGTGCAAGCTGGGGCATAGTTTGCCCAGAAGGTGGCTGCAAGTGAACCCAGAAAACCTGTTGGCCCAGTTGCCAGGCTACCCGTTGGCCGCCGATGCGATCGAAGTGCTGCCCGATGCCCAGGCCTACCGGGCCTGCCTGCTCGAGCGTATCGGCGCAGCGACCCGGCGGATCGTCATCGTGGCGCTCTACTTGCAACATGACGAGGCGGGCCAGGAGGTGCTGGACGCACTCTATCAGGCCAAGGCGGCTCGTCCAGGGCTTGAAATAACCGTCGTGGTGGACTGGTTCCGGGCCCGGCGTGGCCTGCTGGGGGCGGGCAGGCAGCCTGGCAATGCAGCCTGGTACCAGGCCGAGCGCCAGAGCCGCCAGTTGGACATCGCGATCCATGGCGTGCCTGTGCAGACCCGCGAACTCTTCGGGGTGCTGCACCTCAAGGGTAGCATCATCGATGACTGCGTCATCTACACCGGTGCCAGCCTCAACAACGTCTACCTGCATCGGTTCGACCGTTACCGGCTCGACCGCTACCACCTGCTCCACAGCAAGGCCCTGGCCGATTGCATGGTCGACCTGGTGCATCGGCTGCTTCACCCGCAGGCCACGCCGCGCCTGGACCTTCCTGCGCCGCCTTCGACCGCCGATTTGCGCAGTGACATTCGCCGTCTGCGGGCACGGATGCGCCGGCTGACATATGCACCAGGCCCTGCAACCGAGCCGGGGAACCTGCGAGTGATTCCGCTGATCGGCGTCGGCAGGCGCAATGCATTGAACAAGACGGTGTGCGCGCTGTTGGCCGTGGCCCGCGAACGTATCGTCATCAGCACCCCGTACTTCAATCCGCCGCGGGTCGTGATGCGCGAAATTGACGACGCGTTGGCACGCGGCGTGCAGGTAGAGTTCATCGTCGGCCATCGTACTGCCAATGACTTCTACGTCCCTCCGGGGGAGCCGTTCCATGCCAGCGGGGCATTGCCTTATCTGTATGAAGACAACCTCAGGGCCTTTGCGCGCCGTCGCGAGCACCTGCTGGCCAGTGGTCAGCTGCAGGTCCGATTGTGGAACGATCCCGGGCACACCTTTCATGCCAAGGGCGTGTGGGTCGATGAACGTTATAGCTTGCTGACCGGCAACAACCTGAACCCGCGCGGCTTCAACCTGGACCTGGAGAACGGCCTGCTTATCGATGACCCCCTTGGGCAATGGCGGGGGCCGTGCGAGCAGGAGCTGAGCGCATTGCGTGAACATGCCCCGGCTATCGGTTCGGCGCACGCTCTAGGCGTCAAGGCCGAACACCCCAAACCCGTGCGCAAGCTGCTGCGCAGGCTACGCTATAGTCGGTTGGAACCGTTGATCAAGCGGGTGCTGTAGGGCAGGCGCTGTAGTGCGGCCTGCCCGATGGTCGATAGCGTTGATCGGCCGGGCACGCTGTAGGTCCACCCTGTGCATCCCCGACAATAGGCGCTCAAGGAATGGAAGCAGCTTTTGGCAATGATTCGCCGCGCAGCCGTATGGTTCGCCGCCTTGTGCTGGCTTTTTCGGGCCTGCTTTTGTTGGCGATGATCCTGGGGCTGGTGTCGCTTTATCGCATCGCCGTTTCGCTCGATCAGCGGGAGCTGGAACTAAAGCCAATTCCATGCGAATGCGGCCTTGGCACAGTTGCACAAGGCCGAGCGCGCCTATCTGTGGACCCATGCTTCCTGGCAGGCAGCTTACGACCATCTGGCGCGTCCAGCGGACCGGCAATGGGCGTTCGATGAGGGCAACGTTGGTGCCACGCTCTATAGCGATGATGGCTATGCGGGCGTGTTCGTCCTGGATGATCAGGGTACGCTTTATGCAATAGTGCAAGGGCGTCTGACAGACTTGGGTTTCGATCACTTCAGCCCCGAGGGTCATCGCATCCTGCAACAAGCCCGCCAGGCCATGGCGCAGAAGCAACCGGCGTCAGGCTACGTCATGTTTGCTGGCCAGCCCGCGGTCTTTACCTCTGCCGTGATACGTCCTCCTGGCCTCGCCGACAGCCTGGCTAAGCATCACTCGGTGATGGTCTTCATTCGATTGATCGAGGCCGACTTGCTGAGTCAGATGGGTAAGACGGCCGGCCTCACGGACTTGGCTATCGCGGCAAGCGACAATGCTGCGGACGATATGGGGCATTTGCGACTTCAGGGGGTTCCCTATCGTTTGACCTGGCGCATGGACCAGCCCGGCAGCGATCTGTTGCAAACGGTATTCACACCGCTGGCGGTGGCGCTGCTGATCATCCTGGCACTGATGGTATTGCTTGCACGCTATGCCATGCGCACCAGCGCCGACATTGACCGCAGCTACCATCAGCTGGCTATTTCCAAGCGGGCGCTGGAGGCCAGCGAAGCGCGCTTCAAGGCCGTGGCCGAGGCGGCTTCCGACTGGATCTGGGAGACCGATGCGCAGCAGCACCTGATCTATCTTTCACCACGCTTTGCCGAACTGACCGGGCACGACGCCGAGCTCTGGCTCAATCAGCCGATCTGCACGTTGTTCGATTGTGAAACCGGTCATGTCGAAACCTGGCTGCACAGCCTGGGCGCCAGCGAGTCTACCGGCACGCTGCGCTGCCATTACCTGGACAAGGCCGGGCAGCGACGCGAGTGCCGAATCTCGGCCAGGGCCATCATCGAGCACAAAATCTGCAAGGGATTCCGCGGCACCTGTACCGACATCACCGATGAGGTGGCAGCCCATGCCCGAATTCAGCACCTGTCACAACATGACGCCCTGACCGGGCTGCCCAACCGTAACAAGCTGTTCCGCTTCCTCGAGGACAGCGCCAAGGTGTCGCGGGCCGTGCTGATGCTCGACCTGGACAACTTCAAGCCAATCAATGACAGCCTCGGCCACCCGGCCGGTGATGCAGTGTTGATGGAGGTGGCGACGCGGCTTGGTCAAATGACCCGTTCCAGCGACCTGGTAGCGCGTCTGGGGGGCGACGAGTTCGTCATCGTCCTGATCGCACCGGGCACGCGTGATGAACTCGACCGGTTCTGCGCCCGGCTCATCGACACCCTCAAGCAGCCGATGGCGGTGGAGCACCACAAGGTACAGATAGGCGCCAGCCTGGGTGTGGTCATCTCCGACGATTACCCAGGTGGCCCTAGCGACCTGATCCGTTATGCCGACGTAGCGCTGTACGGGGCCAAGCAATCGGGCAAGAACACATGGCGGTATTTCTCCACGCAGATGAGCGCTGCGCTGCTTGAAAAGCGCGTGCTCGAACAGGAGCTGCGCGAAGGCATCCCCCGTGGCGAACTGCGTTTGCATTTCCAGCCACGGTTCAAGGTGGACGGGATAACGATCGCCTCCGCCGAAGCGCTGGTGCGCTGGCAGCACCCCCGCCTTGGGTTGCTGATGCCGGACGAATTTGTCGGCTTGGCCGAGGAAAGCGATGTGATTGTGTTGCTGGGCAACTGGGTGCTGCAGGAGGCTTGCAAGGAGGCAGGAGCCTGGCCGCTCGATGTGCTGGTGTCCGTGAACATGTCCCCTGCCCAGTTCAGCCGCAGCGACGTGGTACGCGATGTGGCCGAGGCCTTGCGCACCACCGGGCTGCCTGCGCACCGGCTGGAGTTGGAAATCACCGAGAACGTGATGCTCAACGACGTTGAAGGCGCGTTGCAGACGATGAACGCATTGAAGGAACTTGGTGTGCGCTTGAACATGGACGACTTCGGCACAGGCTATTCGTCACTGGGCTACCTGCGTACTTACCCGTTCGACAGCATCAAGATCGATCGTCGGTTCGTCCAGTCGCTGGGCAAGAGCAGCAGTGACCGCAGTGTGGTGCAGGCGATCATCAGCCTGGGGAACGCCATGGGCATGACGGTCACGGCCGAGGGGGTGGAAACTGCGGAGCAGCTCGCTTTGCTCAGTGATGACCAGTGCCATGAGGTGCAGGGTTACTGGTTGAGTCGTCCGGTGGACAACCAGGCGTTGATCTCATTGATGGCGTCGGCCGCCACACATACCCCTGATTAACGTAGCACTTGTAGGGGCGGTCCTTGTGCCGCGGTGGGCCGCGCAGCGGCCCTGGGATTTGAACGCTGTACCACGGATCGCCGGGGCCGCTGCGCGGCCCATCGCGGCACAAGGGCCGCTCCTACCAGAGGGCTGCTATGAAGCTGCAAGTCACGGCGGCAGAAAAGTCTGGCGCACGCGGTCGTCTGCTGCTCTGAAAATCCAGCGCGAGCGCATACAATCGCCGCCTTTACAAACCACTTCGATAGGCTACACCCGCCATGGCGCTAGACCCACCTACCATGCTCACCATTTCCATCGCCTTGGCGGCAGCGGCGGCGTTGTACCTGGCAATAGAGTGGCGCAGTGTCCGCGAGTCATCGTTGCTGTACTGGAGCGCCGGGTTCGCGACCATTACCGTCGGTTGCACCTTGGCGCTGCTGCGAGGCGTTGGCCTTTTGTTCATCGGCATCTGGTTCGCGAACGGCCTGCTGGTCGTGGCCCATGGCTTGTTCCTGCTAGGCGTGCTGCGCTTCACCCAGGACCGTATTTCGCGGGCCTGGCTGGTGATCGTGCTGATCTGGTTTGCCCTGTTACTGCTGCCTGCAGGCCCAGAGTGGTCGAAAGTCATGCTGATGACCAACTCGCTGCTGGTTGCCGCCCTGACCTTGAAGGCCAGTAGCCTGCTGCAGCCGCATGGGCAGTCGCTGAGCGTAGGTGCAGTCCAGTTGCGGTACGTGCTTCTGGTCCATGGGTTGTTCTACGTGATCAAGGCGATCATTGCGATTGCGCCGGGCACGTTGATTGACCTGGCCAGTTTCGGGGGATTGATCATCCAGATCTCCCTGGTGGAGGGTGCCATGGCGATCATGCTGATCGCGCTGTCCATGACAGGCACGGTTCGCTACCGCCGCGAAGAACGCATCGCTCGGCTGGCAGCACGGGATCCGCTGACTGCGCTGTACAACCGGCGCGCCCTGGAAGTGCGTGCGGGGCCTTTCTTCAAGGAGGTCAGCAATGTCCGGCCTGCAGCGTTGTTGTTGATCGATATCGACAACTTCAAGCTGGTGAACGACCTGCATGGGCATGCAGCGGGGGACCGGTTGCTGGTGGCCTTGAGTGAAATGATCCGTGCGGTGTTGCCCGAGCGCTCCCTGGCGGCGCGGTTGGGCGGGGATGAGTTCGTGATTTTGCTCAGTGGGGCTAGCCGCGAAGGGGTCCTGGGGTTGGCCAAGGGACTACGGGAGCAATTTCAGGCCTATGCCGGCGGGGCAGTCCCGACACCTGCAGCGGTGACGTTGAGCATTGGGGTGAATGTGTTTGACCAGGCGCCAGCGAGTCTGGCGGCGCTGATCGAGCAGGGGGATGTGGCGTTGTACGAGTCCAAGCGCGCAGGGCGCAACAGCATTCGATTTGTGGAGCGACAGGTGACAGGTGGCGAGTTTTCTTGAGCGAGGTAGGGGTGTGGTTGTTCGGCTAATCCTGCCTCGTCATTGATCTACATGTGCAGCCCTGTAGGCCTCACCGGCCGGAGTGGGCCGCAGTGTCCGGGCAAAAGGGGCTGGGACGTTTGTAGGCTGGGGCCGCTGCGCCATCCATTGCAGCGACCCTTTTATCCGTCAAGCGTGAATCAAGTCACAACCTGATAGCAAGGCACATAAGCCGCCCCACCCGGCAACTTCATCCGATGCTGGTCAACGAATGCCTGCAGCAAACGCCCCAGCGGATCCAACACAGCGCTGTCACCGCGAATCTGGTAGGGCCCGTGCTCTTCAATCAGGCGAATGCCTTTGTCCTTAACGTTACCCGCCACAATCCCGGAAAACGCTCGGCGCAAATTGGCCGCCAGTTCGTGAGGTGGCAACTCGCGACGCAGATCCAGGTCAGCCATGGCCTGGTGAGTGGGGTCGAAGGGTCGCTGGAAGCTCTCTTCGATCCGCAGCAACCAGTTGAAATGGAACGCATCGTTGCGCTCGCGACGGAACTGTTTGACCTGCTTGAGCCCTTCGACCATGTGGCGCGCCACTTCAGCCGGGTCGTCAATGATGATCTCGTACAACCGATGCGCTGCCTCGCCGAGCGTTGCGCCGACGAAGGCATGCAATTGCTGCAGGTAGGGCTCTGCACTGCGTGGGCCCGTCAGCACGACCGGGAAGGGTACATCCTGGTTATCCGGATGCATCAGGATACCCAGCAGGTACAGGAATTCTTCTGCCGTGCCTGCACCGCCCGGGAAGATAATGATGCCGTGACCAACCCGCACGAACGCCTCCAGGCGCTTCTCGATATCTGGCAGGATCACCAGTTCGTTGACGATCGGGTTGGGCGCCTCGGCGGCAATGATGCCCGGTTCCGTCAGGCCCAGGTAGCGACTGCCCTGCATGCGCTGTTTGGCATGGGCAATGGTGGCACCTTTCATCGGGCCTTTCATGACGCCAGGGCCGCAACCGGTGCACACGTCCAGCTTACGCAGGCCCAGCTCATGGCCCACCTTCTTGGTGTACTGGTATTCCTCGGTGCTGATCGAGTGACCGCCCCAGCACACCACCATCTTCGGCTCGACGCCAGGACGCAGGGTGCGGGCGTTGCGCAGCAAGTGGAACACGTAATCGGTGATGCCCTGGGAGCTTTCCAGATCGATGCGCTGGCTGGCCAGCTCGCTTTCGGTATACACGATATCGCGCAAGGCGCTGAAGAGCATCTCCCGGGTGCTGGCGATCATTTCACCATCGACGAAGGCATCTGCCGGGGCATTCAGCAGCTCCAGGCGAACGCCTCGGTCCTGCTGATGGATGCGCACTTCGAAATCCTGGTAGGCCTCGAGGATGGTCTTGGCATTGTCGACATGGGCGCCGGTGTTGAGGATGGCCAGGGCGCACTGGCGGAACAGGGTGTAAAGAGTGCCGGAGCCGGCTTCGCTCAGTTGCTGTACTTCACGTTGGGACAGCGTTTCTAGGCTGCCTTTGGGGCTGACGGATGCATTGATGACATGGCGTTGGGGCATCTAAGTCTTTCCTGTGCGGGTAAAACATCCTTCTTTGACCACACCATACCGAGAAATGGAAGCGGCAACGAGAGGCATGCAAAAAAAGCCCGGCACTTCATGGCGGCCTCAGCGGCGCGCGTTGCGAAACAATCACCCCAGCAGCCGCTGCACGGCCAGGGTAATGGCCAAACCGCCCCCAAACAGCCACACGTTGAGGATTGCCCCCGTTGCCAGCACGCGAGGCCCGGCGTGGCGTATCTGTTCGAAGCGGGTTTCCATGCCCAATGCCGTCATGGCCATGGTCAACGCAAAGGTGTCCAGGCCGTTGACGGCTTCGCGCAGGCTCAAAGGTAGAACCTCCAGCGAATTGACCGCTACCAGTGCCAGAAACCCGAACGCAAACCACGGCACCGTGAGCCGACCCTTGCCTGACGCCAAGCCGGATTTTGGGGTACGGCTGATCCACAAGCCAACCAGTAACAAGACAGGCACCAGCAGCATCACACGCGTCATTTTCACGATGGTTGCCACATGGCTGGCATCAGGGCCAAGGGTACTGGCAGCGCCGACTACTTGAGCCACTTCATGGAGGGTGCCGCCCAGCCAAAGCCCAGCGGTCTGGGCATCCAGGTGCAGCCAGCCAGCCCGAATCAGAAAGGGATAGAAAAACATCGACGCCGTGCCGAACAGCACCACGCTGCCTACGGCCACTGCACTTTTATGCGGCGCGCTGCGCAGTGCCGATTCAAAGGCCAAAACGGCCGCAGCCCCGCAGATGGCGCTGCCCGCAGCTGTAAGCAGAGCAGTCTCGCGGTCAAGCCCGAGCAGTTTCATGCCACACCACAGTCCTATCGCCAATGTGCTGCTGATCACCAGCAGCGAGATCACCAGGCCAGGCCAGCCAACGTGTGCAATTTCCTGCAAGCTGATCCGCAGGCCGAACAAGGCGACGGCAACCCGGAGCAGGGCCCGGGCGCAGAAGTGTATGCCCTGTGCATAGCAGGCCGGCAGGCGATCTTTCAGCACATTGCCAACGAACGCGCCGGCCACGATGCCGAGGATCAACGGGCTGAGGCCAAGCTGGACGAAAAGGGGTAGGGCAGCCGCTTGGCTGATGCCCAACGCAAGAACGGTAACCAAAAGCACACCCTTGAGCGTTGCGCAGCGGTGCGCGGCAGGTGCGTCAGATGGCGTATAAGGGGCAGGTGTCATGGAATTCTCCAGCAACTGGAATCAATGAGCACCACGGTATGTTGGTTATAAGCTTATGAAAAATCGTAATTAGGGATGAAAAATATCCACTTAGCTGATAGTTTTCCGGGATGACTCCAGAACAGCTTATAACTTTCGCCGTCGTGGCCGAGCACGGCAACATCAGCCATGCCGCAATGGCCCTGCATCTGTCTCAGCCAGCGGTGTCTGGCCAACTTAAACTCCTTCAGGAGGCGTTTGGCGAGCCTCTTTATCATCGGGCAGGGCGCGGGGTGCGCCTGACAGCAGCAGGTGAACAGCTACTGGCGCATGCGACCCGCCTGCGCGATACGTTCGATCAGGCGCGGTCACTTCGCGAAGCGATGCGCGGCCTTCAGCGCGGTACCTTGCGGATCGGTGCCAGCACTACGCCTGCAAGCTACGTGCTGCCGTACCTGATCGCCCAGTTCAAGGCACGCTACCCGGAGGTGGTGATCAGCACCATACAGGGCAACACTGCTGAAATCGTCACCGCCTTGGGTGACGTGGATTTGGCGTTGATCGAAGGGCCGCCGGGGCGAGACCTGCCCGTGGGCACTGGCGTGACCGAGTGGCTGGAGGACGAAATCGTCGCCATTGTCCCGGTTGCACACCCCTTGGCTTGCGCCGAACCTCGCGCCTTGAAGGAGGTGGCCGACTTCCCAATAGTGCTGCGTGAGCAGGGCTCGGGCGTGCGTCAGGTCGTCGAGCAAGCGTTTGCCAACAGTCAACTACAGATGCGGATTGGCCTGGAGATCGCCGGCGTGGAGGGGGTGAAGGAAGCAGTACGCGCCGGTATGGGCGTAGGTTTCGTGTCTGCCATGTCGATTCGTCACGAAGGGATGGTTTTACGCAAGGTCCAGGTGGGGCCGCGTTCACTGGTTCGCCGGTTTTCGATAGTCCTGCCCCACGCAGGCTCACCCTCTCGAGCGGCTGCCCGCTTTCACGAGCTTTGTGTGGCCTTTTCCGGGGCTTCGACCCACGTTTCACGCTCACCCACCACCGGCACTTCATGACACATGCGCCCGTCCCTGCAGACATCGCCGCAAGGCAGCCCGACTGCCACGCGGCACGTGTGCTGTCAGGGCCGCCGCTACCTCATCAGAAGTCGTCTTCCGGGCTCTTCTTGAAGGTCCAGTCGGTATGCTTGCGGGCTTGGAGGAAGCTGTTGCAATTGGCCGTAAAGGTATTGCGATTGGCCTCTTTGGACAAATCCGCCAGAATTTTCTTCTGCATCTGCGGGGTGCAGTTCTCAGCGGTCGGCTCGGGCACCGTTTCTTCACTGCAGCCTGCGAGCAAGGCTGCCAAGCCCATTGCCGTGACCAGCTTTGCCAATTTGATGTCCATATCGCGATCTTTCTCCTGGTGTGCTGAAAGGGCAGGTGATTGTTGAACCGGGCAGCATGATACGTACACGGGCCTAGCAATGCCACCTGCAGAAAGTCACGCGCCTACGTTGAATACGTGCTTCAAATAGGCCACGAAATTTTCATCCCGGCACTGCGTCTTGCCTGGGCTGTCCGAAATCTTGGCCACCGGTGCACCGTTGCAGGCCGTCATCTTGATCACCATGTTCATCGGCTCGACCCCCGGGATGTCGCAGGTCAGGCGCGTCCCGATGCCAAAACTCACGTTGATGCGCTCGTGCAGCGCGCGGTAAAGCCCAAGCGCCTTGGGCATGTCCAGGCCGTCTGAGAAGATCAGGGTCTTGGTCTTCGGGTCGATACCCAGCCGGTGGTAGTGCGCGATGGCTTTCTCCGCCCACGCCAGCGGGTCGCCCGAGTCGTGACGCAGGCCGTCGAAGAGCTTGGCGAAATAGAGGTCGAAGTCCCCAAGGAAGGCATCCATGGTGATGCAGTCGGTCAGCGCGATACCGAGCAGGCCGCGATACTCGCGCACCCAGCACTCCAAGGCTGCAGCCTGGCTGTCCACCAGGCGAGGACCCAGCTGCTGGTGGGCCATGAACCATTCGTGGGCCATGGTACCAATTGGCCGTAGCTCGTATTCCCGGGCCAGGTGCACGTTGCTGGTGCCGACGAAGCGGCCTGGGAAATCGCGCTTGAGGATGTGCACCACCTCTTCCTGCACCCGATAGGAGAATCGTCGACGAGTGCCGAAATCCGCCAGCTGAAAGCCCGCCAATTCATCACTGCTGGCCTGGGCCTTGAGCCAGTCGAGGTTGCGGTACAACTGTTCGCGTACCTGCTCGATCACCACCTCCCGGTAGCGGTAACGGTTGCGGACTTCGCTGATGATCGCCAGCAACGGGATTTCGTACAGGATGACGTGCAACCAGGGGCCGCGTACGCGTATCGCAAGCTGGCCGGCGTCGTCCAGGCCAACATGCACGTAGCGCAAGTTGAAGCGGAACAGGCTAAGAAAGCGAATGAAGTCAGGCTTGATGAAGGGAATCTTCTCAAGGTAAGCAAGCTGATCCTGGGTGACGGTGACTTCGGCGAGTTGCTCGACCTGGTAGCGGATTTCTGCGAGATACGGGGCCAGGTCCTCACCGTTGCGACAGCGAAATTCCCACTCCACCTCGGCATTGGGGTAGTTGTGCAGCACCGCCTGCATCATGGTGATCTTGTAGAAGTCGGTGTCCAGCAGGTTCTGAACGATACGGGGGCCAAATACGCTGTCACTCATGCTGCTTGCTCCTTGATCAGGGCCAGTTGATGGTCGAGGGCCGACTCGTCGCCGCACAACTTCACACCGTCGGCAGCCAGGGCGCCGCAGGCCTCTATCGCGCCGGCCTGGCTCAGGGCGCGGCAGGCCGGTAGGTACAGCAGCACCTCGAACCCGGCCTGGCGCAATTGTCGGGCAGTGGTGCGCACGCAGTAGTCCAGTGCAAGCCCGCCAACGATCACAGCACCCACCTGATGCACCTTGAGGTATTCGATGACGCCGGTGGAGCGGCGCTCAGCCAAGTCGTGGTAGCAGGCACCATAGGGATGCAGGTCGGGCTCCACGCCTTTCCACACGAAATAGTCGTACTCGATGGGGGCAGGCAGGCCTGGCAGCAGCTCGAAACCGGGAGTGCCAGGGACGCAATGGCTGACCCAGGTGAGGTCCGCGTTGGCCAGGGTCAGCGGCTGCAGCATCTGCGTGGCTTGGGCCACTACCCACGCGGCATTGGCGGGATGCGCATCCTTGCTGCCCAATCGCAGGTCGGCCCGTTGTGCCATGGCGTTGAGGTCTGGTGCGATTTCATGACCCTCGGGGACTGGGAGTTCCTGGGGCGCATGGCACGTGAAGCCTATTTGTGCGTCGACATCGAAGCTGGCGATTTTCATGGAGGTTCTCCTCGCTGGAATGGCTACATAATCCACCTGGTGTTGTATATGTGTCAAGCATCCATTATCTGGACGTTACGGCCGATTTACTTATTCGCTCTGGTGAACTATAAAAGGCTTCGGTCAAGGAGTTACGAGTGAGTACAGCTGAAGTCCTGGCAAGCGTCGACATAGTCGCGCTGCGCCTGCCGCCCGGCAGCGAGCACCTACAGGTGCTTTTGCATCGCCGTGAGCGAGAACCGCATCAGGGCCAATGGGCACTGCCTGGGGTGATCATCAATGGGCGCACGCCTGATACCAGCCTCCAGAGCGCAGCCCATCGCGCCTTGAGCGAAAAAGCGCGCGTACAGCCACACTATCTGGAGCAAGTCGGCACTGAAGGCAATGCCTTTCGGGATCCGCGGGGTTGGTCATTGAGCACCTGCTATTTGGCGCTGTTGCCCGCCCGCCAGGAAGTCGAGGATGAGCAACTAGCCTTTTTCGACCTCGCCGACGTGGTAGATAGCAGGGTGCTGCTGCCATTCGATCACAACTTGTTGGCGCGCCGAGCCTGTGAGCGGCTCGCGGCCAAGTCCGTCTACAGCAGTTTGCCGTTGTACCTGCTCGACACCCGGTTCACCGTGCTCGACGCGCTGGGGGCCATGCAGGCCTGTCTGGGCCAGCCTGTAAATGCAACGTCGCTGCGCAAGCGCCTGGAGCGTTTGCGCGTGCTCGGCTGGGTCAGGGACACAGGCGAAAAGAATCAGCCACCCATGGGGCGTCCGCAGCAACTGTACCAATACATGGCGCAAGGGCAGGGGCCATTCATGTTCGACCGTAGCCTGCTGCCGGAGGGCAGTTAAGCGTCCCTTCTGGCAGATTGAGTGCGCGGGGCGGTCAACACTGACATTGAACGACTGATCAATCTCAGTGGAACGAACCGCGAATCAATGCCTCTTATCCAGAGATGGCTGGCCTGTGCCGCGGATTCCCCTGACATGAGATCGCTTCAAACCCCTCTAATCGACGACGCCTCCACACCGCTGAGCTTCCTGCTCAATGGCGGTGAGATTGGCCGTCTGCTCCAAACGATGAACTGGGAGAATTCGCCACTTGGGACGCCGCATGGCTGGTCCCCGCACCTTCAGGCCGCCATGGCCACATTGCTGCCAGCACAGACCCAGGTCGTGTTGTTCTGGGGCCCGGATTATGTCGCGCTGTACAACGATGCCTATGCGCCCACTATTGGTCATAAGCACCCGCAAGCCCTCGGGCGCCCGGCGCGCGAGCACTGGGCCGAACTGTGGGACGACCTCGAACCGTTGCTGCGCGGTGTGCGTGAAACAGGACAGACGTTTTCGGCTAAGGACCGTCCCTTCTACATTGAGCGCCGAGGGCACGGTGAGACAGTGTATTTCGACGTGTCGTATTCCGCCGTGCGCGAGGCTGATGCAAGCGTCGGCGGGGTCTTGTGCCTGGTCACCGAGACCACGGACCGGGTGCGTTTCCACCAGCGCCAGGCGTTTCTCCTGGAGTTGAGCCGTACATTGCCTGGGCTGGGTGATGCCGCACGTATCGAGTCGTATGCCGTTCAGCGCCTGGCCCAGGAGTTGGGCGCAGCCAGGGTCTGCTTCGGTGAAGACAAAGGCGACGGTGTCGGTTTTAAAGTCAGCCATGATTGGTCCGATGGCGTGGCGTCCTTGGTGGGCACCCATTCGTACATGACGTTTGGCGCCGACCTGTATGAGCAATTGAGCGATGGCAGGACCGTTCAGCACAGGTACGAACAGCCTGAGCCTTGTCTGGCGGGCATAAGCACCGCCTTGCATGCCCCTGTGCTACGGGGTGGGCGACTCGAAGCAGTGTTAGGCGTTCATTTCAGCGATGCGCGAGGGTGCTTCGAGGAGGACTGTCAGCTTGTGGAGGAAACCGCCAAGCAAGTGTGGGCTGCAATCCTCCATGCTCGTGCCGAGCAGGCGTTGCACTTGCTGAACCAGAGCCTTGAGGAGCGGGTTGCCACGGCGCTGGCCCAGCGCGAATCAGTCATGATGCAACTGCACGAAGCCCACAAGATGGAGATGATCGGGCAATTGACCGGCGGTATCGCCCACGACCTCAACAACATGCTCACGCCGATCATTGGGTCGTTCGAGCTGCTGCGCCGGCATCCACACGCCGAGCGCGCGCCCCGGCTGATCGACGGGGGCCTGCAGGCAGCAGAACGGGCGCGCAATCTGGTCGCTCGCCTGCTCAGCTTTGCACGCCGTCAGACACTCAAACCGCAACCGGTGTCCTTGGCAGCCCTGGTCGAGGACATGCACGAGTTGATGGCGCGTTCGCTCGGACCCACCATTGCCGTGCATGTGAACATCGACCCGTCGTTGCCCTGCGTCGTGGTGGATCCTCACCAACTGGAACTGGCCCTGCTGAATCTGGCGGTCAATGCCCGGGATGCTATCGGCGGCGCCGGCCAGCTGCAAATCATTGCCGGTGATGACACCTACTGCCTGACACCCCCCGAGGACCTTGCGGGCAAACGTCTGGTATGGATTCAGGTCAGGGACAATGGCTGCGGTATGGACGATGAACAGCTCAGGCGGTGCATCGAACCCTTCTTTTCTACCAAGGAGGTGGGCAAGGGGACTGGCCTGGGCTTGCCCATGGTCCAGGGCTTGGCGGTTCAATCCGGCGGAGGGTTCGAGATCCAGTCCACGCCAGGGAAAGGCACCCAGGCGACATTGTGGCTGCCGGCCAGCGATGCATTGCCCACCCATCGCGATGCCGAGGCTTGCGACGGACCTGTGGCCGAGCGTCCAAGCCGGGTGTTGTTGGTGGACGATGAAGAGATCGTGCGTCACGCAACGGCTTTGCAATTGCGCGACCTGGGCTATGAGGTGACCGAAGCGCCAAGTGCCGTGGCCGCTTTGCGCTTGGTGGAAAAGGGGTGGCTGCCTGATGTGTTGGTGACCGACCACGTCATGCCGGAGATGACCGGTGTACGCTTTGCCCAGCAAATGCGCCAGCATCACAGCGAGCTGCCGGTGCTGATCATCACGGGCTATGCCAATTTGACGCCGCGCCAGCTAAGCGGTTTCGAAGTGCTGCGCAAGCCTTATCGACGCGCCGAACTCGCCCAGAGCGTGGCGCGCCTGCTGGCCGGAACTACCCTTGACCGAGGCTGAAACGCAAGCTTTAGCCCGCTTGCAGGCTGCATGTCCTATCCGTTTCGGACAAGGCCGTCGGAGCCTGTTGCGGCAGGTACAGGGTGAAGGTCGTGCCCTTGCCCTCGACACTGCTGACCTTGATATCCCCCCCGGACTGCTTGGCGAAACCGAATACCTGGGACAACCCCAGCCCAGTCCCTTGCCCAGCAGGTTTGGTGGTGAAAAAAGGGTCGAATATCCGCTCGAACAGCTCCGTGCTGATGCCAACTCCCGTGTCGGTGACGGAAATCGCGGCATACGCGCACGGATCGGGAACCTCATCGCGGCTGACCGGCAGGTGCTGGTGGGCTTGGAGGCGCACGCGCACGGTGCCCACACCGGCCATAGCATCGCGGGCATTGAGCATCAGGTTGATAACCGCCGTTTCCAGTTGGCTGATGTCGGCGCGCACGTGGCACGGCGAAGCAGGCAAGTTCAGCTCGACATCAATGCTCGCGCCTGCTGCGGTATCGAACAGGTCGGCCATGGCTGCCAGCCGAGCCGCTGCGTCGAACACCTGCGGATTCAAGGCCTGGCGCCGTGCGAAGGCCAACAGTTGGCCGGTCAACTTGGAGCCGCGCTCGACCGTCTCGACCATGGTGCGTAGATAGCGCATGCGCCGATCGTCGTCCAGGCCCGGACGCTGCAAGAAATGCAGCGAGGCATGGATGATGGTCAATATGTTGTTGAAATCGTGCGCCACACCCCCTGTAAGCTGGCCGATGGCCTCAAGCTTCTGGGCCTGACGCAGTTCCGCTTCGGTGTGCAGCAGTTGCGTGGTGCGGGTCTGCACACGTTGCTCCAGGCTGGAGTTGAGCGCCTCGAGCGCGAGCAAGGCGGCCTGCGTCTCGCCCGTGGATTGGGCATGCTGGATATGCGCCCAACTGCGTTCGGTCACGTCACCGAGCAAGACCCGCTCGTATTCGGTCCACGCGTGCGCTGACGCGCTGTTGACCGCCATCAAGGCGGTGAGCCTTGCGCCTTTTATCAGCGGCACGCAGCACGTGGCATTGATCCCAAGGGCTGCAAATACAGCCGCCTCGGACTCGGGAAGTGCCTGCCTGCAATCATCGAGCGCCAATGTCAGACCGCTGCGCAGTCGTTCGTTCACCTGCTTGCCAAAAGCTCCCAGGCGATGCTCTCCGATCAACGAGGGGCTCGCGTCGGTCACCGCTTCGCCACAGACCGTGAAGGTGTCATCGTCAGCTTGCATGACCGCATAGATACAGCTTGATAGCCCTAGGTGCTCAGCGAGCAGGCGCGTGGTCGTTGCCAGAATCGCCTCAGGGTCTACCGCTTGTGCCACTGCCCGGCCGAGGGTGTCCAGAAACGCCAGGCGTTGGTTACCCAGCACGGTGGCCGTGGTTTCGGTGACGGTATCGAGCATTCCAAGCACATTGCCATGCAAGTCACGAATTGGGCTGTAGCAGAACGTGAAGTAGGCACGCTCCGGCCCGTTGTTACGGTCGATGACCAAGGGGAAGTCCTGGATGTAGACCGCTTCGCCTTCGAGGGCCCTGTCGGCCATGCAGCGGATATCGTCCCATGCCTCCTGCCAGACCTCTGCAAACGGTACCCCCAGCGCCACCGGCTTGCGCCCCAGAATCGGGAGAAAGGCATCATTGTGGAAGGTCAGCAGATCGGGCCCCCACAGCACAGCCTGTGGAAAATGCGAGCCCAGGCACAGCGCCAAGGTGGTCTTGAGGGTATCGGGCCAGTTTTCCAGCGGACCCAACGAGGTGCACGTCCAGTCATGCCCAAGAATGCGGTCGGCCATCACGCCGCCGCCTGCTAGCCACTTCGCCATCTGCTCTGCCGGTCATTGAAACAGGGTGCTCTAGGGTGCACCCTGAAGGCACGATTGGCGAGCGTTTTATGGCGCTTGGCCAGTCAGCGAATGAAGTGCACCTTGCCCACGTCATCGTTGCCGGTGTAAATCCCGTAGACACCGGCCTGACGCTCGAGAATGTAACGCTCGAGAATCTGCCGGATGGCGGGGTAGTAGATGTCATCCCACGGGATCTGCTCTGGTTCGAAAAACCGATAGGCCAGGGTTTCCGGTCCATACTGGCCCGTTTCCTCGGTGACGAAGGCGCGGAAGATGATGTAGACCTCGCTGATCTTCGGCACGCTGAAAATGGAGTAGGGGCAGACGATCTCCGCCCGTACACCGCTTTCTTCCCACACTTCGCGCAGCGCCGCCTGTTCGGTGGTCTCGCCGGCTTCCATGAAGCCTGCCGGCAGCGTCCAGGTGCCGGGGCGAGGGGGGATGGCGCGTTGGCACAGCAGGTATTTGCCGTCGCGCTCAATGATGCAACCGGCAATGATCTTCGGATTGATGTAATGAATGTAGCCGCAGCTGGCGCAGTGCAGCCGTTCATGGGTGTCCCCCGCAGGTGTGCCCTGGGCCAGCGTCGTGGTGCAATGAGGGCAGTAGCGGGGAGCACTGGGCATGATCAGCGACCTATGCGAGGTTCCTTGAGGGCCAGGGGAGCGACGATCTCGCGAACCTTGGCGTTGTCGTCTTGTTTCTGGCGCAGATAGTCCAGTGCAACCTTGGCGGCGGCACGCACGTGATCGACCGAGGCCTGGTGAGCTACCAGGGGGTCGCCGCTTTTGATGGCCTCGACCATTTTTTCCATTTCCAGGTTGCTGGCACCACGGCGGTTGGCCTGGGATACCGATGTGGCACGCAGGTAGCTGATGCGCGCCTGCAACTGACGAAGCTGCTGCGCCGCGACCTGGTTGCCCGAACCCTCGAGCAGCACGTCATAGAACCCTTGCACCGACTCGAGCACCTGCTGCAGCTCACCTTCTTCCAACGCCTCACGGTTGACGTCCAGGGCTCGTTCCAGCGCGCGGATGTCCTTGGCCTTGGCATTGAGCGTGAACAGCTGCACGATCAGGCCTTCGAGTACGCAGCGCAACTCATAGATGTCGCGTGCATCTTCAAGGGTGATGATCGCAACACGCGGGCCTTTGGCGTCGGCGAACTCCACCAGGCCTTCGGACTCCAGGTGGCGCAGGGCTTCACGCACGGACGTGCGGCTGACGCCAAGGCGGTCGCACAGATCGCGCTCCACCAGGCGGTCGCCTGGGAGCAGGTGGAAGTTCATGATCGCGCCGCGCAGTTTGTCGAGCACGATTTCGCGCAGGGTGACGGGGTTGCGATTGACCTTGAAGCTGTCGTCCAGTGGCTGGCGTTTCATCGAGTGCGCTCTGAATGAGGCTGCCCGGCCACGACCGTAACGGGGCACCACGACCCTGGGTGCTCCTTGCGTGGGTACGAACAGCCCGGTGTTAACGGGTGGACTCCGCGTCGGCCTCGGCGAACGCTTCCCGGGCCAGGCGGAAACTGTCCACCGCCGCCGGGACGCCGCAATAAATGCCGACCTGGAGCAGAATCTCGCGTACTTGCTCGCGGCTCAGGCCGTTGCGCAAGGCGCCGCGGATGTGCAGCTTGAGCTCGTGCGGCCGGTTGAGTGCCGAAATCATGGCCAAGTTTATCATGCTGCGCTCTTTGAGCGACAAGCCTTCGCGGCCCCAGACATGGCCCCAGCAGTACTCGGTCACCAGCTCCTGCAGAGGCTGGGTGAATGCGTCGGCATTCTGGATCGACCGGTTAACATAGTCTTCGCCCAGGACCTGTGTGCGAATCTGCAGACCTTTTTCGTACTTTTCATTGCTCATGTACGCTACTCCGGAATAAAACAGGGGCGCTAAGGAGAGTTAGAGGCCAGCGCGCCCCTGAAAAAGTCGCGCCTCAGCCCAGTGGGGGCAGGGCGCCCAGCTTACCCTTGTGGTACACCATGGGCGTCATCGGGTCGGCGGGCAACACCAGGTTTTTAACGGCGCCCACAATGATTGCATGGTCGCCGCCGTCGTACTCTCGCCACAGCTCGCATTCGATGATCGCCGTGGCGTTGTCGAGCAGCGGGTTGCCCAAGGCGCTCAAGTGCCACTGTACGCCTTTGGCCTTGTCCTTGCCTTTGCCCGCGAAGGCGTAGGCTTCGGCCGTCTGGCCTGCCGACAGCAGGTGAATGGCGAACTGCTTGCTGTCGCGCAGGATCGGGTAGGTGTCGGAGGCGTAGTTGGGGCAGAACAGCACCAGCGCCGGGTCGATCGACAGCGCGCTGAAGGCACTGGCAGTGATGCCGACGATGCCACCCTCGGCGTCCAGGGTGGTGACGACCGTCACCCCGGACGGGAATGAGCCCATCACGTCTTTGTAGATGCCAGGTTCGATCATCGGTGTTACCTCTTAGCGCATCACGAAGGGGTCGGGCATGGGGGCGGTGGACAGGTTGATCCACACGGTTTTCAGCTCGGTGTAGGCCAGCACGGAATCGATGCCGCTTTCGCGTCCGTAGCCGCTGTTCTTGAAGCCGCCGATGGGCGCCATGGCAGATACGGCGCGGTAGGTGTTGACCCAGATGATCCCCGAACGCACGTCGCGCGCCAGGCGGTGGGCTCGACCCAAATCGCGGGTCCAGATACCGGCGGCCAGGCCGAACTGTGAATCGTTGGCAATGGCCAGCGCCTCTTGCTCGGTCTTGAAGCGAATGACGGCCGCCACCGGTCCAAACACCTCTTCCTGCATGATGCTCATCGAGTTGCTGTCGCATTCGAACAGCGTTGGCTCGTAGAACCAGCCCTCGCCGTCGACCTGGGCCCGTTTACCGCCCAGGTGCAGCTTGGCGCCTTCGGCCTTGGCCGCGGCGACCAGTTGTTCGACCACGGCCAACTGCTGTGCAGTGGCCATCGGGCCCATCTCGCTGGCATCGTCCTGGGGGTTGCCAATGCGAATGCGCTGGGCACGCTCGATCAGGCGCTTGACGAACTCGTCGAAGATTTCATCCTGCACCAGCAGGCGCGACCCGGCCACGCAGCTTTGTCCGGACGCTGCATAGATCCCCGCCACGGCACCGTTGATGGCGCTGTCGAGGTCGGCGTCTGCAAAAATGATGTTCGGCGACTTGCCGCCGAGTTCCAGCGACAGCTTGGCGAAGTTCTCGGCGCTGCTGCGCACCACATGGCGAGCGGTGGCCGCACCGCCTGTGAAGGCGATCTTGCGCACCAGCGGGTGACGGGTAAGCGCCGCGCCGGTGCTCGGGCCGTAGCCTGTGACCACGTTGACAACGCCAGCCGGAAACCCTGCTTCCAACGCCAGGCGCGCCAGTTCCAGAATCGTCGCCGAGGCATGCTCTGAGGGCTTGAGCACGATGGTATTGCCAGCGGCCAGGGCCGGCGCCAGTTTGATCGCCGTCAGGTACAGCGGGCTGTTCCACGGGATGATCCCGGCGACCACACCGATAGGCTCGTGCACGGTGTAGGCGAACAGATCCGGCTTGTCCAAGGGCAGTGTGCCGCCTTCGAGCTTATCGGCCAGGCCTGCGGTGTAATGGAAGAACTCTGGCAGGTAACCCACCTGACCGCGGGTTTCGCGGATCAGCTTGCCGTTGTCACGGCTTTCCAGCTGGGCCAGGTGTTCCTTGTTCTCGGCGATCAGGTCCCCGAGACGGCGCAACAGCTTGCCACGGGCTGTAGCGGTTATGCCCCGCCAAGCCTGGCTTTCGAATGCCCGCTGGGCGGCTTGTACCGCCAGCTCCACATCGGCTTCGCCTGCGTCCGGCAGCTGCGCCCAGGGCTGTGCGGTGGCCGGGTTCAGGCTGTCGAAGGTCTTGGCGCTCTGCGCATCGCACCATTGGCCGTCGATGCACATCTGAAAACGAACGAGGCTCATGCCACAATCCCCTTGGCTGATTCGGTCAGGCTGCGGGCTTTGGCGAGAAAATCCAGCAGCATCTTGTTCACTTCGCGCGGTGCCTCCACCGGCATCATATGCCGCTGCTCGGCCAGCACCACACTGTGCGCACCCGGGATACGGGCGGCGAGCTGGCGGGCCATGGCCGGCGTCGAGCCGGTATCGAGCTCTCCCGTGGCGATCAGCGTCGGCACCTGGATGCTGCCCAGGTCACCTGCGCGGTACATGTCCTGGGTGGCAAACAACGAATAGGTGGTGTGATAACCCTGTGGGTCGTTGCTGGCCAGCACTTGACGGATGGCAGCCACCTGGGCGGGGTTCGCCGCCTTGTACTCGCGGCTGAACCAGCGGTCCAGTGCCGCCTCGACATTGGCGTCCGGGCCCAGCTCTGCTGCCTGAGCGGCACGGGCGATGACCCCGGCGCTCTGTTCGGGGCTGCGCTTGAAGACGCTGTTGAGCACCACCAAGGCAGCGATGCGCTGGGGGTAGTGCAGGGCGAAGGCACGTGCGACCAGGCCGCCCATGGAGAAACCGATGACGATGGCCTGGCTCAGTTGCAGGTGATCGAGCACCTCGGCCAACTGGGCGGCATAGCCTTCGAGGCCGACGTCGGCCGGGGGCAAGGCACTCTGGCCGTGGCCGAGCATGTCATAGGCAATGACGCGGTAGTCGTTGGCCAGGCCAACGATCTGACCGCCCCACATTTCCTTGTTCAGGCCCACGCCGTGAATGAGTACCACGGGTTGACCCTGACCGACGGACAGGTAACTGGTGCCGGCGGGGGTGCGTTCAGCGACGGGCTGAATCATGAAGGGCGCTCCTTTGAGGTCGGGCGTGACGAATTGATCGCCACACCCAGGCCCGGCTTGATTGTTGTTATTGAGCGTTGGCCTTCTCGGCCGCCAGTTCTTCCAGGTCGATGTAGCGGTTACCAATGCGTGGGTGCAGGCGGCCGCCATCGGCAGCGCCAAGGACCACCACGATTTCATCGGCGCGAGGTGCGTCCTCGATCTGCATTTCCAGGGTGATGTAGTGCGAACGCAGGCCTTCGTCGTCTTTTTGCATCATCGGAATCTGGATGGACGTGCCAGGGCCACCGCGCTTGTTGGTAAAGCTCAGGTAGCTTTTGGCCTGCACGGCTTCGCGGTAGTGGTTGCCGAAGCGCAGGGTATGGATGACGGCCGATGCGTGTTCGATTTCACCGTCAGCGCCCACCACTGCCGCCTTGCCGTAGGCCTCGATCTTGTCGGCACCACCGATGGCGGCGGTCAGTCGCTCGACCATCAGCGCGCCGAGTTCCGAGCAATGCGCGCGGATTTCGGGCTTGAGGTCGTCGACGAAGCCACGGCCAGCCCAAGGGTTCTTGATGACCACCGCCAGGCCCACCATGGTGACCGGCGTGTCAGTGGCTTTGCCACCTTCGATCCGGGTCTCTTCGGAGTAGGTGACGATCTTGCGAATTTCAAAACTCATGGGGGGCTCCTGTACGGTGTGATCAGATCTTGTTGTCTGATGGTATACCATAATATTTGTTCTGCAAGCACTGCGTGGCGTTTTCTCATCCCACCGAGACGAAAGGTGTGCTGATGTGCAGGTCTGCACCGCATCTGTATCGAGCGCGCGGGGGCGGTACCTGTATTTGGGCTGAAAAAAACCCGCTCGCGCATGGCCAGACGACCCGCGCGAGCGGGCATGCCCCGCAAAGAATCAGGTAAAGGGAATTCAGGTGAATGCCGGGATCACTTCCTTGATGAACAGCTCCAGCGATTTTTTCTTCTCGGCGTGGGGCAAGCTGTTGTCACACCAGAAGCTGAATTCATCGACGCCCAGTTCCTGGTAGTACTTGATGCGCGCGATGATTTCTTCCGCAGTGCCGATCATGGTGTTCTTGCGGATGTTCTCCAGCTCGAATGCAGGCACTTCGGCGAACTTCGCTTCAGGGCTGGGCTCCAGGAAACCATTGACCGGCGTGGTCTTGTTGCCGAACCAGGCATCGAACGTGCGGTAGAAACGCGAGATGGCGCTGGCGCCGACCTTCCAGCCGTCCGGCTCTTGCGGGCTGTGTACGTGGGTGTGACGCAATACCATCAGTTGTGGGCGCGGCACGTCGGGGTTGTTGTCCAAGGCGGCTTGGAACTTGTTGCGAAGGTCCAGCACTTCCTCGTCGCCCTTCATCAGCGGCGTCACCATCACGTTGCAGCCATTGGCCACGGCGAAGTTATGCGAGTCAGGGTCACGGGCCGCGATCCACATGGGTGGAGTGGCATTGAACGGCTTGGGAACACTGGTGGAGGTCGGGAACTTGTACACCTCGCCTTCATGGGCGTAGTCACCCTCCCACAGCTTGCGTACCACAGGCACCATTTCGCGCAGCGCCTTGCCGCCATCGGTGGCTGGCATGCCATTGGCCATGCGATCGAATTCGAATTGATAGGCGCCACGGGCCAGACCCACCTCCATGCGCCCGTTGCTGATCACATCGAGCAAAGCGCATTCGCCGGCGACGCGGATCGGGTTCCAGAACGGGGCGATGATGGTGCCAGCGCCCAGGCGGATCTTCTCGGTGCGCGCCGCCAGATAAGCCAGCAATGGCATGGGGCTTGGCGAAATGGTGTATTCCATGGCGTGATGTTCGCCGATCCACACGGTGCTGAAACCGCCGTCTTCGGCCATCAAGGTCAGTTCGGTGAGGTCTTCGAACAACTGGCGGTGGCTGACCTGTTCATCCCAACGTTCCATGTGCACGAACAACGAAAATTTCATGGGCAATTCCTCGGACTGGGTAGTGTCACCCGGCGTACAGCCGGGTATCGCAGCGGACAGCGCAATGCTTTGCGCCAAGTGCGTTCAGGGGGGGCAGAGGTCAGGCGAGTGCAGGCAGGCTGGCCATCTTCCCGCGGCAGTACACCATCGGCAGCGGCGCTTGCTCCGGCACGATCAGGTTGTGCACTTTGCCCACCATGATTGCGTGATCGCCCCCTTCGTATTCGCGCCACAGCTCACATTCGATCACGGCGGTAGCACCGGCGAGAATGGGGTTGCCCAGCGCGCTCAACGACCACTCGATGCCGGCGGCCTTGTCCTTGCCCTTCTTGGCGAAGGCGTAGGCCTCGGCCTGCTGATTGCCGGATAACAGATGAATGGCGAAGCGCTTGTGCTTGATCAGCACCGGGTAGGAGTCGGACGTGTAGTTGGGGCAGAACAGCACCAGGGGAGGGTCCATCGACAGGGATGAGAAGGCGCTGGCGGTCAAGCCAACGACCGAGCCGTCGTCGTCCAGGGTGGTGATGACGGTAACGCCGGAGGGGAAGGAACCCAGGACGTTCTTGTAGACGGTTGCGTCGATCATCTGATGTACCTCTTTAAAGCTGCGGTGGGCCGCGGTTTTTATCGTTGATGTGTCTGATGGTATACCGTAATACCTTTTTTGCAAGCACATTTTTAGACTTGGCTAAAACCACGATGAATGGTCCAAACCCGCGTATTTAAAGGGTTAGAAGCGCTCATAATCACTTTTCGTTAATGGCTGAATCGGATCAGCTGACATTTAGAAATGCGGATCAGTATTGTCAAAAATTTGGAATACCATAATATGGTCTTCAGCTGAGAGGCCGCCTAGATGCGGTTTCCTTACAACGATAAAAACGACCTTTCGAGCTAAAAACCATGTCCCAACCGTCGTCGCAACATCAGTTTGTCGAGAATCACACGGTCGATTACGTTCCACCTGCCGAGCGCCATGGGAAGGCGCGCGACCTGTTTACCCTCTGGTTCAGCACCAACATTGCGCCACTGCCCATCGTCACCGGCGCCATGGTGATCCAGGTGTTCCACCTGAACCTGTTGTGGGGGCTGATCGCCATCGTCATGGGGCACTTGCTGGGAGGCGTGGTGATTGCCCTGGCCTCTGCACAGGGGCCGCAGCTGGGCATCCCGCAGATGGTGCAGAGCCGGGGCCAGTTCGGGCGCTACGGCGCGCTGCTGATCCTTTTCTTCACCGCGCTGATCTACGTGGGCTTCTTCATTTCCAACATCGTGCTGGCAGGCAAGACCATCCACGGCATCGCACCCACGGTCCCCATGCCCGGCGCGATCGTGATCGGCGCCTTGAGCGCCACTGCCATCGGCGTCGTGGGCTACCGTTTCATCCACATTCTGAACCGCATCGGCACCTGGGTGATGGGCTCTGCGTTGCTGGCTGGGTTCATCATGATGTTCATGCAGGTACTGCCGGGCGACTTCTTCAGCCGTGGTGCCTTCAACCTGTCCGGGTTCATCGCCACCGTGTCGCTGGGCACGATCTGGCAGATCAGCTTCTCGCCGTACACCTCCGACTATTCGCGCTACTTGCCGCGTGAGGTGGGGATCGCCCGTCCATTCTGGGCGACCTACTTCGGCGCCACCTTGGGCACCATCCTGTGCTTCAGCTTCGGGGCAGTGGCCGTGCTGTGCGTGCCCGAAGGCACCGATGCCATGGATGCCGTCAAACAGGCCACCGGCTGGCTCGGGCCGATCCTGATGGTGCTGTTCCTGCTCAACATCATCAGTCATAACGCCCTGAACCTGTACGGCGCCGTGCTTTCGATCGTGACGGCAATCCAGACATTCTTTGCCCAGTGGACGCCGAGCATCAAGGTGCGTGTGGTGCTGGCCAGCGTCATCCTCGTGGCCTGCGCACTGGTGGCGCTCAATGCTTCGGCCGACTTCATCGGCCAGTTCATCGGGCTGATCCTGGCGCTTCTGCTGGTGCTGGTACCCTGGGCATCGATCAACCTGGTCGACTTCTACTTGATCAAGAAAGGCCAGTACGACATCGCCTCGATCTTCAGCGCCGATGGCGGCATCTATGGCCGTTTCAACCACCACGCGATCATTGCCTATGCCTGCGGCATCCTGGTGCAATTGCCATTCGCCAACACGGCGCTGTATGTCGGCCCATACTCGAACATCGTCGAAGGGGCCGATCTGTCGTGGCTGTTCGGTTTGTTGGTAACGGTGCCGCTGTACTACTGCCTGGCAACCCGTGGCAAGGCAGCGCAGAACGTGGGGCGGGTGGTCAGCGTCAGCAAGTGAGCCAGTGGCCTCACGTTGAGGGGCCGCTGGTCGGCCCCTCTCTGAGGATTACACCTTGAATTGCGCAACCATGGCATTGAGGTCTACCGCCAGGCGTGACAGATCCTGCGCTGCTGCGCTGGTCTGGTTGGCCCCGGCCGAGGTCTGCATTGACAGATCACGGATGTTGACCAGGTTGCGATCCACTTCTCGGGCCACCTGAGCCTGCTCCTCCGAGGCGCTTGCGATCACCAGGTTACGCTGGTTGATCGAGGCGATGGCTTCGGCGATGACCTCAAGCGCGCGCCCTGCACCTTGGGCCACCTCCAACGTACCGGCCGCCCGACCCTGACTGCTGGACATCGCCGTCACGGCGCGTTCGGTGCCGTTCTGGATGCCCGCGATCATCTGTTCGATTTCCGCAGTCGATTGTTGAGTGCGGTGGGCGAGGGCGCGCACTTCGTCGGCCACCACCGCGAACCCTCGGCCCGCTTCACCTGCCCGCGCCGCTTCAATGGCGGCGTTAAGTGCCAGGAGATTGGTCTGCCCTGCGATAGCGCCGATCACGTCCAGCACCCGGGTAATTTCACTGGCGCTGTTGGCCAGCTGCTGCACCTGCGCCGAAGTGCCGGTAACTTCGGCTACCAACTGCTCGATGGATTGCAATGCCTGGTTGACCTGGTCACGGCCGTCGCGGGTCGTGCGGTCTGCGTCTTTGGAAGCATCGGCCGTGCTCACGGCATTGCTGGCAACTTCTTCCACGGCGACGGTCATCTGGTTGACGGCCGTGGCAGCCTGGTCGATTTCGGCGCTTTGCTGGTGCAGGCCACGGCTGGTGTCTTCGGTCACGGTGTGCAGCTCTTCGGAGGCCGATGCCAGTTGGTCCGACGAGGCCGCAATGCGGGCAATGGTCTGGCGCAGGTTGGCTTGCATGCGGGCCAAGGCCTGCAGCAGCAAGGCGGGCTCGTCGCGGCCCTCAGCCTGGATGGGCTGGGTCAGGTCACCGGCCGCCACGCGCTCTGCGGCGGTAACGGCTTGGGCTAGCGGCACGATGATGCTGCGTGTGAGCAGGTAGGCGATCATCACCAGTGCCAACAGGATCACAACCAGTGCCGTGATAATGGCCACCAATGCCTCATCGGCCACGTCGCTGCTCAGTTGGGATGCAGCTTCTGCGCCTTTGGCGTTGAAGGCGATGAGCGTGGACATGGCTTGCATCATCGTTTCGGCACGTGCCGTCAGCGGGCCGTTGATCAGCTGGCGAGCCCTGTCCATGCGCCCGGCCGAAAGCTCGGCCAGGACCGTTTCCTGGAGCTCGTGGTAATGCTGGTAGGCGCTGCGAGCGGTTTCGAACAGCGCGCGGTCTTCGTTGGACACGATGGTGGCCACATAGGCCTCGAAGCCTTCATCCATTTCGCGTTCGATACTCTGGATCGTACTCAGGTAGCGGGTGCGCTCGCTGGCATTCTCTTCCAATGCACCGCGCAGGGTGAGGGCGCGAGTACGGCCCAGGTTGCTGTTGATTGCACTGAGCGACATGACGGTGGGCATCCAGGTCAGGCGGATTTCATCCGTGGACTCATCCATCTGCTGTGTTTCATACAGGGCGACCAGTCCCATGGTCAGGATCAGCATGCCCAACAAGGCAAACACGCAGGCTGCGCGAATGCCGATCTTCATGTTCCTGAAATGCATCGAAAGCTCCTAAGGATGGCGTGCAGGGGGCGAGGCGCGTTGGAGCAAGCCCTTCGGGACGGCGCCAGGCTCTAGAGATGCTAAGGGGCGGGAGGGAGAGTGCGGTGGACTTGAATGCGCGGATGATGACATAAAGCCATTATTGTAGGACAGTCATGCAATGTAACGAGATGAGAGTGCGGATGCCCCTGCACTGGGTTCTTGAATTGGCCTCTCACCGTCCACTTTGCTGACGCCGATACGCCCCCGGTTGCACGCCTACGGCCTTGGCGAAGGCACGTGTGAACGCCGCTACCGATTGATACCCCGCCTGAGCACCTACCTGTTCGACCGTATGGCCGGCGCGCAGCAACTGGCTGGCATGGCGCATGCGCAGTGCCAACAGCACTTGGCCGGGTGACTGCCCGGCCAGCTCGCTGAAACGCTTGAAGAACGCCGACCTCGACAAGCCCGTGCACGCCGCCATGCGTTCCAGCGTCCAGATGGCCCCAGGCGCCTTGATCAACTGTTCGAGCAAGTCCGCAAACACCGGCTGGCGGGCAAGGGCGATCAGCCCACCCAGCGGCTGAGCGCCATGCACCTGTTGGCGCAGGGCATACAGGAACAACAGGTGCGTCAGTCGCTCCAGCAAGACTTGAGAGGGCCCGTTGGCGCGCCGGCATTCTTCCAGAATCAGATCGAACAAGGCGCGTGCAGCGCTACCTGCGGGATCCTCGGCGCGCAGGATGATCAGATCGGACATTGCGTCGATGATCAGCGCCGAAAGGCCGCTGCTGAAATGGAAGAACCCACAGACCAGGCCCACCCCATCGCTCGCCTCGGCATCAAGGGGCTGCATGGGCTGGCGCGGTTGGGCGCAGGCCTGCGCGGCATCGGCTTCGCTGGCAAGCCGATAGCTCACATCACGCAGCAGGAACACGGCATCGCCGCGCTCCAGGCGCACCGGCTGCTCGAGGGTCTCTGCGTGCAGCCAGCAGCCACCTTGCACGACCAGGTGAAAACTGGCGTGGCCCATGCCGTGGGTGCTGGCGTGCCAGCCTCCACAGTAACGGCCGACATGAAACAGGCTGGCGTCTAGCTCGAGGCTTTCTAATAACCGCTCGACGAGATGGCTGGACGAAATCATCTAAGGCAAACACTCAGGAGCAAGTAAAAACGACTGATGAATATGGAGCGTACTTCTTATAACCAACAGACTGTACTGATACACGGCAAAGGAGAGTACCCCATGTCCTCGCGCATTACCCTACACGACCTGCAGACCGCACCAGAGGCGGCCAAGCCGTTCCTCGAAAACGCCCAGAAGAACTCGGGCTTCATCCCCAACCTGCTGCGTGTCCTGGCCAACGCCCCAGCCGCGCTGGAAACCTATGTCACCGTTTCGGCGTTGAACGGCAAGTCGGAGCTGACCTTGGCCGAGCGCGAAGTGGTGCAGTTGATCGCCGCCACCCAGCACGGTTGCGACTTCTGCGTGGCGGGCCATACGGCAGTGGCCCTGAACAAAGCCAAGCTGCCCCACGAAGTGGTCGACGCCCTGCGCGCGCGCGGCGAGCTTCCCGACGCGCGATACGAAACCCTGGCGGCGTTTGCCCGCGAAGTCATCGCCACCCGCGGCGATGTGAGCCCGGCGACTTACCAGGCTTTTCGCGACGCTGGCTTCACCGAGGGCAATGCGCTGGAAGTGATTCTGGGGGTCAGCCTCGCAACCCTGTGCAACTTTGCTAATGTGTTCGCCCAGACGCCGCTCAACGATGAGCTGGGTAAGTATCGCTGGCAACAGCCGTCTGCTTAGGACGCAGGCAACCCGCCGCACTGCGGTCGGTACTGGAACGGCCATTGGCCGTGAACGGGTCGCCAGGCGCCCGCGGCGTTTCAAAAGGAGCAAGAAAACATGCAAGAGTGCGCATTTCGACAGTGGCTGGATGCCAATGCCGAAGCCATCGACCGTGGCCAGTGCGAGCCACAACAGGTGCTGTCCCAGATAGCGCAGTCGCAATTGTTGCGCGTTGGCATCGACCCTGCCCTGGGCGGTTCAGGTGGCCAGATCACCGACGCGGTGGAGGCCATCGCAACCATTGCCAGCCGTTCACTGGCCACGGCCTTCGTGTGCTGGGGGCAGCGGGCCTTCATCGAATACCTGCTGCAGAGCCCCAATACCGGGCTGCGCGAACGGCTGCTGCCTGCGCTGTTGAGCGGTGAGCTGGCCGGCGCCACGGGCTTGTCCAACGCCATGAAGTTTCTTTCGGGTATCGAGACGCTACAGGTGCGCGGTCGGCCCCAGGAGGATGGCTGGGATTTGGAAGGGCGGTTGCACTGGGTGACCAACCTGCGCAAGAGCGGCTTCGTTGTAGCCGCTGCCATCGAGGATGACGCCGGTGGCGCCCCCTTCGTGCTGGCCATTCCGTCCGATGCACAAGGTCTTGAGCGCTCTGACGACCTGCAACTGATGGGCTTGCAGTCGAGTAACACCGCTGCGCTGGCCTTCCACCAGGTGCAATTGTCGCGTGACTGGTTGCTGCACGACAACGCCCGCCAATTCCTGCCCCGTGTCCGGCCGGCTTTCCTGGGGCTGCAGTGCGGCATGGCCATCGGCCTGGCGCGCAGGGCGCTGGAAGAAGTCCAGGGTCACCTGCACGGGCGCGCTTCGTTCCTGGATGAAGCCAGGCAGGTACTCAGTGCTCGCCTGGAGAACACCGTGAGTGAGCTCAAGCAAGGGCTGCTCGATGAGCGCTTCAGGGAGCAGCCGGCAGCGCTGTTCAAATTGCGCATCACCCTGGCCGAGTGCGCCGCCGATGCCGTGCAGCTTGAGCTACAGGCCAGCGGCGGCAAAGCTTACCTGTGCGAATATGGCGAAGGCTTCGCGCGGCGCTGGCGTGAGTCAGCCTTCGTGCCCATCGTCACGCCCAGCCTGGTGCAACTGCGCGCTGAACTTCATCGCCAGGCAGCATCGGCATGACCCACGTTGTGCTACAAGCCAAGGACATCAGCCTGGGCTACCCCCGTGCCGAGGGCTGGCAGCAGGTACTGGCCCGGTTCGACCTGCAACTGGCCCCAGGCGAGGTGGTGAGCATCCTGGGCCCCAGCGGTGTCGGCAAGTCCAGCCTGCTGCGCGTGCTTGCGGGCCTTCAGCAACCCCAAGGCGGGCACGTAATGTTGCACGGCCAGCCGCTGCAGGGCCCGCATCCGCGCCTGGCGGTGGCCTTTCAGGACCCAAGCCTGCTGCCTTGGCTGAGCCTGGAGAAGAATGTCGCCTTCGGCCTGGACTTCGCCCGCCAGCCAACGCTTGCCGCAGACGAGCGTCGGGCACGCGTCGACCATGCCATTGCTGCCGTAGGCCTGGACCATGCACGCAACCAGTATCCGGCCCAGCTCTCCGGCGGCATGGCCCAGCGCACGGCATTGGCCCGTTGCCTGGCGCGCCAGCCAGAAGTGCTGCTGCTCGACGAGCCGTTCGGCGCGCTGGACGAGGTGACCCGCGCCGACATGCAGCAACTGCTGCTGCAATTGATCGCCACGCACAACACCGCGGCGGTCCTGATTACACATGACATCGACGAAGCCCTGCTGTTGTCCGACCGCGTATTGCTACTGGGCGACCACCCAGCGCACACGCTCGGGCAATGGCTCGTCGACCTGCCGCAACCCCGGACGCAGCAGGTCGAGGCATTGGGCGCCTTGCGCATCGAGATTCTCAAAACCCTTCGGCGGGCAAGCCGCACAGTCGAACCCCAACCCACCCCCTTGTCCTCGGAGGCTGTCCATGTGCATGGATGACTGCTGCGCCGCTTCTTCGCGTCGCGATTTTCTCAAGATGAGCGCACTGCTGACCGCAGCGGGCGCATTGCCGCTGCTGTCCAGCTTACAGGCACGCGCCGCCGCCGAACCCGATGCGCCTGTGCGCATCGGTTATCTCCCCATCACCGATGCCACCCCGCTGCTGGTGGCGCACAACAATGGCCTGTTCGAGGCCGAAGGCATCAAAGCCGAACGGCCGGTCTTGCTGCGCAGTTGGGCACAGGTGATCGAAGCGTTCATTTCCGGGCAGGTCAACGTCATCCATCTGTTGTCCCCGATGACGGTATGGGCGCGTTACGCAAGCAAGGTGCCGGCCAAAGTGGTGGCCTGGAACCATGTGGGCGGCTCGGGGCTGACGGTGGCGCCAGATATTACCGACATGAAACAGCTCGGTGGCAAGACCGTGGCCATTCCGTTCTGGTATTCGATTCATAACGTTGTGCTGCAACAGATGCTCGCGGACAGTGGCCTGACCGCCGTGTCCAAACCCGCCACAGCAGCGCTTGCCGCCAACGAAGTGAACCTGCTGGTGCTGCCTCCCTCGGACATGCCCCCGGCCCTGGCCAGCAAGCGCATCGCCGGCTACATCGTCGCCGAACCGTTCAACGCCTTGGCCGAAAACCTCAAGGTCGGGCGCGTGCAGCGCTTCACCGGGGACGTCTGGCGCAACCACGCCTGCTGCGTGGTGTTCATGCATGAACACGACCTGAACAACCGGCCGGACTGGTCGCAGAAGGTGGTCAACGCCATCGTCAAGGCCCAGCAATGGACCCGCGAGCACCGGGCCGAGGCGGCTGCTTTGCTGTCCAAGGCAGGCCCTAACAAGTACACCCCACACGACCCCGCGGTGTTGACCAAGGTGCTGGCACCTGCTGCCAGCGACCGTGCCGACTACATCGCCACCGGTGCCATACAACACCAGCAGTGGGATGAGAAACGCATCGACTTCCAGCCTTATCCGTACCCCAGCTACACCCAGGAGCTCGTCACGCGGCTCAAGCGCACCTTGATCGAAGGCAACAACGCGTTTCTCGCCGACCTGGACCCGGCACACGTGGCCGGTGACCTGGTAGACGACCGTTTTGTGCGCAATGCCATCGCCAGCGTCGGGGGGCCTTCGGTCTTCGGTATTGCCGACACCTTCGAGCGCAGCGAGGAGTTCGCGGTCTGATGCGCAAGCATGTGGTGCATGCCAGCCTGGGGCTGGCCGGGTTGCTGGGGTTGCTGCTGGTCTGGTGGGCAGGGGTGGCAGCCTTCGGCCAGCCCGATGGCCTGTCGGCACGCTTCTCGCCCTCGGCCACCTTTACCAGCCTGATCGAGCTGCTTGGGCAAGGCGAGGTGTACGGACATATCTGGGTCAGCCTCAAACGCATCCTGATCGGTTTGCTGCTGGCGCTGCTGATCGGTGTGCCCCTTGGGCTGCTGGTGGGCAGCTACCGGCACCTGGAGGCGGCGACTACCCCTGCGTTCCAGTTCCTGCGCATGATCTCGCCGCTGTCGTGGATGCCGGTCGTGGTGATGCTGATGGGGGTGGGCGATCAGCCCATCTACTTCCTGCTGGCGTTCGCTGCGCTGTGGCCGATCCTGCTCAATACCGCTGCCGGGGTGCGGCAACTGGACCCGCGCTGGCTGCAGCTCAGCCGAAGCCTGAGCGCCACCCGTTGGGAAACCCTGTGCAAGGTGATTGTCCCCGGCGTGATCGGGCACGTGCTCACAGGGGTACGGCTGGCCATTGGCATTTTGTGGATCGTGCTGGTGCCCTGCGAGATGCTCGGGGTGAGCGCAGGCTTGGGATACTTCATTCTCGATACACGCGACCGCCTGGCCTATTCCGAGCTGATGGCCATGGTGCTGCTGATCGGGGTGCTGGGCTTTGCCCTGGATGCGCTGGCCCGCGGCCTGCATCGCCGTTGGGTGCATGCCTGAGTGCGGACGAACTGCGCCTTGTCACGGGTGCAGGAGCAGGGGAGTCAATGTACCGTCAGCCGTTGCTGCACGCAGGCCTGGGCCTGAAGGGCTAGCTCATCCAGATGCTCGTCCCGACGCTGTTCGGCCTCAATCATGGCGTTTTCGCCGTGCTGGTTCAGCAGATAGGTGTGGATTTGCATGACTTCGGTCGTCTGGTAGATAGGCGCGATGTCCAAGCGCCCGATCAGGGCATCACCGCCTTGACCGGTACTGCTCATCAGTACCTGTGGGCCGTTGGCCGAGACCGCTTGCATGCCCATGACTTCGAACCACGGCACCTGGTGGGCAAAGGCATTCAGTTCAATGTAGCGGTACTGAGCCTGCAGGTCGGCCAGCAAGGCGCGCGCGATCCCCTGGCGGCGGTGCGTGGGCGCTACAGCGAGAAATGCCAGGGCACAGGCCTGGTCGTCGTTGTCGGCTGGCAATGCCAGAGCAAAGCCCAGTAACTGGTCCGGGGCATCGGCATCGAGTGCCAGAGTCAGGGCAACGCGCAGCCCGCGGGTACCATCGAGTGCTTGCAGATACTGGTGCACCTCCATGCCTACACCGTACTGGTACAAGGGGTACAACGGGTTATCAGGCGTAATGGCGACACTGCTCAGCTCACCCACTTCGTGGATGACCAGTTCACGGATCTGGTTCTGGAACGACTCGGGTGGCACGCTGGACAGGCGGCTCAGGATGTACATCGGCAAACAGGCTCCGGCGAATGGAATACAGCCCGCAACATGAGTGCGCGGGCTGTACAGTCTACCCGTTTTTGCCGTTATCGCCGTGGGCGCGCATGGCGTCGATCATCAAGTCCAGGTTCTGCACGGCAGCCCCGGCAGCCCCTTTGCCCAGGTTATCGAAGACGGCGGTCAACAGCACTTGGCCTTGCGAGGGGTTGGCGTACAGGCCCAGGCGCAGATCATCGGTCCCGTTGAGCGCCTGCGGATCGAGGCGCTCGGCTGTGCCCTGGGTTTGCAGCGGCATCACCTTCACGTGGCGGGCGCCTTGGTAGTGCTGCTCCAGACACGCCTGCAACTGCTGCGCGCTGACCTGGCTGGGCAGCAAGCGCAGGTGCAGGGCGATGCTGAGGACGATGCCCTGGCGGTAGGCGCCGTAGGCGGGCATGAACATGGGGCGGGCAGATAGACCGGCGTGGGCCTGAATCTCGGGCACATGCTTGTGCGCCAGGTCCAGCCCGTACATGAGCAAGGCCGAGGCGGCGCTACCGTCCTGCTGCTCGTGCCGCTGCACCGCTGCGCGCCCGCCGCCGGAATAGCCCGAGATGGCATGGATGGCCAGCGGGTAGTCGGCAGGTATCAAGCCTGCCGCGATCAGGGGGCCGAGCAATGCGATCGCGCCCGTCGGGTAGCAGCCAGGGTTACTGACCCGGGTACTTTGGCCGATATGCGCAGCCTGGTCCCGATTCAATTCGGCGAAACCGTAGGTCCAACCTGGCGCGGTGCGGTGGGCGGAGCTGGCATCGATCACCCGTACACCGGGGTTGTGGATCGCGCTCACCGCTTCGCGTGCAGCGTCATCGGGCAGGCAAAGTATGGCGATGTCGGCACGGTTGATGGCCTCGCTGCGGTACCTGAGGTCCTTGCGCTGCGCGTCGGCAAGTGTCAGCAGGCGCAGGTCCGTGCGAGCGTGCAGGCGGGCATGGATTTGCAGCCCGGTAGTGCCTTGATCGCCATCGATGAAAACAAGAGGTAGATGCATGTTCACGTGTCCAGGCGGGTAGGTCGGACACCAGAGTCGCTCAAGCTGGGCATAAAGAAAATTTACATTTCATGACGGGCACGTTCAGTTATTCTGAATCTTCCGACGTTTACCTCAAGGAAGCCGTAGCCCTGTGCGTGAAATCAGCCTTGACCGCCTGCGTACGCTGGTGGTGATCAGCCAGCTTGGGTCTTTTGCGGCGGCAGCCCGTCAGCTCAATCTGGCACCCCCCACCATTAGCCTGCACGTGGCCGAGCTGGAGTCGCGGGTGGGCGCCACGCTGCTGACCCGCACACGCGGCCAAGTTCGGCCGACAGCCATCGGCGAAACTCTGCTGGTGCGCGCCAGACGCCTGCTTGCCGATGCCGAAATGGCTCTGGATGAGGTGCGCAATCAAGTGCAAGGCCTGACAGGCCGCGTGCGGCTGGGCGCATCGACCGGGGCCATCGCGCACCTGCTGCCCGAGGCGCTGAAGCACCTTCGCAGTGAACACCCTGGCATCGACGTGCAGGTGCAAGTGCTCACTTCACAAGCGTCCCTGGTGCAGCTGCGTGAAGGGCTGCTGGACATTGGCCTGGTGGCGCTACCACAAGTGGCGGGCAAGGGCCTGGCGGTCACCGCTTGGCGCCGAGACCCCATCCTGGCCTACATGCCGGCTGACTGGCAGCCGCCGGCAGCTGTCACCCCCCAGTGGCTGGCCGAGCGGCCTTTGATTCTCAATGACAGCAGCACGCAGTTGTCGCGGGTCTGCACCGAATGGTTCGCAGCGGCCGGGCTGCACCCACAGCCGCGCATCGAGTTGAACTACAACGACGCGGTCAAGCGCCTGGTTGGCGCCGGGTACGGTGCTACGTTGCTGCCGCAGGAAGGTGAAGCGATGGAGGCGGACCCGCGTCTGGTCTGTCGACCCTTGCGGCCTGGGTTGTGGCGGCAGTTGGGGATCGCCTGCCGGGACGCCAGGCAGGAGAGGGCTACTACCTTTGTGCTCCAGGCACTAGAGCGGCTTGGTCAGTAGTATGGGAAGGCGCAGTAGCGGTGAATGCTGGGGATGACGGGTTGAGCATCTACCGGAGCAGGGCTGCGCAGCAGCCCCGGATCTATAGCTCGCCCCGGCCAGGCCGACGAGCCGGCAAGTCCGTTTCGAAACTTAAGAATCTGCCGGTCTGTGCAAGACAGGCAATCCTCAACACAGTCCTAGAACCAGCGATCGTTCTTTTTCCGCCCACGGGTCAAGGCCGGCAGGATGAGACCCACCAACAAACCGGCCCCTGCGATGCTGCCGCCATACACCATGTAGCGCATCATCACCTGCTTGTTCTCGTCACCCAGGCGCGCCTGAGCGTCGCGAAGGTTCGATTGGCTCTGGTCCAGCTGCTCGTTCAAGTCCTTGTTGCGCGCCTGGAGTTCATCGACCAGTTGCTTGCGCGAATCCAGGGTTTCCTGCATACCCTGCACCCGGTTTTTCCAGCTGTCATCGATGGTCTTCAATTGCCCTGTCAGCTCGGCCACCTGAGCATCGAGCTGAGGCAGGCGCTCATTCTGACCGGGCACTGATTGCAGGTCACTGGAAAGGATCCACACCACATCACCGTTTTGTCCACGAACCTGACTGTAGTTGCCCTGTGTACCGATTAGCGTCAGTGGCTGCCCGGACTTTAGCGTACCGACGATACGGTGGCCGTCGGTCGGGCCACTGCGTACGTAGGTGCTGAGGCTGTCACTGACCCAGCGTGCATCGCTGGCTGGCGCCTCGGCGTGCGCGGGCGTGACAAGCGCCAGCGCGCTGGCAAGCAGACCGCCGCGCAGGGCAGTGAGGGCAAAGGCAGTTGGGCGGGAGTCGGGCATTTTGGGGTCTTCGCTGAAACTGGACAAATGTAGGCCGGTGGATGGGCCGCGAACCGGTCGGGTAGTGAACCGTCAGCGAAAGACCGTTTTTTTGTAAGCTGGTTCACCGCTAGCATCGCGAAAAGTCTTCAACATGTTGCGCAAATGGATGAGCTGCGCAGCAGTGTGCATCAGGTCAATCTGGATGATCGTCCGACACGCCGACCGTCAATTCGTCAGGCAGGGGCAGTAAGGGCGAGGCCTGCAGGGCCCACCAGGCATTTTTTCTGTACACCGGTGCGAATTGGTAAACCTGCCCGCGGCAGGGCGGTGTACCAGGGTCTAGCAGGTGCCGCCCCTGAAGTAGAAAGCTGACGCCGTTGGCTCCCACAATGCAGCCAAACGCCTGGTCGCTATCGAACCAGGCGACTCTACCTTGCAGAAGGCCATTCATGGGCGCTGCGCTCATTCGGCTGGGAGGCGCTGACGATATTGCGTCGGTGGCTGGCAATACGAAACTGGCACTTTTACCAGTTTCGCGGGTAGGTATCAGAGCGACCGAACTGCTGACCTCATGATTCGGTCAGCTCCTTGGTTGCAACCGCTTTCACCGAGGCTTTCTTCTCCTGAACGACGATGTAGAACTCTTCGCCATGCTTGACGGCGCCATACAACACGGCCTTTTCGATCAGCTCGGTACCGCGAAGATGGCGCAGCATCATGGGGTCCTTGCGCAGGTCGCGATAAAGCGCCAGGCATAGCAGCACCATGACCAGTACGAAGGGCAGGGCCACTACGATGGTCAGGTTCTGCAGCCCGGTCAGGGCTTTGTCTGGCGCGCTGGGGTCACCGATGGCCAGCATGATGGCTGCGACCGTGCCGGTGAGCGCTCCCCAGAAAATCACCGTGCGCCGCGAAGGGGAAGTGGTGCCATGTTCGGTCAGCGTCCCCATGACCAGTGACGCCGCGTCGGCACCGGAGACGAAGAAGATACCGACCAGGATCATCACCAGGACCGACGTGGCAGAGGCCAACGGGTAACTGGCGAGCAATTGGTACAGCGCATGGTTGCTGTTGACCGCACCATCCGCCAGTACGAAGGCGCCTTCGCGCAAGGCATCGATGGCCGCCCCGCCGAAGATGGTGAACCACACCAGGCTGACCAGGCTCGGCACCAGCAACACCCCGGTGACGAACTGGCGAATGGTGCGCCCCCGGCTGATACGGGCGATGAACATGCCAACGAAAGGCGTCCAGGAAATCCACCACGCCCAATAGAACACCGTCCAGCCAGCCAGCCAGGCGTTCATGGGTTCGCCGCCGCTTGCATTGGTCCGCGCCATCATTTCCGGCAGCATCTTGATGTAGATGCCGATCGATGTCGGCAGCAGGTTCAGCATCAGCAAGGTAGGTCCGACCAGGAACACGAACACGGCGAGCATCAGTGCGAGCACCATGTTGGTATTGGACAGCCACTGGATACCCTTGCCGATGCCCGACACGGCCGAGGTGACGAAGGCAATGGTCAGCACGGTGATCAGTGCGATGTAGAACAGCTTGCCGGGGTGCTCGATCCAGCCGTTGTATTCGAGGCCGCCTGCAATTTGCAGCGCACCAAGCCCCAGCGAGGCGGCCGAGCCGAACAGCGTGGCAAAGATTGCCATCATGTCGATCAGACGGCCGAGCGGGCCATTGGCATGCTTGCCGATTAAGGGCCTGAAGGCTGCGGATATCAGTTGGGAGCGGCCGCGCCTGAAGGTGCCGTAAGCGATGGCGAGCCCGACGATGGCATACATCGCCCAAGGGTGCAGCGTCCAGTGAAACAGGGTGGTGGCCATGGCCACCTGCATCGCTTCGCTCGACTGGCCAGTGGTCGAGCCCGGCGGCGGGGAAACGTAGTGCGACAACGGCTCGGCCACGCCGAAGAACATCAGGCCGATGCCCATGCCGGCACTGAACATCATCGCCACCCACGACACCGTTCGAAACTCAGGTAGTTCTCCATCCCGGCCCAGCGGTACGCGACCATATCGACTGGCAGCCAGCCACAGCACGAACACGACGAACACAGTGGAGGTCAGTACGAAGAACCAGCCGAAGTTGAGAATGACCCACGACTGCGCACTGGACGCGCTACTGGCCAAATTGACTTGGTTGAGGAAACCCCACAGCACGAACGCGATGGCCAACAGGCTGGTCAAGCCGAATACGACCCAGTCGAGCTTGCCCTCCAGGCGCCGGTCCTGTCGGGCTTCGTCGGTTTTGGAGGGGTCGGTAACGCCAAGATCGGGTGTCTCTGCGGAGTGTTCCTTTGCCATGAAGTGGGAGCCCTGTGTGGCGTGCCTGCTGAAACAGGCTTGTTGTTGTAGAAGCGAGCGCGTGGTGGCGTTCTCGGCAGGGTGGTTTGCCGGGCGATTATCCTGCGCGTCAAATCCCGCTGCCTGTCCCGGTTGCGCCGTGGGGCTTCCATTGCGCGACCTGCTGGTCACTTTTAGTTCTTGGGCGGATGACCCTTTCTGTGCCGTGTTCTGTTAACCTGATCGACATCACCCGGGCCTGCTTGTCCGAGTAGCGTGGACACGCTGCTGCTCGTGGCCTGCGCCGCATCAGGAAACGGAGATTCGTCAACATGGCCACTGATCGTGTGAGCCTGATTCATTTCGATAAATTGAGCATGAGCCCCGCTGCGGCCGATCGCTTCCAGCAGGCCCTCGACGCCCTGGAAACGCTGAAACTGCAGGATCGTTATGTCTACCTCATCGCGCCTTATCTGGGTGATATCGCCGACGCCTCCGATGCTGAACAATTGGCCACTGCCGTCGAGCAAGGCCTGCGCGTGGTCGACGAGCTGCTGAGCGGCAAGTCGGTCACCAAGGCCAAGGCCGACGAGGTGCGCGAGGTTTTCCAGCGGGCAGGGGCGCGCGCGCGGCTGGAACTGACCGCCTGAAGCAGCTTATTGTCTAGGGCCCAGCACAGGGATCGAGGTATCACAGCGTCGTCTGCCGGAGGTCTCGCATGATCAAGGGTTGGGTTGGCCTGTTGTGCCTTGGGCTATTGCCACTGCTGGCAATGGCTGCCGAGCCGTGTAAACGGCTTACCGCCACTGGAAACCCGGAATATCCCCCCTACCTTTGGCGTGACCCCCTGGACCCGCACCATCTGATTGGGGCCAGTGCGGATCTGATCACGCGCCTGGCCAACAGCCTTGGCCTGGAAATCGACGTCCTCTATGTAGGCCCTTGGTCCAGGGCCCAGGAAGAGGTTCGTACCGGCAGGGTCGACCTGATGGCCGGCTACTTCATCACCGACGCCCGCCAGCAGCAGATGGACTTCATCCTGCCGGCATTCCTCTACACACCGAGCGTGATCTGGGCCCGTCAGGGGCATGGCTTCGTCTACGGGCAATGGTCGGACCTGCAGGGGCTCAAGGGTGGAACGCTGGTCAATAACAGTCACGGCCAGCCGTTCGATGCTTACGCCAAGCAGCACCTGACGCTCGAAGCGGTGCCCAGCGCCAGGCAAGCTTTCGAAAAGCTGATGCACGGGCGCAGTGACTATGTGATCTATGAGCAGTACCCAGGCCTAGCCCTGGCGCGCACCTTGGGCATCGACCAGCAGGTGCTGGTGCTGCAGCCGCCTGTCTCCAGCGAAGGCCTGTACCTGGCCCTGTCCAAGGCTTCGCCGTGCAATCAGCCGGCGCTGCGCGAAGCCCTGAGCCGGGCGATGCAGCAGCTCAACGCGCAGGAGGTACCGCAGCAGCTGCTCAAACTCAACCTGGAGCGCAGCCGCTAAGGCCTTCCGGTACTCGAATGCGCGGCATGGGTCAGCGCATCTGCAGGATGATCGGACTAGGGCTGGCAGGATCGGTATCTTTGCGCAGCTTGGCCACTGCCGCGGCTTCGACGGCGTTGCCGTGGTTACCCCAGGCACTTCGGATATAGCTCAGCACCTCTGCTGTTTCCTGATCGCTCAGTTGTGCACGCATGGCGGGCATGCGGTAGGCATCGGGCCTGCCATCGGCCACGGCCCGCTGCGACCCGTTCAGGGTGATGTTGATGGCTGAAGCAGCCTCCTTTGCAAGCAACGAAGTGGCGCCGGCCAAGGGCGGCATCCACTCACCCTGGCCCTTGCCGTCCATGCCGTGGCAGGTAGCACAGCGCGCCATGTACGTGCGTACGCCTGGGCGCGCCAGCTGGGCGAGCGTCGGCTCAGGCTGGTACTGCCAGGGTTTGCCATCTCGGGATGGATCGCCGGGCAGTGCCTTGAGGTAGTGGGCGATGGCCTGTAGATCGCCATCGGTCATGAACTGCGTGGAGTTGTTGAATGCCTCGGTCATCGAGCCGAAGACCACGGCATGTCGATTGCGACCGGTCTTGAGAAACTGCACCACCTCAGCTTCGTTCCAGCGGCCAAGGCCGGTGTTAGGGTCATTGCGCAAACTGGGCGCGTACCAGCCGTCGAGCAAGGCGCCTGCGAGATACGGGGCGCCTGACTCGTCGAAGGCTTTTTCATTGAAAGCCAGGCCTCGGGGGGTATGGCAGCTGCCGCAGTGCCCAGGCCCCTGCACGATGTAGGCGCCGCGATTCCACAGTGCATTCTGGTCGTCCTTCGCCACGTAAGGGCTCGCAGGTGCGAACGCGCCGTTCCACAGGGCGATGGGCCAGCGTAGGTTCAATGGCCAAGGTATGTCGCCAGGCGTGTTCGGCTGTCGTGCAGGCTGAACACTGCGCATGAAGAAGGCGTAAAGCGCACGTATGTCGTCGTCGCTGAGCTTGGCGTAGGAGGGGTACGGCATGGCGGGATAGAGGCGGCGCCCGCCAGGCGCCACACCGTGGCGCACGGCCCGGTCGAAGTCGGCCAGCGAGTAGGCGCCGATGCCTGTCTCCGGGTCGGGTGTGATGTTGGTGGCGTGGATCGTGCCAAGCGGGGTAGCCATCTCGAGCCCCCCGGCCATCGGCGGTTCGCCAGGCAGGCTGTGGCAGGCGACGCAATCGCCCAGCCTTGCGACGTATTCCCCGCGACTGATCAATGCCGGGTCGTCGGTGGCGCGTGCCTGCTCATCAGAGAACGGCGAGGCAGGTTCACGGGTGACGTACCAACCGGCCAGGCCGGCGGCGACCGCGCAGGGCAGCAACAGCCAGCCAAGGGTTCTAGCAGTACGAGGGTGCATGGCGGCGTCCTTGTCGGTCAGTTGAAGGTATGACGGCTCATGGGCAGGCTGCGAACCCGTTGTCCGGTCAGTTGGGCCACGGCATTGGCCACCGCCGGTGCTACCGCGGGCAACGGTGGCTCGCCGATACCGCCCATCTTCGCGCCACTCTCAACGATGCGTACATGTACCCGAGCCATGCGCGCAGGCGGCAGGATCGGGTACAGGTCATAGTTGCGCGCACGCGGCATGCCATCGACGTACACCGCTTCCTCGACCAGCGTCTGCGACAACCCCAAGGCCACCGCGCCATTGACCTGGTGCTCGATAATGGCCGGATTGACGATGCTACCCGGATCGATCGCCTGCCAGATGTCGTGGACCTTCACTTGGCCGTCTTCGATGGAGACCTCGGCGATCACGGCCGCTTCGGACCCGAAAGGGGACGCCATCGCCAAGCCTCGGGCCCGCCGCGTGCCATCCTCGGCAGTGAAAGGCCCTCGTTTCCAGCCCCCTGAAAGCTCGACGACCGCTTGCAACAACTGGGTCAGGCGCGGGTTGTCTCGCAGCAGGTGCCGACGAAGGGCCAGAGGGTCCTGGCCTCCTTTGTCCGCCAGCTCGTCCAGGAAAGACTCATAGAAGAAGTCATTGAGCGAGTTGCCCACCGACCGCCAATAACCGAGCATGGCCGGGCCTTTGACGTACACCTGTGCGATGCGCTTGTTGGCTATGGCATAGGCCTTGCCCGATAGCCCTTCCAGTGCCGTGGGGTCGACCTTGTCACCTTGCTTGCCGGCCAGGGCTTCGGTGGGGCCTTCCGTGGCGCTGACCGCCTCCAGGACTACCGGCAAGCCTTCGGCATCGAGCCCGGCGCGGAACTTGACCGCGGCGACAGGGCGTAGCACATCGCGAAGGAACTCTTCCTCGCGGCTCCAGATCAGCTTGACGGGCTGGCCTACCGCCTTGGCCAGGGCGATGGCCTGCGGGTAAGGGTTGGCGGACTCATACAGGAAGTGTCGACCGAAGAAGCCGCCAAGCAGCGGCGAGTGCAGCGTAATCTGGTCGGGTGACAGCCCGGTACGCTTGGCGATGTCATCGCGGAACATGTCGGGCGCCTGGTTGGGCAGCCAGACCTCCAGTGTGCCGTCGGGGTTGAAGCGGGCCAGGGCAGAAGGGGGCTCGAGCTGGGCATGGTTCAGGTACTGGTTGTGGTAGCTGGCCTCGACGGTGGTCACGGCGTTGTCCAGCGCGCTTGCCACGTCTCCGGCCGTTTCTTCATCACGGGTTGGACCCGTGGCACTGGCCAGGTGCTGGAGCCAGCCGTCGCTGGAAAAATCCGCCGGCATGGCCCGCACGGTGGAATCTGCGGCTGGCTCCAGCCACTGTACTTGCAGTGCCTCGACCGCACGCTTGGCGTGCCACCAACGCGGTGCAACCACCGCTACAGCACCGGGCAGGCGATGCACCGAGTGCACGCCCTTCATGGCAGCCACCTGTGCCTCATTGCGCACCTGGCCCACCGTCATGCCCAGGCGAGGGGCATGCTGCACGGCGGCATGAAGCATATTAGGCACGCTGAGGTCGATGCAGTACATGGCCTTGCCGGTGGACTTGTCGTATGCATCCAGGCGCCGAACTGGCTTGCCAATCCAGCGAAAGTGGGCAGGATCACGAAGCTTGACGGTGGCGGGGTCGGGGACCGGCAGGTCCATGGCGCGTTCGGCCAGTTCGCCGTACGCAAGCGTGCGCCCTGACGTGGTATGTACTACGGTACCCGGCGTCGTGGTGAGCTCGCCCACCGCGACACCCAGTTGCTGCGCAGCGGCCTGCAGCAACATCGCCCGCGCCAGTGCGCCCAGGCGGCGCATGGTGGGGTAGCTCATGCGTACGGACATGCTGCCGCCGGTGATGCGCATGCCGTTTTCCATCACCACATAGGCTTGGCCAGGTGGGGCGCTGTCCACGATGAAGTGAGCAGGATCCACATCCAGCTCCTCGCCAACAATCTGCGCCATGGCGGTGAACGGTCCTTGGCCGCCTTCCATGAACGGACTGAGCAGACGGACCGTGCCATCCGGTCGGATTTCCAGGAACGCCGGTACGTGGGTGCCTCGCTGCACATCGGCAGCAGCTTGCACACGCGCAACGCCCGTCGGCAGGCCGAAGCCCAGGACCAATGCGCCTGCAGCCGTGCCGACGAGGAAGCGGCGACGCGAGAGATTGACGGTTTCGCCAACTTGCAATCTATGCAGTTCAGCAACGGGATCAGGCGTGCTCATCAGGCTTTGGCTCCCTGCGCCAGGTCATGCATGGCTGCATGAATAGCGTTGTAGGTGCCGCAGCGGCACAGGTTGATCATGGCTGCATCGATCTGCTCGGCGCTGGGTGCCGGGGTATGCTTGAGCAGCGCGGTCGCTGCCATTACCTGACCGGATTGGCAGTACCCGCATTGCGCGACCTGGTGTTCCACCCAAGCCGCTACCACCCGCTTGCCCACAGGGTCCGCCTCGATCGCCTCAATGGTCGACACGTGTCGGCCAACCACGCCGGACACCGGGGTCACGCAGGCGCGCACCACAACGCCGTCCACCAGCACCGAGCAAGCCCCGCACTGGGCCAGGCCGCAGCCATACTTGGTACCGGTCATGCCCAGATCGTCGCGGATCACCCACAAAAGGGGCGTGTCGGCGTCTGCATCGACCTGGTGGGTCGTGCCGTTGATGAGTAGTTCCATGGTTCACCTGCCAGTCATCGGTTAGCGCTGTTCTTGTCATGATCGTGGGGTGCGTCGCCCCGTGTAGAAACGCTAGCACAGCGCTGAACCGGTGCCTGCGCCAGGCTGTGCAGATACAGAGGATCAGGCAAGGATTTCCCCGGAATGCGCAAGCGCGAGGCCGCCATTGACGCGCATGCCGGTCGGGGAGGATTTCCGCTGTGAAAAACCGGATAATGCCGACCATTGTGTTTTGCACGCTTAAAATCACGGTAAACCCGCATGGAAATCAAGGTCAATTTTCTCGACAATCTCCGTCTCGAAGCCAAGTTCGATGACTTCACGGTGATCGCCGATCAACCGATCCGCTACAAGGGCGATGGCTCGGCCCCTGGGCCATTCGACTATTTCCTGGCGTCCTCGGCGCTGTGCGCGGCTTACTTCGTCAAGCTCTACTGCCAGACACGCGGCATTCCCACCGAAAACATACGCCTGTCGCAGAACAACATCGTCGACCCCGAGAACCGCTACAACCAGGTGTTCAAGATCCAGGTGGAGCTGCCGGAAGACATCACCGACAAGGACCGCCAGGGCATCTTGCGTTCGATCGAGCGCTGCACGGTCAAGAAGGTGGTGCAGACCGGTCCGCAATTCGTGATCGAGGTGGTCGACAACCTCGATGCCGATGCCCAGGGTTTGCTCATGCCGGTGGCCGAAACCAGCACCCGTATCCCTGGCAAGGACCTGCCACTGGAACAGACGATTGCCAACATGTCCGGCATCCTGGCCGACCTCGGCATGAAGATCGAAATTGCTTCGTGGCGCAATATCGTGCCCAACGTCTGGTCGTTGCATGTGCGCGATGCGCAGTCGCCCATGTGCTTCACCAATGGCAAGGGCGCTACCAAAGAAGCGGCGCTGGCGTCTGCCCTGGGCGAATTCATCGAGCGGCTGAACTGCAATTTCTTCTACAACGATCAGTTCTGGGGAGAGGAGCTGGCCAATGCGGCGTTCGTGCACTACCCGGACGAACAGTGGTTCAAGCCCGGCCCTCGGGATGCCCTGCCTGACGAAATCCTCGACGCGCATTGCCTGGCCATCTATAACCCCGATGGCGAACTGCGCGGCTCGCACCTGTACGACACCAACTCGGGCAACACCGCCCGGGGCATCTGTTCGCTGCCGTTCGTGCGCCAATCAGACCAGCAGGTGGTGTACTTCCCGTCGAACCTGATCGAGAACCTGTTCCTGAGCAACGGCATGAGCGCGGGCAACACGCTGGCCGAAGCGCAGGTGCAGTGCTTGTCCGAAATCTTCGAGCGTGCGGTCAAGCGTGAAATCCTCGAAGGCGAGCTGTGCCTGCCGGACGTTCCCGCCGAGGTGCTGGCCCGCTATCCGTCCATCGTCGCGGGTATCCAGGGGCTGGAGGAGCAGGGCTTCCCAGTACTGGTCAAGGACGCCTCGCTGGGTGGCGAATTCCCGGTGATGTGCGTCACCCTGATGAACCCGCGCACCGGTGGTGTGTTCGCTTCGTTCGGTGCGCACCCAAGCCTTGAGGTGGCCTTGGAGCGCAGCTTGACCGAACTGCTGCAGGGCCGCAGCTTCGAAGGTTTGAACGACCTGCCACAGCCCACCTTCGAAAGCCACGCCCTGACCGAGCCGAACAATTTCGTCGAGCATTTCATCGACTCCAGCGGTGTTGTGTCGTGGCGCTTCTTCAGCGCCAAGGCTGACTTCGAGTTCGTCGATTGGGATTTCACTGCCCAGGGCGAAGGTGCCAATGCGCAGGAGGCAGCCACCTTGTTCGGCATCCTCGAAGACCTTGGCAAAGAGGTCTACATGGCCGTGTACGACAACCTCGGGGCAATCGCCTGCCGAATCCTGGTGCCAGGCTATTCGGAAATCTACCCGGTCGAGGACCTGATCTGGGACAACACCAACCGGGCGCTTTCTTTCCGCGCCGACATCCTCAACCTGCACCGCCTGGACAATCGCTCGCTCAAGCTGCTGCTCAAACGCCTGGACAATTGCGATGTCGATGACTACACCACCATCACCACGCTGATTGGCGTTGAATTCGACGACAACACGGTATGGGGGCAACTGACCATCCTTGAGCTCAAGCTGCTCATCTGCCTAGCCGTGCAGCGCTTCGAGGAGGCCAAAGAGCTGGTCGAGGCGTTTCTTCAGTTCAACGACAACACCGTGGAACGGGGGCTGTTCTACCAGGCGCTTAATGTGGCATTGGAAGTGCAATTGGACGATGAACTGGACATGGCCGACTACGAAGTCAATTTCCGCCGCATGTTCGGCAGCCCGCGCATGGATGCGGTGCTGGGCTCGATCGAGGGAAGCGTGCGCTTCCACGGCCTGACCCCGACCAGCATGAAGCTCGAAGGGCTGGATCGCCACCTGCGTCTGATCGACAGCTACAAGAAGCTGCACGCCGCTCGGGCGCGACTGGCCTGACGTCTGGCAGGCATGCGGGCCTGGATAGGCCGCGTATGCCACGAAGGGCAGCGGTTCGGGGTTTTTTGCAGGATATTTCAGCTATGTATGGCTGAACTATCGGCTCGTCAAGGTGCTCATTTGCTAGGCGCACCCTGCGTATCCCCGCGGGCCGTCTCTCGTCGGCCCCGGTCACTGAACGAAAAGGAGGCACCGTGACCGTTTCCGACCCTACCCTGTACCGCTGCAGACCCGGCCCGCTGCATGCATTATTGTTGGCGGGCACCGTGCCACTGTTCCTGGGGGCAATGATTAGTGACATTGCCTACTACAACAGCTACCAGATCCAATGGAGCAACTTTGCCGCCTGGCTGATCGCAGGCGGGTTGGTGTTCTGCGGGCTGGCCCTGCTGTTCGCCCTGGCCAACCTGATCAGCGCTCGACACAAGACCGGGCGGCCAACCCTTTACTTCTTGCTCTTGCTGGTGACGTGGGTGCTGGGGTTGGTCAACGCCTTCGAGCATGCCAAGGACGCCTGGGCTGTGATGCCGTCCGGGCTGGTACTGTCGGTGATCGTGACCGTGCTCGCTGTGGTGACGGCATGGCTTGGCTTGAGCAACCTGCGTTCGGGAGGTGAAGCATGAGAGCGCTGCACGCTGTGAGCTTGTTGTCCCTTTCGCTGTTGCTGGCGGCTTGCGGCGGTGAGGGTGACCCCACCCAGGCCCGTGGGCCTGACCCGAAGCTGCCCGAGCCCCAGCGCGGTCTGCTGCCCAGCATGAAGATCGCCGAGCCGGTGGCCTGGGGGCAGCAAAAGCCGACCGTGCCCGACGGTTTCAGCATCACGGCCATCGCGACCGACTTGAAGATCCCGCGTCAGAGCCTGGTGCTTCCCAATGGCGACATCCTGGTGGCCGAAGGGCGGGGCGGCAGCGCTGCCAAACTCAAGCCCAAGGATGTGATCGCCAGCCAGATCAAGGCCAAGGGCAATACCCAGGTCAAGGGCGGCAACCGCCTGACCCTGTTGCGCGATGCCGATGGTGATGGCAAGTATGAGCTGCAGACCGTCTTTGCCGAGAACCTGAATGCGCCTTATGGCCTGGCATTTGCCGATGGCAAGTTGTACGTGGCCAATCAGGATGCGCTGGTGCGCTTCGACTACCGCGACGGCCAGACAAAGGCCGACGGCCCGCCGGTCAAGCTCACCGACCTGCCGGCCGAGGTCAACCACCACTGGACCAAAGCCCTGACCATCAGCCCGGACGGCCGCTTCCTCTATGTCGGCATCGGTTCGAACAGCAACATCACCGAGCGCGGCCTTGAGGTCGAGATCGACCGTGCGATGGTATGGGAAGTCGATGCCCAGACGGGCGCACATCGGCCCTACGCCACCGGGCTGCGCAACCCCACTGCACTGGCTATCCAGCCGGGTACCGGGCAGCTCTGGACAGTGGTCAACGAGCGCGACGAACTGGGCCCAGACCTGGTCCCCGACTACCTGACGTCCGTGCGTGAGGGCGGCTTTTACGGCTGGCCCTACAGCTACTGGGGGCAGAACGTCGACGACCGAGTGCGGCCGCAGAATCCTGACAAAGTAGCTGCGGCGATCAAGCCCGACTACAGCCTGGGGTCGCATGTCGCGGCGCTGGGTGTCGACTTCTCAACGGCCGCCATGGGCCAAGGCTTTGCCGAGGGGGTGTTCGTGGGCGAGCACGGCAGCTGGAACAGGCCGAACCCGGTTGGCTACAAGGTCATCTTCGTGCCGTTCAGCAACGGCAAGCCGGCAGGCGAGCCCATCGATTTCGCCACCGGCTTTCGAGGTGAAGATGGCAAGACGCGTGGGCGTCCAGTGGGTGTGACAGTCGATCCGCGTGGGGCATTGATCATTGCGGACGATCTGGCCAACACCGTCTGGCGGGTGACGCGCAACTGATGCAATCGGCTGCAGGGGCGGGACTGTCCGCCCCTATGGCTTACTCTCTAGGATCACGGCGATTACGCCTTGGCGTAGCCACGCAGATTCGCTATTCGCCACACGAATAGTTTCCATCTCAGCTTTCGATTTCCATGCGAGGCGTCAATAGCCTCATGCTGAACCCCGTCCTGTTTAGCGAGAACGGTAATGTTCAGTAAATCCCTGATGATAGTGCTGTTACCCATTGTTTTGGCATTGATTGCAGGCGCGGTTCTGCCGTTTCAAGCGGCGGGCAATGCCGCTGCGGGCAGGGCCCTTGGCCACTGGCTGTGGGGCGCCTTCGCATCGCTTGCCGTCAGCGCCGTGGTTGTCATTGCAGCGCTGCTGGTGTTGCGGGTACCTGCGCCTGACATCGGCAAGGCCATGCAAGGCCCATGGTGGCTCTGGATCGGCGGTGTGCTGGGCGCCCTGTATGTGGCAGGGGCGGCGGCGCTGACGCCCAAGCTTGGCGCGGCAGGCTTTCTGGTGCTGGTGGTGGCAGGGCAGATCGTTACGGCGGTGGTTGCTGATCATTTTGCCATCATGAACCTGCCTGGCAGGCCCTTGGGGCTGGCGCGAATTTTCGGGCTTGTGATGATCCTGGCCGGCGTGTGGTTGGTGCAGGGTCAGTGGGCCACCAGTACCCCCAGCAAAAGCGAGCCCGCGGTGGAGCGCTCAAGCCACGATCATACCTCTGGCTGACAGCATGCCAGCACCGTCTCGCGCAGCCAGCGATGCCCTGCATCACCCTGCTTGCGGCTGTGCCAGGCTTGCCGGTAATCGATGCTGTCCAAAGGCAGCGGAGGGACGAACTCACACAGCCCCCCATGGGCAGGCAGCGGGGCGAGGGCCCGTCGCGCTACGGTCAGAATCAGGTCGGTATCTTTCACTACTTCTACGGCTGCGCTCCAGTGCGGCAGCGCCAGGGCAATGTGCCGGCGCTGACCTTGGGAGGCCAGTGCACGGTCAATCTCATCGAAGGCGTCGGGGCGCGTAGCCACCAGCACATGGGGGCGCGCCAACCACTGGCTCAAGCTCAATTCGCCCCTGGCCGGCAGCGTCTGATGGTCAGCCACGCTTACGAAGCGATCGGCAAACAGTGACTGGGCGGTGATGCCTTGAGGTAATTCCGGAAAGACCCCCAGCGCCAGGTCCAGTTCTCCATCGAGCAACTGAGCCACCATTGCCTCGCGACTGGCCTGGCTGACCGCCAGGTCGATGCCCGGGGCAACGCGCCGCACATGGCGCAGTAGAGGTGGCAGGATGATCCGTGCTGCATAGTCCGACAGCGAGAGACGGAAGCGTCGCCGGGCCTGCGTAGCATCGAATTGCGGCGTGCTCAGCAGCCCCTCCAGATTGGCCAATGCGTCCTCCAGCGGTTGGGCCAACGCCTGAGCCCGCGCGGTGAGCGTCATCGTGCCACCCTGACGTACCAGCAGAGGATCATCGAAATGATCGCGCAACTGCGCCAGCGCATGGCTGACGGCCGGCTGGCTGCGGTGCAGGCGAATGGCGGCGCGTGTTACATGCCGCTCGGTAAGCAGGGCGTGCAGGGCCAGCAGCAGGTTCAGGTCGATTCGGCGCAATTGATCCATGGTTCGGGCGTCTGATCCATAAGGGGGCAGGGGCCAAGCCTAACAAATGCGCGCCTGCACTGCTGGCGGCACTACACGACCTCACCGGTGGTTGCCGTTATACTGCGCACCTGTTCGATTTTTTCCGAGTATTTCGATGGGTCTTTCCGCTACCGTTTCACCTGAACCGCGCCGTCTGGGCGCACCCCTTGTCGCGTTGGGTCTACTGATAGCTGGCGCTTGGTTCCTGGATGTCAATGCAGGCTTCAGGCAGGTCCTGCTTCTGCTGCTGGGGGCTGCGCTGGGCCTGACGTTGTATCACGCGGCCTTCGGCTTCACCTCTGCCTGGCGCGTGTTCATCAATGAGCGGCGCGGCGCCGGCTTGCGTGCGCAGATGGTCATGCTGGCGCTGGCCGTACTGCTGTTCTTCCCGGCGCTTGCAGCCGGCAACCTGTTCGGCACACCCGTGACGGGCCTTGTGGCACCGGCCGGGGTGTCCGTCGTGTTCGGGGCTTTCATCTTCGGCATCGGCATGCAACTGGGGGGCGGCTGCGCGTCGGGCACCTTGTTCACCGTTGGCGGCGGCAATGCCCGCATGCTGGTAACCCTGCTGTTCTTCATCATCGGTTCCGTGACCGCCACGCACCACGCCGACTGGTGGTTTGCCTTGCCATCCTTGCCTGCGACCTCAATCGTGCAGGCATGGGGCCTGGTACCTGCCTTGCTGGTGAGCCTGGGCGTGTTCGGCCTGATCGCCTGGGTCACTGTGCACCTGGAAAAGCGCCGCCACGGCAGGCTTGAACAGCCCGAGCAGCATGACCGGGCAGGTCTGCAACGCTTTGTGCGAGGCCCCTGGCCGTTGCTCTGGGGCGCCGTCGCGTTGGCCGTGCTCAACTATGCCACCCTGGCCTTGGCTGGACGGCCCTGGGGCATCACCTCAGCCTTCGCCTTATGGGGCGCCAAGGTGCTGGACAGCCTGGGTGTTCAGGTGAGCAGCTGGGTGTTCTGGCAGGCACCGGCAAATGCCAAAGCATTGGCTTCGCCGGTCTGGCAGGATGTGACCACCGTCATGGACCTGGGCATCGTGGTGGGGGCGTTGCTTGCAGCAGGCCTTGCCGGGCGTTTTGCGCCAAGCCTGAAGATCCCGCTGCCGTCATTGATTGCCGCCGTCATCGGCGGCCTGTTGCTGGGCTACGGCTCGCGCCTGGCCTACGGCTGCAATATCGGCGCTTATTTCAGCGGTATCGCTTCAGGGAGCCTGCACGGCTGGCTATGGCTGATCGCCGCCTACCTGGGCAACGTGATCGGGGTGCGGCTGCGCCCTGCGTTCTTTGCAGGGGAGCGTCGCGCGACGACCTTGACCGGCTGTTAAGGCGAAGGGCTGGCCCGTTGATACCCGACTGGGCCATTCAACGCAAGGTTCGAAATGGCTGAACCAAGCATGGCGGGAAGGGTAGTTGCTAATATTTTTTATCAACTATGTTTAGTAACTAGTTGATATGTATAGCTATCTGCGTGCCAGCGCATGTTGCACACATTGCTCCTGGTAGGTTTTGCTGATGGCAGCAGGTGAGAGCCTCGAGCGACTGTTATAGGTCTGCTCGGTAATGCCGAAGGCGGTCATGCGCATCCACGGCTTGGCGAACTTGCGTGCCTGCAGCTTCTTGCGTGCGGTATACAGCGTGACCCCAGACAGCTTGGCCTGCTGAGCCTGGGCTGCAATCTGCGCGCCCCACTTGCAGGCTTGGCGATCGTTCTGAGTCAAAGGTCGGGCGTTGGCGCCGATACCTGCCGTAGCCAGCAGGCAGCCCGTCGTGATTGCTAGAATTACTCGCATGTTCCTGTCCTAAGCTTCTGAAGGAGAAGGAAGTTTGCCTCCTCCTTCCAAAGCCGGGGGCCAGCAGTTTGCCTTCAGGCCAGCGCAGCTTTGGCGCCTGTGCTGGCATGTTCGCGCAGGCTGTACCAGGCAATAGCCGCTACCCACAGCACGCCCACCCCATAATTGAGGCGCTGGTAAAGCCCGAACAATTCGCCGCTCTGCATGGCCTGGCCCATGAACCCGACTGTGACAAGTGCCCCAAGGGTACAGGCCAGCGAGAAGACCGCCAGGGCGCGCGAGTGCGCGATGCGGGCGCCAAGCCAGATCCACAGGGCACTGGCGAGGGTCAAGGACAAGAACATCAACAGCCCGGACAGGTTGTGCAACTGCTGCGACGTGGAAGGCTGTTCAGGCGCGCAGCCCTGGTCGCAGGCGAACCATCCCGTGCCCAAGCTGCCAACGGCGTGCAGCAACAACAGCACTGCACTGACCATGGCCAGCCGGGAGCCGCGCCAGCGCCGGGCAATGCCCCAGGCGAACAAGGCGAACAATAATGCTAATGGGAAATTGTTCACCAGCGGGGAAAGATGATGGGTTGGGGCACCGACGGCGCCAAGCTGGCTCATGGCCAATTGCAGATGATCGTAGCCGGGGTAGGCCATGGCGGTCAGTGTGACGCCCAGAGCTAGCCACAATGGAATGAGCAAGCCACAGTTGAGCAGTGATCGGTCGAGCAATTTCATGCAGGCATCCTTCCGTGGAAAGCCCGGACCTTAACAAACGGTGTGGTGATAGTGCCAGCACCGATAGCGTTGCAGCCGTATGTGATCGTACAACTGCCTGCGCTATCATGGCGGCTGTCTTTCAAGGTGAAGCCCAGGGCATGTCAGATCTACAACCACCGCCACGGGCCAGGCGCAAGCCGCGCAGCCTGGCCCAGGAACTTGTCACAGTGCTGACCGAACGCATCCGCAGTGGTCAACTCAAGCGCGGTGACAAGCTGCCGACCGAATCGCAGATCATGGCTGAGGAAGGGGTCAGCCGCACGGTCGTGCGTGAGGCGATCTCGCGCTTGCAAGCCGCCGGGCAGGTGGAGACCCGTCACGGTATCGGTACCTTCGTGCTGGACGCTCCGCCGGTCGGGGGGCTGCGCATCGACCCGGCCACGGTGGTGACGCTGCGCGAAGTACTTGCGGTACTGGAGCTGCGCATCGCCCTCGAAATCGAATCGGCCAGCCTGGCGGCTCAGCGACGCAGCGATGAAGAGCTGGCCGGGATGCGTGCAGCCCTCGATGAGCTAAATGAACAAGCAGCCCATGCTACCGACGCAGTGTCCGCGGACTTTCAATTCCACCTGCGCATTGCCCAGGCCAGCGGTAATCACTATTTCGCCGACATCATCAACCACCTGGGCACCAGCATCATCCCTCGAACCCGCCTCAACTCTGCTCGCCTGGCCCACGACGACCAGCCCCACTACATGAGCCGGTTGATGCATGAGCACGAAGCGATCTATGAGGCGATTGCTCGCCAGGACAGTGAAGGGGCGAAGATGGCCATGCGCATGCACCTGAGCAACAGTCGGGAGCGGCTGCGCCAAGCCCATGAGCGGGCGCAGGTGAGCGGGGCGTGACCTAACCGCCCCAGCCTCCGGGTGTCCCTCATCCCGGCTAACGACTCAAGATCTACCTTGGAGCGCTTCTTCACTCCACTGGCCATTGACCAACCGGCGCAACCCCAGCGGATTGCTGTCGCGCAGCGGCTCGGGCAGCAGCGCCTGGGGGTAGTTCTGGTAGCACACCGGCCGCAGGAATCGGTCGATGGCCAACGTGCCGACAGACGTGCCCCGAGCGTCCGAGGTGGCGGGGTACGGGCCGCCGTGGACCATGGCATCGCATACTTCCACACCTGTTGGATAGCCGTTGACCAGGATGCGGCCGACCTTTTCCTCAAGCAGCGGTACCAACCAGGCGAACGCAGCAAAGTCTTCCGGCTCGCCGATCAGCGTCGCGGTCAGTTGGCCTCTCAGGCCCTGCAGGGCGCTGCGCAGTTGTTCCTCGTCGCGCGCTTGCACCGCTACTGTCGTCGGACCGAAGACTTCTTCCTGCAAAAGCGGGTCGGACGCCACTAGCAGGCGGGCCTCGGCTTTGAACAGTTGTGCACGTGCCTGGGGGCCTGTCTGCGGCTGGCCGGCCAGGTGCACGATGCCGTCATGGGCGTGAAGGTGATCCAGCCCACTGACATAGCTTCGCAGGCCACCTGCATTGAGCATGGTCTGGCCGGCCTGTTGGTCCAGATGGGTGCCCAAGTCTTCGAGGAATTGGCTGAAAGCGGACGATTGCAGGCCTATCACCAACCCCGGGTTGGTGCAGAACTGCCCAGCCCCCATGCAAACGGAGCCTGCCAGTTCACGCGCAATGGCTTCGCCGCGCTTGGCCAGCGCCCCGGGCAGGACAATCACCGGGTTGATGCTCGACATTTCGGCAAACACCGGGATCGGCTGGGGGCGCTCGGCGGCCATGCGGCACAGGGCATCGCCACCTTTGAGCGAGCCGGTGAAGCCCACTGCCTGGATGGCCGGATGCTTGACCAATGGCTCACCCACGCCTGCCCCGAACACCATGTTGAACACACCTTTGGGCATGCCGGTACGGGCGACCGCGCGTTCGATGGCACAACCGACCAGGTCGGCGGTGGCCATATGGCCGCTGTGCGCCTTGAATACCACCGGGCAACCGGCAGCCAGTGCAGCAGCGGTGTCACCACCGGCGGTAGAGAAGGCCAGGGGGAAGTTGCTAGCGCCGAACACCGCTACAGGACCAACGCCGATGCGCATCTGTCGCAGGTCCACCCGCGGCAGCGGCTTACGGTCTGGTTGGGCCAGGTCGATGCGCGCACCCAGATAGTCGCCTCGGCGCAGCACCTGAGCAAACAGGCGCATCTGACCACTGGTCCTGCCGCGCTCACCCTGGATCCGAGCTGTCGGTAAGGCGGTTTCACGGCACACGATCGCCACGAAGGCATCGTCGAGCGCATCGAGCTCCGCGGCAATGGCGTCCAGAAACTCGGCGCGGCGTGCCGGTGGCAATTGGCGAAACCCTGCGAAGGCGGCCTGTGCGGCCTCGGCCGCCTCGGTCACCTCGCCCTCGGTGGCTTGTGCGAAGCTATAGGGCAGGGGCTCGCCAGTGGTGGCATCCAGGCTTTGCAGGCGCTGCGTGCCGGCTGCGCTGCGCTGGCTGGCGATGAAGTTGTGGCCAAGAATCTCTGGCATCTGGAACTCCTCAAGGACAAGGGATCAGGTAATGGGTGCGGGATTGAACAGGGTGATGTCGTTATGCAGGCGGTGTTGCTCGGCCCAGGTGTGATTGCGCCCGCTGGCCACGTCCAGGTAGAAGTGGAATAGCTCCCAGCCCAGCTCCTCGATGGTGCTGCGGCCCGTGGCGATGCGCCCGGCGTCAATGTCGATGAGGTCCGGCCAGCGCTGCGCCAGCTCGGTGCGGGTGCACACCTTCACTACCGGCGCCATCGCCAGGCCATAGGGCGTACCGCGGCCGGTAGTGAACACATGCAGGTTCATCCCGGCGGCCAGCTGCAGGGTGCCGCAGACGAAGTCGCTGGCAGGGGTGGCACAGAAGATAAGCCCCTTGCCGCTCACCCGTTCCCCTGGCCCGAGCACACCTTGAATGGCGCCGCTGCCTGACTTGACGATCGAGCCCAGTGCTTTCTCGACAATGTTCGACAAGCCGCCTTTCTTGTTGCCTGGCGTGGTATTGGCGCTGCGATCGGCAGCGCCCTGGTGCAGGTAGCGGTCGTACCAGTCCATTTCGCGTACCAGCGCATCGGCCACCTGCCGGTCCTGGGCGCGGGAGGTAAGCATGTAGATGGCGTCGCGCACCTCGGTCACTTCTGAGAACAGCACCGTTGCACCGGCCCGCACGAGCAGGTCTGCCGCGTAGCCAAGTGCCGGGTTGGCGGTGATGCCCGAGAAGGCATCGCTGCCGCCGCACTGCATGCCCAGGATCAACTCACTGGCCGGCACGGTCTCGCGCCTGCGCTTGTCGAGTTTCTTCAGGCGGGTTTCGGCCAGGGCCATGATCTGCTCGATCATCTCAGTGAAGCCCAGGCTTGCGTCCTGCAGGCGATACAGCCAGGGCTCGCTGAGGTCGACCGAGGGGTCGTCGTCGTGCATCACCTGGCTGGCCTGCAGTTTTTCACAACCCAGGCTGATGACCAGCGCTTCGCCACCCAGGTTGGGGTTGCGCGCCAGGTTGCGCACGGTGCGGATGGGGATATAGGCATCGCGGGCATTGATGGCCACGCCGCAGCCGTAGCTGTGGGTGAGGGCGACCACATCGTCCACATTCCGATAGCGCGGCAGCAGCTCGTGGCGGATGCGCTTGACGGCATGCTCCAGCACCCCAGTGACGCATTGCACGGTGGTGGTGATACCCAGGATATTACGAGTGCCAACCGTGCCGTCGGCATTGCGATAGCCTTCGAAGGTATGGCCCTGCAGCGGCGGTTGTGGCTGGGGAACTGCATCGCAGCATGGCAGATTGTCCAGCTCAGGCGGGGCGGGCATGGCCAGCTGCCCCTCCTGCACCCAACTGCCCTGGCGCAGGTCCTCAAGGGCATAACCGATCACCTGGCCATAGCGTCGAACCGCTTGGCCCTTGGGGATAGGCACGGTGGCCACCTTGTGGCTCTGCGGCACGTCTTCTACCAGGGTCAGCCCGTCGACGAACCGGGCCCCTTCGCCCAGGCCGCCGTCATTGACCACCACCACGACATTGTCGTCCTCGTGCAGGCGGATGTAGCGCGGCGATTCGGAATGTTCGATCAGCTGCATGTTCGGGCCCTATTGTTCAGGTTCTCAGGCTTTTGTACGTGCGTGCGCACGGGCTAGTCCGTGCGCACGTGCTCAATCAGTGACGCGGGCTGGCAAGCTGGGCATCCGGCACTGACGCCGGCTTGGACTCAGGCGACTCTTCGCGCAGCTCGATTCGCTTGATGGGGCCGACGATCACCAGGTAGCTCAGTACTGCCACCAGCGCGTTGGCGCCCACATAGACCAGCGCCCACTTGAACGAGCCGGTGGCGCTGATGATGTAGCCAATCACGATAGGCGTTGTGATCGAGGCGATGTTGCCGAAGGTATTGAACAGCCCGCCGGACAGGCCGGCGATCTGCTTGGGGGAGGTGTCGGCCACCACTGCCCAGCCCAACGCACCTATGCCTTTGCCGAAGAAAGCGAGGGTCATGAAGCCCACCACCATCCATTCGGCATCGACGTAGTTGCAGAACACCATGGTGGTGGACAACATCAGGCCGCACACGATGGGCAGTTTGCGCGAGAAGGTCAGCGAATGGCCGCGGCGCAGCAGCCAGTCCGAGATCACGCCGCCCAGTACCCCACCGATGAAGCCACAGATGGCTGGCAGCGAAGCGATGAACCCTGCTTTGAGGATGGTCATGCCCCGTTCCTGAACCAGGTACACCGGGAACCAGGTCAGGAAGAAGTAGGTGATGGCGTTGATGCAGTACTGGCCAAGGTACACACCCAGGAGCATGCGGCTGGTCAGCAATTGCTTGATGTAGCCCCACTTGGGCCCGTCGTTGCCGCGCTTGTGGTCCATGTCCACCAAGCCGCCGTTCTGCTCGATGTGTTCAAGCTCGGCGGGGCTGATACGCGGGTGCTGGCGGGGGTTGTAGATGGTCTTGAGCCATATGATCGAGAAAAGGATGCCCAGCACGCCCATGACCACGAACACATGCTCCCAGCCGAAGCTGAACACGATCCAGCCCATCAGCGGTGCGAACAGGGCAGTGGCAAAATACTGCGCCGAGTTGAAGATCGCCGAGGCCGTGCCGCGCTCCTGGGTCGGAAACCAGGCGGCGACGATGCGGGCGTTGCCGGGGAACGACGGCGCTTCGGCAAAACCGACCAGAAAACGCAGGGTAAACAGAGTGACCACTGCCCAGGCCACCGGCAGGCCGCCGACGAAGCCTTGCAGCAAGGTGAACAGTGACCAGGTGAAGATGCTGAATGCATAGACGTTTTTTGAGCCGAAGCGATCGAGCAACCATCCGCCGGGGATCTGTCCGGCCACATAGGCCCAGCCGAAGGCCGAGAATATGTAGCCCAGGGTGACGGCGTCGATGCCCAGGTCTTTTTGCAGGCTCGACCCTGCAATGGCGATGGTTGCGCGGTCGGCGTAGTTGATCGTGGTCACCACGAACAGCATGAACAGGATCAGGTAGCGCACATGCGTTTTCTTCGTCGCTTGCATGCTGGTAGTACTCCCACTAGTTATTGTTGTGCGGGGTCTTCGATTTATGCCGGAGTAAGACGAGCCCACTCCGGACGCGGCGCTGGCAGGCGCCGCGAGGGTTTACTGCGGCCCCATCTTGTCCATCAGGGCCGCAAGCATTTCGTACTCATCGGGGCTCAGGTCGGTCAGTGGGGCACGAACCGGGCCTGCATCATGGCCGGCAATGCGGGCACCCGCCTTGACGATGCTGACGGCGTAACCGGCCTTGCGGTTACGAATGTCCAGGTAGGGCAGGAAGAAGTCGTCGATCAGCTTGGCCACGGTGGCATGATCGTCCCGGGCAATGGCGTGGTAGAAGTCCATGGCGGTCTTGGGGATGAAGTTGAATACCGCCGATGAATACACCGGCACGCCCAGCGCTTTGTACGCCGCAGCGTAAACTTCGGCAGTCGGTAGCCCGCCCAGGTAGCTGAAACGCTCACCCAGCCGGCGGCGGATCGACACCATCAGTTCAATGTCACCCAAGCCGTCCTTGTAGCCGATCAGGTTCGGGCACCGCTCGGCCAATTGTTCGAGCAAGGTGGCGTTGAGGCGACAGACGTTGCGGTTATAGACCACCACCCCGATGTTGACCGACTGGCACACGGCCTCTACATGGGCGGCGACGCCATCCTGGCTGGCTTCGGTGAGGTAGTGCGGCAGCAACAGCAACCCCTTGGCACCCAGGCGCTCGGCTTGCTGCGCATACTCGATGGCCTGGCGGGTTGCACCACCAACGCCCGCCAGGATAGGTACCGACGTGGCGCAGGTGTCCACCGCTGTCTTGATGACCTGGCTGTATTCGCTGGCAGCCAGGGAGAAGAATTCGCCCGTACCCCCGGCGGCGAACAGCGCACTTGCGCCGTATGGGGCCAACCATTCCAGGCGTTTGATGTAGCCGGCCTGATTGAAATCGCCCTGCGCATCGAAGTCGGTGACAGGAAACGACAGCAAGCCGTGGGAGAGGATGGATTTCAGTTCTTGTGGGTTCATTGTTATAGGCATCCAGACGCTTGGGTGGGAGTGATGCGGTGTATGTGAGGTAAGTTATCGTACAACCTCTTTCAAGACCAGTCCCTTAGGGAGGTTTTTTTGGTCGGGCTGATTTAAGGGTGGCGTCGATGACTCGCCATGGCGGGGTGATAGCGTGCGGCAGGGGCCGTGGACAGCGGGTTCTGCTGTCAGGTCATCGTATCTCTAGGGTTAGGCAGTTGCATCCACAAACGACTGGGGCGGCCTTGCGCCGCCCCATGCTTTACTGCTCGCATGCGTGCGAGTGATCAGGCAGCCTGTTGAGGCTTGCCCTGTACCTTGCGCACGTGCGCTCTACACGCATCGCCAAACGCCTGGAAGATCTTGATCGAATCAGGATTCTTGGCAGCTTGCCACTCTGGGTGCCATTGCACGGCAAAGAGAAAGGGCGAAAGGCTCGGGGCATGAATGGCCTCGACGAGCCCGTCTTCGGCGTGGGCAATAGCTTCGATGCCCTTGCCCAGGTTGCGCAGCCCTTGGCCGTGCAGGGAGTTGACGCGAATCTCATCCGTGCCAAGGGTGTCGCGCAGCCAGCTACCGGGCTTGATCTTCACGCTGTGGGCCTGCGCGTACTGCACCTCGACAGGGTCTTCCGGGTTTTCGCGGTGATCATTGAAGCCAGGCTCGGCGTAGACCTTCTGATAGATGTCCCCGCCCAGCGCCACGTTGATTTCCTGCATGCCCCGGCACACGCCGAAGATGGGCAGGCCGCGCTTGATTGCGGCCTTGACCAGCGGAATGTCGAACAGGTCGCGGTTCTTGTCCTGGCCCTTGCCCGGGGTCTCGTTCTCCTGGCCATACAGCGCTGGGTCGATGTTGCTGCCCGCACCCGTCAAGTACACGCCGTCGGCCATGTCCAGGTAGGTCTCCAGTGCCTCGGTGCCACAGCAGGTGGGCACCAGGACCGGGACGCAATCGGCGAAGTCGACCAGCGGGGTGATGTATTTGTGGGTCATGACTTGGTAGTCATGGCCTTTGCGCTCTTGGGTACCCATGGTCATCAGAACGATGGGTTTGCGCAGGGAAGGTTGCTTGTTGCCAATGTTGCTGTTGGACATATGTCACCTTGGGACAGGTTGAACCTGTCGTTGTTGTGCAGGTGCAAGGCGCGCGGCGCTGGTGCAACCTGGGGCCCCGAGCACTGCCGACTCGTCGGCGTCGACGATGTCGGTCGGGACTTGGTGTTAGATTGCCAGAGCCGTTTGATATGTCAAACGGCTGCAGCCGGTCTCTAAGCCCGGATTGCGGGGTCGACCGGGCTATAAGTCAGCGCCGGCGTGGGTTTGGCTGGGGCGAGGGTCAATAATACTTAACGACGCAGTCGACTCATTGCAGCGGCGCAATGATCCACGGGTTTCATGTGCTAGCCGTTGAGGTTGTGAGGTTGATCTGACCGGATCGCGTGGCCCTGCCAGCATGCGTGGGTTAGTCTGCTGAGCTGTTGCGGTGCAGCTCAACCCTCCATGATCAGAAGAAGGATAGTTTGATGGCCATTCCCACCCGCGAGCCCGTCGTGCATGTTCCCTTTGCTGAGCTCAAAGCCTTGCTTGAGTCGATCTTCGAACGACATGGCTGCACACCGGCAGTGGCTCGGGTTCTGGCCGCCAACTGTGCCAGCGCCGAGCGTGATGGCGCCCATAGCCATGGCGTGTTCCGCATGCCCGGCTACGTCTCGACCTTGGCCAGCGGTTGGGTGGACGGCAAGGCTACGCCCGAGATCAGTGATCTGGCGGCCGGCTACATTAGCGTCGATGCGCGGGGTGGTTTTGCGCAGCCTGCACTGGCGGCTGCCCGGGACTTGATGGTAGCCAAGGCGCGTGCTGCTGGGATCGCAGTGCTGGCCATCTACAATTCCCACCATTTCGCCGCATTGTGGCCGGACGTGGAACCGTTCGCCGAACAGGGCCTGGTTGCCCTGAGCGTGGTCAACAGCATGACCTGCGTCGTACCTCACGGTGCACGCAAGCCGGTATTCGGGACCAACCCGATCGCCTTCGCTGCGCCCTGCGAAGGGCATCCGCCCATCGTATTCGACATGGCGACCAGCGCGATGGCCCATGGCGATGTGCAGCTGGCAGCCCGCGCCGGGGAGGCAGTGGCCCTGGGGGTAGGCGTGGACGGGCAGGGCCAGGTGACTCAGGACCCGGCCAAGATCCTGGACGGCGGTGCCCTGCTTCCGTTCGGCGGGCACAAGGGCTCAGCCCTGTCGATGATGGTAGAGCTGCTGGCAGCTGCACTCACCGGCGGGCATTTTTCGTGGGAGTTCGACTGGTCCGGCCATCCCGGGGCCAAGACGCCGTGGACGGGGCAGTTGCTGATCGTCATCGACCCGCAGGTTGCACAAGGTCAACGGTTCGCCCAGCGCAGTCGCCTGCTGCTGGAGCAAATGGAGGCGGCCGGTGTCAGCCGCATGCCAGGTGCGCGGCGGCACTTGGAGCGTGAGCGGGCGCAGCGCGAAGGGGTGGCGATCACCGCCAGTGCCCTGCAGGCGTTGCGCGATCTGCTCACCTGATCGCGGCCGGGCAGGGTAGGCGGACCCGCGCCCGATCATGCAGTGTTGCATATCCCCCTTGCACGATAGTTGGTGCCCATTCCCAGCCAGTACGGGTATGCTCTTGGCTGCCTTTTTGACTCGCCCTGATCCCAAGGAGCTGCACGCTGTGTTCAAACATGTCGAAGCCTACGCCGGCGACCCGATCCTCTCGTTGATGGAAACCTTCAAGGCCGATCCGCGCGCCGACAAAGTCAACCTGAGCATCGGCCTTTACTACGACGAAGCCGGAGTAGTGCCGCAGCTCGCTGCAGTGGATGCAGTGGAAAAGCGCATCGCAGGTCAGGATCACGATGCTTCGCTGTACCTGCCGATGGAAGGCCTTGCCAGCTACCGCCAGGCCATTCAGGCCCTGCTGTTCGGTGCCGACCATCCGGCGGTTGCTGGCGGTCGCGTGGCGACGGTGCAGACCGTCGGTGGTTCCGGGGCCCTGAAGGTCGGTGCCGACTTCCTCAAGCGTTATTTCCCGCAGGCGCAAGTCTGGGTCAGCAACCCTACCTGGGACAACCATCGCGCCATCTTCGAGGGTGCAGGTTTCACCGTTAACACCTACCCGTACTTCGACCAGGCCACCCGTGGCGTGGACTTCGAGGGCATGCTTGCCACGTTGCACACTTTGCCTGCCAACAGTGTGGTGCTGCTGCACCCCTGCTGCCACAACCCGACGGGTGCCGACCTGGATCAGGGCCAGTGGCAGCAAGTGGTAGAGGTGGTCAAGGCCCGCCAGTTGATCGCCTTCCTGGACATCGCCTACCAAGGGTTTGCCCAGGGTCTGGTCGAAGACGTGTTCGCCATCCGCGAGATGGCCAGCGCAGGCGTGCCATGCCTGGTCAGCAACTCGTTCTCCAAGATCTTCTCCCTATATGGGGAGCGTGTGGGCGGCCTGTCGGTGGTTTGCGACGATGCAGCCACGGCGCAGAGCGTGCTCGGCCAGCTGAAGGCCACCGTGCGCCGCAATTATTCCAGCCCGCCCAACTTCGGCGCCCAACTGGTCGCAGGCGTGCTCAACGATCCCGCCCTCAATGCCCAGTGGGCTGCGGAAGTAGAGGTGATGCGCACCCGCATCCTGGACATGCGCCAGGCGCTGGTCGATGCGCTGGGTGTGCTGCTGCCGGGGCGTGATTTCCAGTTCCTGCTGCGTCAGCGGGGCATGTTCAGTTACACCGGCTTTAGCGTGGAGCAGGTGCGCCGTTTGCGCGATGAGTTTGGCGTTTACCTGATCGACAGTGGCCGCGTGTGCATGTCAGGCCTGCGGCCGGCGAACCTGCAGCGGGTTGCCGAGGCCTTCGCGGCTGTACATCAGTAAGCACCCCAGGCTTGACGTTTTGCAGCAACCCTCGCCGAGGCCGCCCTGTGGCTTCGGCGATTGCCTTTCCATTTCCGCATTCCGTGCTCACGGACGCCTGTGCCAGCCAGGGCCTTCTCCACGCGGAGCGTGCTGGGCCGCCCGGCTGCACCTACCGCTTGTACAGACAAGTGCAACCGCCCCTCCGAAAAAGGCTTCGCAAGTGCAACCTTTCCGTGCACAATCGCGCCCCTCTTTTTCCGGTTGAGTAGGGCGCAGCCAACGCTTCGTCATTCTCAGCCTGTTGCAGTCTTGCGAGTGGAGCGTCACCCGGATGAATGAGCAGGCCTCAAGCGTAGAACAGCGTTACGAACAAACGACCGCCGCCAGCCTCGGCAAATGGGCCCGGCAGGACACCACCTGGATGCTCGGCCTATTTGGCACCGCCATTGGCGCAGGTACGCTTTTCCTGCCGATCAATGCCGGCCTTGGCGGGTTCTGGCCGTTGCTGGTGCTGGCGGTGCTGGCCTTCCCGATGACGTACTACGCCCACCGCGGGCTGACCCGGTTCGTGCTTTCGGGGCGCGAAGGGGCAGACATCACCGACGTGGTAGAACAACACTTCGGCATCAAGGCTGGCGCCTTGATCACAGTCCTGTACTTCTTTGCCATCTTCCCCATCCTGCTCATTTACAGTGTGGCCCTGACCAATACCGTCAGCAGCTTCATGGAGCACCAGCTGCACATCGCGCCTCCACCCCGTGCGCTGCTGTCATTTGTGCTGATCCTGGGCCTGCTCGCGATCGTACGCTGCGGCGAACAGGCCACGGTCAAGGTCATGAGCCTGTTGGTCTATCCGTTCATCGTGGCCCTGGCGCTGCTGGGCCTGTACCTGATCCCGCACTGGACCGGTGGTATTCTTGACAGCGCCCACACGGTGCCCAGCGGTTCGGCCTTCCTGCATACGGTATGGCTGGCCATCCCGGTGATGGTGTTCTCGTTTAACCATTCCCCTATCATCTCGGCCTTCGCGGTCGACCAGAAACGCCGCTATGGCGATCATGCAGACGCGCGCAGCGGCCAGATCCTGGCACGTGCGCACCTGCTAATGGTGGCCATGGTGCTGTTTTTCGTCTTCAGCTGCGTGCTGACCCTCGATAGCGCGCAACTGGCCGAAGCCAAGGCGCAGAACCTGTCGATCCTGTCGTACCTGGCCAACCATTTCAGCAACCCGACCATCGCCTTTGCCGCGCCCTTGATCGCCTTCGTCGCTATCGCCAAGTCATTCCTGGGCCATTACATCGGCGCCAGCGAAGGCCTCAAGGGCATCATCGGCAAGACTGGCGCGCGCCCGGGTGCCAAGGCCCTGGACCGCGTGGTGGCGGCGCTGATGCTGGTGGTGTGCTGGATCGTTGCCACGCTCAACCCCAGCATCCTGGGCATGATCGAGTCCCTCGGCGGCCCGATCATCGCAGTGTTGCTGTTCCTGATGCCCATGTATGCCATTCGCCGCGTGCCTGCCATGCGCAAGTACAGCGGGGCGCTGTCGAACGTGTTCGTCACCGTGATCGGCCTGGTCGCCCTGACTTCGGTCGTCTACGGCCTCTTGGCCTAAGCCTGCAGCAGCAGGCCCGCCCCGGTGCCCGGCAAGTGCGCCAGGGCGGGCCGTTGCCACACCGGCAACAAATTCACCTTGCCCCATAGGCACATGCTGGCCGTCATGGTTAACTCGTGATCCTTTTCCCAACCCAAGATCGAGGATTTCGTCATGGCTCAAGTGACTCTCAAAGGCAACCCCGTCCAGGTCAATGGCTCGCTGCCACAGGTTGGCGCCCAGGCGCCGGCGTTTTCCCTGGTAGGCGAGGGGCTGGCCGACAAGTCGCTCAAGGACTTCGCTGGCAAGCGCAAGGTGCTGAACATCTTCCCAAGTGTCGATACGCCTACCTGCGCCACGTCCGTGCGCAAGTTCAATGCCCAGGCCAATGACCTGGCCAACACTGTCGTACTGTGCGTTTCCGCCGACCTGCCATTTGCCCAGGCTCGCTTCTGCGGCGCCGAAGGCCTGGAAAACGTCAAGAACCTGTCCACCATGCGTGGCCGTGAGTTCCTTGAGCAGTATGGTGTGGCCATCGCCGACGGCCCCTTGGCTGGGCTGGCTGCCCGCGCCGTCGTGGTACTGGACGAGCACGACAAGGTGCTGCACAGCGAGCTGGTAGCTGAAATCGCCGACGAGCCCGACTACGAGGCAGCCCTTGCCGCATTGAAGTGACGGCGCCGGGCAGGGATCGAACCTTCCGCCTGCCCATCGCTCCAAGCTATACCCTGTAACGGCCCGGAACGCTTTTCCGGGCCGTTTTCGTTTAAAGTTCAGGGTCTTGGCAACGTCAGGCAAAGGTAAACCTCTGGTAAAGGCGCTTTGCTTGGCCGTCGACAGTGCTTATCGTTCACCCTCCTGAATCGTCAATCCGAACAAGGTTCGTTCAACCCATGCAAGCGCCAAAATCCCGTTCTCCCCGTCGCTGGCTCGTCACGCTGCTGATCGTGTTGCTGGTCGCAGTGCTGGCCTGGTGGCTATGGCCTGCCACGCCAGCCACCGACCAGGCTGCTGGAGGGCCGGGCGGCAAAAGCGGGCGGCCCGGTTTCGGCGGGTCTACTGACCCGGTCCCGGTGAGGGTGGAACCTGCACGGGTGGGCGATTTCCCGCTTTACTACAAGGCGCTTGGCACGGTGACCGCGACCAATACCGTGAATGTGCGCAGCCGTGTAGGCGGTGAGCTGGTCAAGATTCACTTCAAGGAAGGGCAGCAGGTAAAGGCCGGTGACTTGCTTGCCGAAATCGACCCGCGTGCCTACCGCATCGCCCTGCAACAGGCCGAGGGCACCCTGGCCCAGAACCAGGCGCAACTGAAGAATGCCCAGGTCGACGTCGCTCGCTACAAAGGGCTGTATGCCGAGGACAGTATCGCCAAGCAAACCCTGGACACCGCTCAGGCACAGGTGGCCCAGTTCCAGGGGCTGGTCAAGACCAACCAGGCACAGGTCAACGATGCGCGCCTGAACCTTGAATTCACCCAGATTCGCGCGCCGATCAGCGGCCGCGTCGGCCTGCGCCAGCTCGACCTGGGCAACCTGGTGGCCGCCAACGACACCACAGCGCTGGTGGTGATCACCCAGACCGAGCCGATCAACGTGGCGTTCACGCTGCCGGAAACCGAACTGGGTACCGTTCTTGAACGCTATCGCACCGGCGCCAGCCTGCCTGTGGAGGCGTGGGATCGGAGCGACAGCAAGCTGCAGGCCACCGGCGTGCTGGGCAGCATCGACAACCAGATCGACACTGCCACTGGCACCCTCAAGTTCAAGGGCCGCTTCGAGAACAAGGACCTGGCCCTGTTCCCCAACCAGTTCGTCAACGTGCGCCTGCTTGCCGATACGCTCAAGCAGGTGGTGCTGGCGCCAGCCGCCGCCATTCAGTTCGGTAACGACGGGACGTTCGCCTATGTGATCAACGGCGAAAATACCGTCAACGTGCGCAAGCTGAAGGTCGGCCCCAGCGACGGTGAAAACAGCGTGATCCTCGACGGCCTGGCGGCCGGTGATCGCCTGGTGCTCGAAGGCACCGACCGCCTGCGTGAAGGCACCAAGGTGGAAGTGGTCGATGACAGCGCCCAGGTGCCCACCACGCCAGGCCAGCATTTGCAGGGCCAGGAAAGCAATGCGCCGGGCCAGGCTGATAGCACCGCAGGCAAGGCGGGCGCATGAACCTCTCGCGCCTGTTCATCCTGCGGCCAGTCGCAACGACCTTGACCATGCTGGCCTTGGTGCTGGCCGGTTTGATCGCCTACCGCATGCTGCCTGTCGCCGCGCTGCCGCAGGTCGATTACCCCACGATTCGCGTCATGACCCTGTACCCCGGGGCAAGCCCCCAGGTGATGACCAGTGCCGTCACCGCGCCACTTGAACGTCAGTTCGGCCAGATGCCCGGCCTTGAACAGATGGCCTCGACCAGTTCAGGGGGCGCGTCGGTCCTGACCCTGCGCTTCAACCTGGACATGAACATGGACGTGGCCGAGCAGCAAGTGCAGGCCGCGATCAACGCCGCCAGCAACCTGCTGCCCAGCGACCTTCCGGCCCCCCCGGTCTATAACAAGGTCAACCCGGCCGATACGCCAGTGCTGACGCTGGCCATCTCCAGCAAGACCATGCCGCTGCCCAAGCTCAACGATCTGGTCGACACCCGCGTGGCCCAGAAGCTGGCCCAGACCAGCGGGGTGGGCATGGTCAGCATCGCAGGGGGCCAGCGCCAGGCTGTGCGCATCAAGGTCAACGTGGATGCACTGGCGGCCAACGGGCTCAACCTGGAGGATGTCCGCACACTGATCGGGGCCTCCAACGTCAACCAGCCCAAGGGCAATTTCGATGGCCCTACACGCGTCTCGATGCTCGACGCTAATGACCAACTGCGCTCGCCCGAGGAATACGCCAACCTCATCCTGGCCTACAACAACGGCGCCCCGCTGCGTTTGAAGGATGTGGCGCAGATCGTCGACGGCGCGGAAAACGAACGGCTGGCGGCCTGGGCCAACCAGAATCACGCCGTGCTTCTGAATATTCAGCGTCAGCCAGGTGCCAACGTCATCGAGGTGGTGGACCGCATCAAGGACATGCTGCCCTCGATCACCGACAACCTGCCCGCCGGCCTGGACGTGTCCGTGCTCACCGACCGTACCCAGACCATCCGCGCCGCCGTGCGCGACGTTCAGCATGAACTGCTGATCGCCATCGCCCTGGTGGTAATGGTCACCTTCCTGTTCCTGCGGCGGGTCAGCGCTACGATCATTCCTTCGATCGCCGTGCCGCTGTCATTGGTCGGCACCTTCGCCGTCATGTACCTGGCAGGGTTTTCCATCAACAACCTCACCCTGATGGCGCTGACCATCGCCACCGGTTTTGTGGTGGACGATGCGATCGTGATGCTGGAGAACATTTCACGGCATATCGAGGAAGGCGAAACGCCGCTGCAGGCGGCGCTCAAAGGCGCCAGGCAGATTGGCTTTACCTTGATTTCGCTGACCTTCTCGCTGATCGCCGTACTGATCCCGCTGTTGTTCATGGCCGATGTAGTAGGGCGCCTGTTCCGGGAGTTCGCCATCACCCTGGCGGTGGCCATCCTGATTTCCCTGGTGGTCTCGCTGACCCTGACGCCGATGATGTGTGCCCGCCTGCTCAAGCGCGAACCCACCCCAGATGAGCAAGGCCGTTTCTACCGGGCCAGCGGTGCCTGGATCGACTGGTTGATCAAACACTACGCCAGCGCCCTGCAATGGGTACTCAAGCGCCAGCCCCTGACCCTGCTGGTGGCGGTGGCAAGCCTGGCGTTGACGGTGCTGCTGTACATGGTGGTGCCCAAGGGGTTCTTCCCGGTCCAGGACACGGGCGTCATTCAGGGCATCTCCGAAGCACCCCAGTCCACCTCGTTCGCGGCCATGAGCGACCGGCAGCAGGCCCTGAGCCGCGTCATCCTGCAGGACCCTGCCGTGCAGAGCCTCTCGTCCTACATTGGCGTGGACGGCGACAACGCCACCCTCAACAGCGGCCGTATGCTCATCAACCTCAAGCCACATGGGGAGCGCGATGTCACTGCAAGCGATGTCGTCAAGCGCTTGCAACCCCAGCTCGACAAGCTGGTGGGCATCCGCCTGTTCATGCAGCCGGTGCAGGATTTGAGTATCGAGGACCGGGTCAGCCGCACGCAGTACCAGTTCACATTGTCATCGCCCGATGCCGAACTGCTGGGGCAGTGGAGTGGCAAACTGGTCCAGGCCCTGAACCTGCGCCCCGAGCTTGCCGATGTGGCCAGTGACCTGCAGGAGAATGGCTTGCAGGTGTACCTGGTGATCGACCGGGACATGGCCAGCCGGCTGGGCATCAGCGTGTCGCAGATCACCAACGCGCTCTACGATGCCTTCGGCCAGAGGCAGATTTCGACTATCTACACCCAGGCCAGCCAATACCGGGTGGTGCTGCAGTCGCGAGACGCGGCCGTGATCGGTCCCCAGGCACTGGAGTCGATCCACGTCAAGGCCAGTGATGGCGGGCAGGTGCGTCTGTCGGCGCTGGCGCGCATCGAGCAGCGCCAGGCGCAGCTGGCCATTTCTCACATCGGTCAGTTCCCGGCGGTCACCTTGTCATTCAACCTGGGGCAGGGCGCCTCGCTGGGCAAAGCCGTGCAGGTGATCGAGCAGGTTCAGCAGGACATCGGCATGCCGTTGGGCATCCAGACCCGGTTCCAGGGCGCGGCGCAGGCGTTCCAGGCATCTCTGTCGAGCACCTTGCTGCTGATTCTCGCGGCGGTGGTGACCATGTACATCGTGCTGGGTGTGCTCTATGAGAGCTACATCCACCCGGTGACCATCCTCTCGACGCTGCCTTCGGCTGCCGTGGGCGCCTTGCTGGCGCTGTTGATCAGTGGCAACGACCTGGGCATGATCGCCATCATCGGCATCATCCTGCTGATCGGTATCGTCAAGAAAAACGCCATCATGATGATCGACTTCGCGCTCGAAGCCGAACGTCACCAGGGCATGAGCCCGCGCGATGCCATCTACCAGGCCGCGCTGCTGCGGTTCCGGCCAATCCTCATGACCACGCTGGCGGCCCTGTTCGGAGCCGTGCCGTTGATGTTGGCCACCGGGTCCGGCGCCGAACTGCGCCAACCCCTGGGCCTGGTGATGGTGGGTGGGCTGCTCGTGAGCCAGGTGCTGACGCTATTCACCACGCCGGTCATCTACCTGTACTTCGACCGGCTGGGGCGTCGTTTCGGCAAGCGCGACCTGGCGCAGGAACCGGTATGAATACGCGCAGCGCTTCAGTAGGGGCGGCCCGATGAACCTGTCTGCGCCATTCATCCGCAGGCCCGTGGCAACCATGCTGTTGAGCCTGGCGATCATGCTGCTGGGCGCGGTCAGCTTCGGTCTGTTGCCGGTCTCGCCGCTGCCGCAGATGGATTTCCCGGTGATCGTGGTGTCGGCCAACCTGCCGGGTGCGAGCCCCGAAGTCATGGCCTCGACCGTGGCAACGCCGCTTGAGCGCAAGCTGGGCAGCATTGCCGGGGTTACCACATTGACCAGCAGTTCCAACCAGGGCTCAACGCGGGTCATCATTGGCTTTGAACTTGGCCGAGACATCGACGGCGCTGCGCGCGAGGTGCAGGCTGCAATCAATGCCACCCGCAATCTGCTGCCCAGCGGCATGCGCAGCATGCCGACCTACAAGAAGATCAATCCGTCCCAGGCGCCGGTCATGGTCCTGTCGCTGACCTCCAGTGTGCTGCAGAAAGGGCAGCTGTACGATTTGGCCGATACCATCCTGTCCCAAAGCCTGGCCCAGGTGCCGGGCGTGGGCGAGGTGCAGATCGGTGGCAGTTCGCTGCCGGCCGTGCGCATTTCGGTCGAGCCACAGTTGCTGAACCAGTACGGCCTGGCGCTGGACGAGGTGCGTACCGCGGTGGCCAATGCCAACCAGCGCCGGCCCATGGGTTTTGTCGAGGATGCCGAGCGCAATTGGCAGGTGCGGGCCAACGACCAGTTGGAAAGCGCCAAGGATTACGGGCCGCTCGTGATTCGCCAGGAGAACGGCACGGTTCTTCGGCTATCGGATGTGGCAACCATCACCGATGGCGTCGAAAACCGCTACAACAGTGGCTTTTTCAATGACCAGAGCGCGGTATTGCTGGTCGTGAACCGGCAGGCAGGTGCCAACATCATTGCCACTGTGGAGCAGATCAAGTCGCAGTTGCCTGCCCTGCAATCGCTACTTCCGGCGAGCGTCGAGCTGAACGTGGCCATGGACCGTTCGCCGGTGATCAAGGCCACACTCAAGGAGGCGGAGCATACCTTGCTGATCGCCGTGGTGCTGGTAATCCTGGTGGTCTACCTGTTCCTCGGCAGCCTGCGTGCTTCACTGATTCCCAGCCTGGCGGTGCCGGTGTCGCTGGTTGGCACCTTCGCGGTCATGTACCTGTGCGGCTTCTCGCTCAACAACTTGTCGCTGATGGCGCTGATCCTGGCGACCGGCCTTGTGGTGGACGATGCCATTGTCGTGCTGGAGAACATCTCCCGGCATATCGAGGACGGGCAGCCACCGATGAAGGCGGCCTTCCTGGGCGCCAAGGAGGTCGGCTTCACCCTCCTGTCGATGAACGTGTCACTGGTGGCCGTGTTCGTGTCGATCCTGTTCATGGGCGGCATCGTGCGCAGCTTGTTCCAGGAATTTTCCATCACCCTGGCGGCCGCCATCATGGTTTCGTTGCTGGTGTCGCTAACCCTTACCCCCATGCTGTGTGCCCGTTGGCTGACTGCGCACCAGGCCGAACAGACTCGCCTGCAACGGTGGAGCGATGCCGTGCACCGGCGCATGGTTGCCGGCTATGACCGCAGCCTGGGCTGGGCGCTGCGGCATCGGCGCCTGACCCTGATCAGCCTGCTGGTGACCATTGCGGTCAACGTGGCGCTGTACGTCGTGGTGCCCAAGACACTGATGCCCCAGCAGGATACCGGCCAGCTCATGGGTTTCATCCGCGGTGATGACGGCCTGTCGTTCAGCGTCATGCAGCCCAAGATGGAAACCTACCGGCGCGCCTTGCTGGCAGACCCTGCCGTACAGAGTGTTGCAGGCTTCATCGGCGGCAACAGCGGTACCAACAACGCCATGGTGCTGGTCAGGCTCAAGCCCATCAGCGAACGCAAGCTCGATGCCCAGAAGGTGATCGAACGCCTGCGTAAGGAAATGCCCAAGGTGCCTGGCGGGCGGCTGTTCCTGATGGCCGATCAGGACTTGCAACTGGGCGGTGGCGGGCGTGATCAATCGTCCTCGCAGTACCTGTATACCTTGCAGAGCGGCGACCTGGCAGCCTTGCGCCAGTGGTTCCCCAAGGTCGTCGCGGCCATGCGCGCCTTGCCCGAGCTGACCGCCATCGACGCACGCGACGGGGCGGGCACCCAGCAGGTGACGCTGGTGGTGGACCGCGACCAGGCCAAGCGCCTGGGCATCGACATGCAGATGGTCACCACCGTGCTGAACAATGCCTACAGCCAGCGGCAGATCTCCACCATCTATGACAGCCTCAACCAATATCAGGTAGTGCTGGAGATCAACCCGAAATACGCCTGGGACCCCAGTACCCTGGAGCAGGTGCAGGTGATTACCGCCGAGGGCGCACGGGTGCCGCTGTCGACCATCGCGCACTATGAGAACAGCCTGGCCAACGACCGGGTCAGCCACGAAGACCAGTTCGCCTCCGAGGACATCGCCTTCGACGTCGCCGAAGGCTACAGCACCGACCAGGCGCTGGCGGCAGTCGAGCGTGCCGTGGCCAAGCTCGGCCTTCCGGAAGGGGTGATCGCCAAGCTTGGCGGCACCGCCGATGCCTTCACCAAGACCGCACAGGGGCAGCCCTTCATGATTCTAGGCGCACTGGTGCTTGTGTACCTGGTACTCGGGATTCTGTACGAGAGCTACATCCACCCCCTGACCATCTTGTCCACGCTGCCCTCGGCCGGCGTCGGTGCCTTGTTGGCGCTGTATGTGACCGGTGGCGAATTCAGCCTGATCTCCCTGCTGGGGCTGTTCCTGTTGATCGGGGTGGTAAAGAAAAATGCCATCTTAATGATCGACCTGGCCCTGCAACTTGAACGTCACCAGGGGCTGTCGCCTGAGGAATCCATTCGCCGCGCATGCCTGCTGCGCCTGCGCCCAATCCTGATGACGACGCTGGCGGCCATTCTCGGCGCCTTGCCGCTGCTGCTGAGCCAGGCAGAAGGGGCGGAGATGCGTCAGCCGCTGGGGCTGACCATCATCGGCGGCCTGGTCTTCAGCCAGGTCCTGACCCTCTACACGACGCCTGTGGTCTATCTGTATCTGGACCGCTTGCGTCACCGCTACAACCGTTGGCGCGGTGTGCGCACCGACGCGGCCTTGGAAAACCCGCTATGACTTTTGCCCAGACTCCGCTTCATCGTGCCCTGCAAGTGCTCAGCCGTGTTCGCGGCTCGCGTTTGCTGGGGGCAGCCTTGGGGGCCGCCTTGCTCAGCGCCTGTACATTGGCCCCGGACTATCACCGTCCGGAAATGACCGGCACGGCGCAATTCAAGCATGCCGAAGGCTGGACGCAGGCAACGCCTTCTGACGCCATCGCCCGTGGTGCCTGGTGGGAGATCTATGGCGACGCGCAACTCAACGCACTGGTCGATGAGCTCAATCGCAACAACCAGAGTGTGGCGCAAGCCGAGGCGCAGTATCGCCAGGCCCAGGCGCTGGTGCGCAGCAGCCGCGCCGGACTGTTTCCAAGTCTCGACCTGAGCGTGGCCAAGAACAGGTCGGCCCAGGGCACTGGCAGTTCCAGCTCAAGCCTGTCCAATAACAGCAGCGGCATTCGGGACACTTACAACGCCCAGTTGGGAGTCAGCTGGGAAATCGACTTGTGGGGTAAGTTGCGCGAGACGCTCAATGCCAACCAGGCCAGTGCTCAGGCCAGCCTGGCCGACCTTGCCGCCATGCGCTTGAGCCAGCAGTCGGAGCTGGTGCAGAACTACCTGCAACTGCGCGTCATCGACGAGCAGAAGCGCCTGCTGCAAGCCACGGTGGCCGCCTACGAGCGCTCGCTGCGGATGAATCAGAACCAATACCGCGCAGGTATCGCCGGCCCCGACGCGGTGGCCCAGGCGCGCACCCAGCTCAAGAGCACCGAGGCTGACCTGATCGACCTGATCTGGCAGCGCGCCCAGTTCGAGAACGCTATTGCCGTGCTGCTGGGCAAGACGCCTGCGCAATTTGCCCTGGCCGACAGCCAGGCGATTCCTGCATTGCCGCAAATTCCGGTGGCGCTGCCATCGCAACTGCTCGAGCGGCGGCCCGACATCGCCGCTGCCGAGCGCAATGTGATGGCTGCCAACGCCAATATCGGCGTATCGCGCGCGGCCTATTTTCCGGATTTCAGCCTGAGCCTGAACGGCGGTTACTCAAGCAGCAGCTTCAACAACTGGATCGAGTTGCCCAACCGCTACTGGTCGGTCGGCCCACAGCTTGCGCTCACCCTGTTCGATGCAGGCAGGCGCAGCGCCGAGGTGGACCGTACCGTAGCCGTATACGATCAGACGGTCGCCCAGTACCGCCAGACCGTGCTGGATGGTTTCAAGGAGGTGGAGAACCTGCTGGTGCAACTGAAGGTGTACGGGGACGAAGCCGTGGTGCGCCAGGAGGCCCTGGAGGCCGCCCGCGAGTCGCTGCGGCTTACGGAAAATCAATACAAAGCCGGCTTGATCGGCTATCTGGATGTGGTCAATGTTCAGGCCACCGCGCTGAGCAACGAGCGCAGTGTGCTCAACCTGTTGCAGGGACGCTTGGTCGCCAGTGTCCAATTGGTGGCAGCGCTGGGCGGTGGCTGGGATGCACGAGGGGCATTCGCCGATCAGGATTGATGCGTAACCTTTGACCCATGTCGTCGCACAGACCTGCTGTCGACATGGCCATTTGCTATGCCGAAACACCGTGCGTTTTACCCAAGCTTGAGTACAATGGTCGGCCTTTCGTGCCTACCTCTGCCGGCTCCTGGTACTCCGCAAAATGCTGACCGCTAGCTACTCCTCTTCGCTGGTGTTGATTTCCTTGTGCGTGGCCATCCTGGCGTCCTACACGGCCCTGGACCTTGCTGGACGTATTGCCACCGCCAGGGGGTATGCCGCCTCGCTGTGGATGATCGGCGGGGCGCTGGCCATGGGAACCGGCATCTGGTCGATGCATTTTGTCGGCATGCTCGCCTTGCAGCTGCCAATCGAGCTGGGCTATGACCTGACGTTGACCGCATGCTCGCTGCTGATCGCGGTGCTGTCCTCGGGCTTCGCCCTCTGGCTGGTCAGCCAGCCCAGCTTGCCCGCCCTGCAGCTTGCCCTCGGCGCGCTCATCATGGGAGCCGGTATCGCCAGCATGCATTACACCGGCATGGCAGCGCTGCGCATGACACCCGGCATCGACTACGACCCGAGCCTGTTTCTGGCTTCGCTGCTGATCGCGGTGGGCGCTTCGGCGGCGGCGTTGTGGATCGCGTTCCGGCTGCGCAGACAGACCCCCTACGTGCGTCAAATCCGTGGGCTGGCAGCGGTGCTCATGGGGATCGCCATCGTCGGCATGCACTACACCGGTATGGCGGCCGCTGGTTTTCCCCAGGGCAGTTTCTGCGGTGCGCTGCCCGATGGCCTTGAGGGGGATGGCCTGGTATCGCTTGTCCTGATCACGACCTTTGCGGTGCTGCTGGTGGCTTTGCTGACCTCCGTGCTGGACGCGCGCCTCGAGGCCCGCACGGCGGCGCTGGCCAGGTCGCTGACCCTGGCCAACCAGGAGCTGACTCAGCTGGCATTGCACGACACGCTCACAGGCCTGCCCAATCGCAGCCTGCTGGCTGACCGCATCGAACTGGCCATCGCCAAGGTAGCCGAGCAGGGCGGTTGCTTTGCGCTGATGTTCATTGATCTGGACGGGTTCAAGCCGGTCAACGATGCCTTTGGCCATCATGCCGGAGACCTGCTGCTCAAAGCTGTGGCGACGCGATTGCGCGGGCACCTGCACAGCCAGGACACACTGGCGCGCATCGGCGGGGATGAGTTTGTGCTGTTGGTCGAGTTACAAGACCCGAGCGACGCCATGAACGTTGCCATCAAACAGGTAAACCTGGTTTCGCGGCCTTTCAAGGTGGCTGAGCATGACCTGCAGCTTTCGGCCAGCCTGGGTATCGTCCTGTACCCCGGCAACGGTCAGGACCAGCACGAACTGCTGCGCAACGCCGACGCTGCCATGTATCACGCCAAGCGGGTAGGCAAGAATGGCTACAGCTTTTTCGACGCCTCGATGAACAGCAATGCCCGGCAGCAGTTGCAGTTGGTGCAGGATTTGCGCCTGGCAGTGGCGGCGGGGCAATTTCGTCTGCATTACCAACCCAAGTTCGACGCCAAACAGTGTCAACCGATCGGCGCCGAGGCGCTGCTGCGTTGGGAGCATCCGCAGCACGGGCTCTTGGGCCCTGACCGTTTCATCAGCCTTGCGGAAAAGACCGGCCTGATCATTTCCATCGGTGACTGGGTATTGGACGAAGCATGTCGCCAGATGCGCCTGTGGCTGGATGAAGGTATCGAGGGTTGGCGGATCGCGGTCAACCTGTCGGCCATCCAGTTTTGCCACGCGGGGCTGCTCGATAGCGTGTCGCGCGCTCTGGAACGCCATGCAGTGCCCGCCAACTGCCTGACATTGGAGATCACCGAAACCACGGCGATGTCGGACGTGGAGGTGAGCCTGACTGTCCTTCAGCAGCTCTCGGACATGGGCGTAGACCTGTCAATTGACGACTTTGGTACAGGTTATTCCAGCCTGATGTACCTCAAGCGCTTGCCGGCCAACGAGCTGAAAATCGATCGAGGCTTTGTACGCGAGCTGGAGGATGAGGGTGAGGATGCGGCCATCGTGTCGGCCATCGTAGCATTGGGCCGCGCACTGGGGCTGCGAATCGTTGCAGAAGGGGTCGAGACCTCCGGTCAGCAAGCCTTCCTGACGCGGCTGGGCTGCGATGCGCTTCAGGGCTACCTGCTCGGCCGACCCGTGCCGGCCGAGCAGTTGCTGGAGTCGAGCCCTGGCCCGGCCATGGGTTAACTGGCGTTGCGCAGCAGGGGCGCGGGCTGGAAGGCTTCGAGTTCGGCTTCGACCGCTTCGATGATGCGCTCGACATCGCTGGCAGCCATGATGGCCATGCAGGGGATGCCCGCTATGGCCAGCAAGGTTTCGCCCGTGCTTCTGTCGAACAGCCGCGCTACCATGCTGCGCGGCGCATCCATGTTGGCTTCGAAGCCCAGAGGATGGAAGTGCCAGCGCATGACCTGGCAGGCGTTGGGGAAGGTCATCTTGTTCATCCGAGCCTCCTTGTACGTGACTGAAAGCTGGTGAAGGGCGGCCGCGTACTGTGGCTGCCGGGAAAGTAACCATAGCACCTGGTTGACGGCATTCTCACTTGCAAATGTGACAAATGTTGCAGGGCATGATCTGCAATACAGCGCAGAGGACTTTCAGAAGCAGGTCAAGGCGCATCTTCACATTTTGCCCCCCTGGCGAGCGCACCGAGCGCCCTGATCCAGGCCCGGCGTGGGTACGCGAGACGGGCTCTTGGAACCTATAGGGCCGAGTACGGCTTGAATTCGTGAAATCCGACCGGCGGACGGTCACCCAAGCAATCCAGCCGCAATATTGATGGTGAAACCGAGGATGGCGGTGTTGAACACGAACCCCACGAGCGAGTGGGCCAGTACCACCCGCCGCATCACTCTACCGGCTACGCCTACGTCGGATGTCTGAACGGCCACGCTGATGGTGAACGACACGTAGTGAAAGTCCCAGTAGTCCGGCTGGGTTTCTCTATCGGCGAAGCGTAAAGGCGGCGCCGTGGCCGTCTCTGCATAGAACAGCCGCGCATAGTGCAGGCTGAAGATGCAGCCGATCAGCAGCCAGGAGCCTGCGACGGTGAACCCGGTGTACAAGTAGTGAGCCGTCAATGCGCTGCCATGCAGCCCGCGGCTGGACACCAGCTGCAGTGTCACGGCAACCAGGCTGGCGATTGCCGCGATGCAGACGGTAAGCAGCACCAGGCCTGCGTTCTCGTCTTCGCTGTGGGCCACCCTGCGAACCTTTGCAGGGCTTGCGGTGCAGCTGAGCCAGAGTACCAGCATCAGGTACAACCAAACGCCAATGTTCCAACCCGCCAGCAGGCGTTGCACAGGGTCAGTGACAGGGACCAGCCAGGCGCCCAGCAACCCTACGCCTGTGGCCAAGCTCAATCTAGGATGGGTGCGCGTTAGACGATGGAAAGCCATGGTGCCTCACAGCAGGGGGTGTGCTCGACAAGGTTTCTGACCGCCTGGCGTGTGCCAAGATCCGCATGGGCAGGGCCTCGATACGCTCCCTGGGCAGCGCTGGCGGTAGGCGTCGAATTGCCCTTGAGCGATACCCACGGTTTCTTTCGTGCACTGCATCGCGCGCACTTGCAACTCTCAGTACACTGCACGCTCTAACCCCCACATTTCGCTGAACTCGAGGTTAATGCATGACGCTCAGTCCTTTGGCAGGCAAGCCGGCTCCAGCCAGCGTGCTGGTCGATATTCCCCGCCTACTCACGGCCTACTACACCGGTCGGCCGGATGCTGGCGTGGCGAGCCAGCGTGTCGCTTTCGGCACATCGGGGCACCGGGGTACTTCGCTCGAGTTGAGCTTCAACGAACACCATGTGCTGGCCATCACCCAGGCCATCTGCCTGTACCGCCAGGAAAAGGGCATCGATGGCCCGCTGTTCGTCGGTGCTGATACCCATGCGCTGTCGGCGCCTGCCGCGGCGAGTGCATTGGAAGTGCTGGCTGCCAACGGTGTACAGGTGATGTTGTCCAAGGACGACGAATACACCCCGACACCGGCGGTGTCCCACGCCATCCTCTGCTACAACCGTGGGCGCCAGGACGGCCTGGCCGACGGCGTGGTGATCACGCCCTCGCACAACCCGCCGCAAAGTGGTGGCTTCAAGTACAACCCGCCCAACGGCGGCCCGGCCGACAGCGACGTCACCAAGTGGATCGAAGCCAAGGCCAACGAATTGCTGGCAGCCGGGCTGGCAGGGGTCAAGCGTATCGACCACGCCCAGGCGCTGCAGGCCCCTACCACCCATCGTCACGACTACATCAGCCACTATGTGGCAGACCTGGAAAACGTCATCGACTTCGAGGTCATCCGTGCAGCCAAGCTGCGCTTGGGCGTGGACCCGCTGGGTGGGGCAGGGGTGCGCTACTGGTCGGCCATTGCCCAGCACTATCAACTGGACCTGGAAGTGGTGAACACCGAGGTCGACCCGACGTTCCGCTTCATGAGCGTCGACTGGGATGGCCAGATTCGCATGGACCCTTCGTCACCCTACGCCATGCAGGGCTTGATCGGCCTGCGCGAGCGCTTCGACGTGGCCTTTGCCTGCGACCCGGACCACGATCGCCATGGCATCGTCACGCCCGACGGCTTGCTGCAACCTAACAATTACCTGGCCGTTGCCATCGACTACCTGTACCGCAACCGTCCACAGTGGCGCACCGACGCGGCCGTCGGCAAGACGGTTGTGTCCAGCGGCCTGATCGATCGCGTGACCGAGCGGTTGGGCCGCGAGCTGTACGAAGTACCCGTGGGCTTCAAGTTCTTCGCCCAGGGTCTATTCGAGGGCTCGCTGGGCTTTGGTGGCGAAGAAAGTGCGGGTGCCTCGTTCCTGCGCCGCGACGGCTCGGTATGGGCAACCGACAAGGATGGCCTCATCCCGGCCTTGCTGGCTGCGGAGATGACCGCCCGGACGGGACGCAACCCGAGCCAGGCGTACGCCGAGCTGACCCAGGCGCTGGGCAAGCCGTTCGCCACCCGCGTCGAGGCCAAGGCCGATGCCCGCCAGAAAGGGTTGTTGAGCAAGCTTGCGGCTGAGCAGGTGACCTCTACCGAGCTTGCTGGAGAGCCGATCCTGCAGATCCTGAGCCACGCGCCGGGTAATGGGCAGGCGATCGGTGGTCTTAAGGTCATCACCGCCAATGGCTGGTTCGCGGCCCGCCCGTCTGGCACCGAGGACATCTACAAGATCTACGCGGAAAGTTTTGTCGACGAAGCCCACTTGCAACGATTGGTTCAGGAAGCCCAGGTGCTGGTGGATTCGGCCATTGCGTAAGCGGTGATAAAGGGCTTGGCCCTGCGATGAGATGTAAATTAGAATTAATCCTATTTACATCATCGCAGGGACTTGTCCATGTTCGAAGCCGCGCCGCCGCCCACGCAAAGCTTCCCTGACCTTTACCGGGAGCACCGTGGCTGGCTCGAAGGCTGGCTACGACGGCGCATGGGCAATGCCTGGGATGCGGCCGACCTGAGTCAGGATACCTTCCTTCGCGTGATGGCCAGCGCCCAGCCGTTGACCGACATCCGCGAGCCACGCGCCTACCTGCTGACGGTCGGCAAGCGACTTCTAAGCAACCTTCACCAACGCCGCAGCCTCGAGAAAGCCTACCTTGAGGCCCTGGTGCACCTGCCCGAACAGCACGCGCCTTCGCCCGAACAGCGCTGGTTGTTGCTCGAAACGCTGCAAGCGCTCGATCAATTGCTGGACGGTTTGAAGCCGGTCGTGCGCAAGGCTTTTCTGCTAAGCCAGCTCGAAGGGCTGAGCTACGCCGAAATCGCCAGCCGGCTTGGTGTTTGTGAGCGTTCGGTCAAGCGCTATATGGTGCAGGCCTACGAGCACTGCCTGTTGGCCGAACTTCAGTGAGCCCGCCTGTGCACCAACGGGAGGCGTTGCGCGAGGCCGCCCAGTGGCTGGCGCTCATCGATTCAGGCGATACCCGCGAGGCGGACTTGACCGGGCTTGAGCAGTGGCGGGGGCAAAGCGCTGTGCATGAGGCTGCCTGGCAGCAGGCGCTGCGCTTGCGTGAGCGCTTTACCGGGTTGCCTGCCAGTTTGGCCATGGCCACCCTTGACCGTCCCGATCACGGCCGACGTGCCGCGCTTGTTCAAATGCTCGGTTTGGCAGCGCTGGTGCCTACGGCTTGGTGGTTGAGCCGCGAATTGCCCCTTGAGGCCTGGGCTGCTGATCTGCGTACGGGTGTGGGTGAACGGCGGCTCATGACGCTGCGGGATGGCACTAAGGTGCAGTTGAACACCGACAGCGCTGTCGACGTGGACGCTGCCAATCATAGACTGTGGTTGCGACGCGGCGAAGTTTCAGTCGACACGCCTGGCCTTCAACCCCTGACCATCCAGGTGCCTTCAGGTCAGGTGACAGTGGGTGGTGCAACCCTTGGCCCGGGGCAGGTGTGCATCCGCCTGGTCGAACCAGGGTGTCAGGTTGCAGTTGTCCAGGGCCGGGCAGACGTTCAGCCGCTGAAAGGAGATCGCCTGCGCCTCACCGCCGGCCAGCAAGCTGCCGTTCTGGCGTCAGGTCTGCGAAATGTCGGTCCTCTTCAAGCTTGGCGACTGGGGTGGCGAGATGGCGTGTTGCGCCTGGACGATCAACGTCTAGGCGACCTGCTGGTGGAGTTGAGCCGCTATCGCCCAGGCGTGCTGCGCTGGGATCCGGCGCTGGACAGGCTCAGGGTGACCGGCACCTTCCGCCTGGATGACACCGACCGGGTATTGGCGCTGCTCGCCGCGAGCCTGCCGGTGCAGGTGGTGGCCCGTACCCGCTATTGGATCACGCTGGTGCCGCGAACAACGACTGCCTGAGGCTCGAACCCGAGCGCTGCGTTGCGGCGCATTGCACGTGATATCAACGCGATGCTGTCCCCTTTTTCGTGCTCGCCTGTCATTACCCGTAGAACACCATAAAGGGGAGCCTCATCGATGCCTGCAGTAAAGTCCATTCACCTGCGCCCATGGGTGCGCGCAGCTCGCCCATTGTTCGCCATGAGCCTGCTACTGGGCATTCCCGCCTGGGCCGACGAGCCAGTCCGGCGCACGTACCAAGTGCCAGCGGCGAGCCTAGGGGCGGCCTTGACCCGCTTCGCCGATCAAGCAGGGGTCAGCTTGTCGCTGGACCCGGCGCTGGTCAAGGGCCTGCGTAGTGAAGGGCTGGCCGGCCAGTACAGCGTCGATGAAGGCTTCAGGCAATTACTACGCGGCAGCGGTCTGCAATGGGTACCTGTGGGCCACGATGCCTTCACGCTCATGCCGTCGCCGCAGCAAGGGGGCGCGCTGGAAATAGCCCCTACCAGCATCGTCGGCGGCCCACCGACGACCGACGAGGCGCTCCCTTATGCAGGCGGTCAGGTCGCTCGCCAGGGCGCACAAGGCTTGCTGGGTGCGCGCGATTTCATGCAAACGCCGTTCAGCATCACCAGCTACACCAGCGATCTGGTGAAGAACCAACAGGCGCGCACCCTGAGCGAACTGGTCGCCAGTGACCCTTCGGTTCGTGCCACCAACCCGGCCGGTGGGCGTTTCGAGCAGTTCACCATTCGCGGTTTCAGCTTGTATAACAGTGATGTGTCCTACAACGGCCTCTATGGCTTGCTGCCTACCTACTCGATCGATATGGAGATGGCCGAACGGGTCGACATTATCAAGGGCCCTAGCCAACTGATCAACGGCATCGCACCACGGGGCAGCGTCGGCGGCGGCATCAACATCCAACCCAAACGCGCTGGTGACACGCCGATCACCGAGTTCACCGGCAGCTACGCCTCGGCGGGCCAGGTAGGCGGGGCCGTTGACGTAGGGCGAAGGTTCGGCGACCAGCAGCAGTTCGGCATGCGTCTGAATGCGGTGAAACAGTCCGGCGATACCGAGTGGGACCACCAGCAAGTGGACCGCGAAATGGCCGTGCTGGGGCTGGATTTTCGCGGCGAACGCCTGCGGCTTTCGGCCGACCTCGGGCATACCGAGCGTGATACAGATGCCCCCCAGGAACGTGTGCTGGTTGGGCCCCGCGCCCAGGTACCGCGTGCTGGCGGTGTGCACCGCAACTACGCCCAGGCGTGGAGCAAGGCGCGCACCAACGATACCTTCGGGGCAGTGCACGCCGAATATGATCTCAGCGATTCTGTGCTGGCCTATGGCGCAGTGGGTGCCAGGGAGAGCCGGCACGATTTCCTGCGCCATAACGTTTCTCTGATTAACAATGCTGGCGACTTCACCATCCAGCCCCGCGATTTCAGCAGGGATGAATCGGTGCGCACCGCCTTGGCGGGCTTGAGAACCTGGTTACACACTGGGCCGGTCAGCCACGAGGTCAACCTGGCTGCAACGTATTACTACATGGACTTCACCAATGGGGGGGCTCGTTACGCTTCCTCACCCGGCAACCTCTACCATCCTACGGCTACGCCGACGCCAGGTACCCCAACGCGGCTCGATTCGAAGGATTACACCGAGAACCGGTTCTCCGGGTTGGCGTTGTCCGACACCCTCGGCTTTTTCGATGACCGATTGCTGTTGACCCTAGGGCTGCGCTGGCAGCGGGTGCAGGTGGACGATTGGAGTGATGGGGTCAAAGGCGATACGGCGTATGACGAGAAGAAGGTCTCGCCCTCCGGTGGCGTGCTGTACAAGGTCACGGACGAGCTGTCGGTGTATGCCAACTACATGGAGGGCTTGAGCCAAGGCAAGATCGCACCGTCCACGTCGATCAACGAGGACCAGATATTCCCACCTTTCACCAGCCGCCAGGTGGAAGTGGGTGCCAAGTATGACCTGGGCAAAGTGGCGTTTACGGCCAGCGCCTTCAGAATCCGTCAGCCTGCCTATGAAACCAACCCCGGCTCCCGGGTCTTCGGCCCCAATGGCAAGCGCAACAACCGCGGTGTGGAGCTGAACGTGTTCGGTGAACCCACCACAGGGGTGCGTGTGCTGGGCGGGGTGATGTACATCGACAGCGAGCTGACCAATACCGTCGCAGGTGCCTACGATGGCAACCGTGCGCCTGCAACGCCCGCGTACAACGTCAACCTGGGTGCCGAATGGGATGTGCCGGGGGTGCAGGGGCTGACCCTGACGGCACGTGGCACGCACTCGAGCTCCCAGTACCTGGACCAGAACAACAGCAAGAAAATCGACGGCTGGGAGCGCTATGACGTGGGGGCACGGTATGCGTTCAAGCTGGACGACACGCAGGTGACCCTGCGCGCCAGCGTCGAAAACGTACTCGATGATCGTTACTGGAGCTCAGCAGGCGCGCCGGATGACGCCGAGCCGGGGCTGACCTTGTCGACACCACGCACCTACCTGCTGTCCGCCACGCTGGGTTTCTGATCCGGCCTGCAAGAAGCCCGGGGCCAAGACTGCGGGTGTTGGCTGTCGCTGGTGAAAGCTGGCGCTACTGCGGCGAGCCGAACAGGGCCGTCCAGTAGATGCCGGCATCGCTCTTCGGGTCTACGGCATAGGCTGCGCCGAGCTCCCGGAAGTCGGCGCTCATCAGGATTGCGCAGTGGCCTGGGCTGTCCAGCCAGCCTTGAACCACCTTGTGCGGCGTGTCGCGCCCGGCGGCGATGTTCTCGCCAATCTGCTGGTACAGATAACCGGCAAGCTCAGCCCGGTCGCCTGGGGTGCGGCCCTCTTTGTCGATGTGATCGAAGAAATTCTGGTTGGCCATGGCCCGTGTGTGGCTGGCCGCCACCCCGGCCAGCACCGTGTTCCAGCCAAGTGCAGGGGCGGCGGCGTAGGGCTGGCCGCCGCACTGGCGGGGTTGCTGACGCGCGGCGTTGATTTCCTGGAGCATCTTTTGCCCTTCCGCTTGCCAGTCGCCCAAGCGGCCAGAGAGCAGGGGGCGAGCCAGCACAACGCGCCAGTCCCGCCCTTCCTGGCTGACGCCGATGTCGACGAACTGAGGGTCGAGCACCACCTGGCAGAAGCTTTCTTCGATGGCGTGCATGGCTGCGCGTGCATCACGGGGACCAGAGAGGCTGATCGCCTGCACATTGACCATCGGGTAACCGGCGCGGGTCATGGCCTGCTGAAGGTCACGGGTGCCTTCAGGAGACAGCGCCAGGCGAGTGTCGCTGTTAAGCGGCGGTAGTTCCAGCGAAGCTTGCTCGCCGCAGGGCTGCGCCTGGCTGCGGTATGCGTTGATCGACGCGATCAGCTGTGCTTCTTCGCCCGTGACAGCCAGCGCCTGGGACGAAACGATCAGCCCAAGCGTGAAGGCAGCGACAGATGACAGGACGCGCATATGGTTCTCCCTGAGGCTGGCAGCGGCGAGTAGGCGCTGCCTATCCTACACAAGCCCGATGGTTTTGACCCGAGCTGTGCAACGCATTGAAAACGCCTGCAATCATTGTCGGTCGTAAGGGAGAGTAGACCGCAGCCCGGGCAAAAAGTGCGGTAATGTCCAGGCCAAACGTTGGTAGTAAGCGCGTGGCGGGCCTGGGCCCGACTTGCACCCAGCATGACGTGGGCCATGCTGGGTTTGCGCGGGGGTTAGCCCAGTAACAATGAAAGGACCAAAGGAAGCGTGGCCGCCGCCACCACCGTCTGTACCGCGATGATGGTCGCCATGAGGGGCGCGTTGCCGCCCATTTGCCTGGCCATGACGTAGGAAGACGATGCCGTTGGCAGCGCCTGGAAAATCACCGCCACTACAGCGGCCTGGCCATTGAGACCGAGCAGGCGGCACAAGCCCCATGTCGTCGCTGGCATTACCAGAAACTTGAACACAGAAGCCGCTATCAATGGCTGGGCCTGATCACCGATACGTGCACCACCCAGTGCCGCACCAACGCACAGCAACCCCAGCGGCAACGCGGCATGGCCCAGCGCGCCGAGGGTAGGTTCGATACCAGCTGGCAACCCAAGCCCCGTCACCCGCAACAGCATGCCCCCCGCACACCCTAGAATCAGCGGGTTGGCCAGGATTGCCCGCAGTACCGCCAGCGGCGAGCTGTGCCGGGCGCTGAAGCGCGCGAAGACCAGCACGCAGAGCAGATTGACCAGTGGCACGATGGCTGCATTGGCCACTGCTGCCAAGGCGATACCCGCACTGCCATAGATGCCCGCGGCCAGGGTCGCGCCGATGTAGTTGTTGAACCGGATGCCACCCTGAAACAGCGAGGTGAAGTCGGCGCCGTCGTGCTGGCGAACGCCTTGATAAAGCACCAGCAGCAATGCCCCGGACAGGGTCGAGAGCATCAGCACCGCGACCATGCCCAGCACCGGCACCCCGTCCAGGTTGGCAGTGGCCAGGCCATGGAGGAACAACGAGGGCAGCAGCACGTAGTAGCTCAGGCGCTCGGCACCTGGCCAGAAGCTCTGCGCGACGAAGCCACGCACCCGCAGCAGCGTGCCCAGGGCGATCAACAGGATGATCGGAAGCAGGGTGGTCAACAGCACATGCAGCATGGAGACAGATCCGTGGCCGGGTACGTTGCACAGACTACCGGCCGGACACCCGCTTGGCCATGCCCGTCCCACCGGCCTGGCTAACGCCTTTCAACGCCGTCCACGCCCATATGCCTGGCTGATCCGGTCGATGACCATGGCCAGTGCCACGATGGCCAGCCCTGCCTCGACGCCCTGGCCGACGTTCAGCGTCTGGATGCCTGCCAGTACATCTTCACCCAGCCCTCGCGCCCCAATCATCGACGCGACCACGACCATCGACAGGGCCATCATCACCGACTGATTGAGCCCGGCCATGATGCTGGGCAGCGCCAGGGGCAGGGCGATGCGCCTGAGTCGCTGAGCGCGGGTCGCGCCGAGGCCTTGGGCAGCCTTGAGCAACGATGGGTCTATCTGGCTCAACCCAAGCTCGGTGAGCCGCACCAAAGGGGGCAGGGCATAGATCAAGGTCGCGAAAACCGCAGGCACCTTGCCCAGGCCGAAGAGCATCAACACGGGAATCAGGTAGACGAAGGCGGGTAGGGTCTGCATCACGTCGAGCACCGGCATTACCAGGCGTCTTGCCAACGGCCGAGCTGCCAGCACGACGCCCAACGGTATGCCCACCAGCACGCACAGCCCGGTACTGACCAGCACCAGCGCCAGGGTTTGCAGCAGTTTGTCCCACAACCCCAGCATGCCGATGAGTGCCAGCAGCCCTACCAGAACACAACTTCGCAGCAGGCTTCGGCAAGCATGCCAGGCCAGCGCACCGACCACCGCCAGCAGTAGCCACCAGGGCATAAACCTCAATAGGTTTTCCAGGCCAACGAGCACGTGCAGCAACTGGTCGGAGACGCTGCGCAGGTGATCCCCATAGTGGAGTACCAACCAGTCGACCATGCGGTTGACCTGGTCGGCGAAGGAAAACTGCAAAGCCTGGGGAAAACCATTGCTCACAGACCGCCCTCGACCTTGGTGGCCACGTGCTCGGGAAGCCAAGCCTTCCACACTTGCGGGTGCTGGCGCATGAACGCCAAGGCGGCGTCACGGGGAGGGGTCCGTTTTTCGCTCATTTGCGCCAGTGCCTGGTTGAGCGGGTCGATAGGCAGGTCCACCCGCTCGAACACCTGGACCAAGTCCGGGTATTGCTCACGAAAGGCTTTGGACACGCCAACCGAAAGTTTGGCTGGCAGCGAACTGCTGCCTGTTGGAGCTGGGTTGGCAGGGTCGGTCAACGTCGCCCAGGCCTGGGCATCGAATGCAGGTTCCTGTAGCCGCACGAGCTTGTAGCGGCCCATGAGCGGCGTAGGGTTCCAGTAGTAGAAAAGCACGGGTTGGCCCCGGCGAATAGCCGACCCGATCTCGGCATCCATTGCGGCCCCCGACCCTGTGCGCAAGTTCGTGTACAGTTCGTCGAGGCCATAGGCCTTGAGCTTCTGGCTGTTCACGGTTTCGGACGTCCAACCACTGGGGCTGTTAAGGAAACGGCCTTTGTCGGGTGATTCGGGGTCGCGGAACACCGGGGCGTAGCGCTTTAGATCTTCGACGCTGTGCAACTCAGGTGCCAAGGGCTTGAGGTTACGCGACGCATCGCCTTCGATGACATACGCCGGTACCCACCAGCCTTCTTCGGCATGCTTGACCGTGTCGCCCAGTGCAAACACCTGGCCTGCCTGCTCGGCCTTGACCCAGGCAGGGCTGCGGCCCGCCCACTCTTCGGCGATTACCTGCAAGTCGTTACGGGCCAGGGCGACTTCCAGGCTGACCGTGCTCCCAGGCAGTGTTTCGGTGGCGTAGCCGTAGCCACGCTCGACGATCACGCGCAGGAGTTCGGTGGTGAAGGCACCGCTTTCCCAGGTAAGGGCGCCAAAGCGAATGGGCGATTTCTGATCGGCAGCGCCAGCGCTGTCGGCAGTGGCCAGACCCAGGGCGAACAGCACCCCGAACAGCAGCGATGAACCTCGTTTCATGCCTAACCTCGTCGTCTACAGCCCTTCGGGGATGGGGCAAGTGTAGACGACGCGGCGCAGGCGGCAGACTCAGACGCGGAACTGGTCCATCAATGCCTGCTGCTGGTTGGCCAAGGCATTGAGCGACTGACTGACCCTCGCCGATTCGTTGGCCTGGCCGGACAGCGACTCGGTGACATCGCGAATGGTTGCCACGTTGCTGTTGATTTCTTCAGCCACCGCGCTTTGTTCCTCGGCTGCCGAGGCGATCTGCAGGTTCATGTCGGTGATGACCGTCACCGCCTGGCCAATGCGCTGCAAGGCGGTCACGGCCTGGCCCACCTGCTGCACGCCGCTTTGGGCCTGACGATGGCTGTTGTCCATTGCGCCCACCACTTGGCGGGTACCGTCCTGCAAGGCTTCGATGACCTGGCGGGTTTCTTCGACCGATTCCTGGGTGCGTTGGGCCAGGTTGCGGACTTCGTCGGCGACCACCGCAAAGCCGCGCCCGGCCTCACCGGCTCGGGCTGCTTCGATGGCGGCGTTGAGCGCCAGCAAGTTGGTCTGCTCGGCAATCGAGCGGATGACCTCCAGTACGGAGCCAATTTTCTCGCTGTTCTGCGACAGGCCCTGGACCTCGGCCATGGCCGTGCTCATGTCAGCGGCCAGTGAGTCGATGCTGTGGGTGGTGCGATCGATCACCGCCAACCCTTCGCGGGTGGCCTGGTCGGCGTCGCGGGCCGCCTGCGCGGCTTGCGCAGCGCTTCGGGCGACGTCCTGGGCGGTCGCGCTCATCTCATGGGAGGCGGTGGCTACCTGGTCCACCTGGCGGTATTGCTGTTCCATGCCGGCGCTGGTCTGGGTAGCGATGGCCGATGACTGATCGGCCGTTGAGCGGGCGGCCTGTACCGACTGTTTTACCTCGGCGATGGTGGGCTGCAGTTTGTCCAGGAAACGGTTGAACCAGCCCGCCAGTTCGCCCAGTTCATCCTGCTTGTCGTAGGTCAAACGGCGGGTCAGGTCACCTTCGCCACTGGCGATGTCCTTGAGCATGGCCGCCACGCCCAGGATCGGGCGGGTAACGCCACGGGCCATCAGCCACACCATCAGCAGGCCGAAGATGGCTGCTGCCAGGCCAAGGCCCAGTTCGAGGAGGGTACCGCTGGTGTTGAGGGCGTCCAGCTCCTGTTTCAGTGCCTCGGCAGGCCCGGTCAGGGCGTTTTCAGGGACGTCCAGCAACACCCCCCATGGCTTGGCGTCCGGAATCGGACGGAAGGCCGCGAGCACTTTCAGGCGCTGGCGATCATTGATGATGGTCATTTTGCCGTCGGCCATCTTGGCCACCAGCTCTGCACCCTTGGTCGTGTCGATCTGGTCGAAGCGCTGGGAGAGCTTGCTGGCATCTAGACTGTAACCTGCCAGCAAGCCCACCGGGCTCAGAATGCCCACGGTGGTGCGGCCTTCATAAAGGCTGCGGCTGGCCTGTTCGCTCAGTGCCTGCAAGCTGTTGAGGTTGATGTCCACCGACAGCGTGGCGATCGCCTTGCCGTCCACCACCAGCGGGAAGACGATGCTGGTCATCAGCACCTGCTGGCCATCGATGGCATAGAAGTAGGGTTCGACCACGCAGACCTTGCCCGACGTGCGCGGGCATACCCACCAGGTATTGGCAGGTTGGCCGCTAGGCCCGATGGAAGTGTCGGCCATGTCGCGCTCGGGCAGAGCCATTGAGGTCAGCTGGCCCACGTGCGGTTGCGACCAGTACAGGGCGAAGCGGCCGGTTTCGTTGCTGCCAAGCTGTGCCTGGCCGGCGAACAGGCTGTCCTTGCTGTCCAGCGCATTGGGTTCGAACACCAGTGACAGGCCCAGCAGATCGGGGTTGGCCTGAAGCGCGGCACGCACCTGCCGGGTCATGTCCTCGCGCAGGTCGAACGCATCGAGAAAGCGCTTTTCGGCCTGTTCGCGCAGGAACAGTACCTGCCTGGCAAAGCCCGCGCCGTACTGGTAGGCATCCATGAATTGGCGGCGGATGTTCAGGGCCTGCACCTCGCCCTGGGATTCGATGCGCGACTGGGCCGATTCGGTCAGCATCTGCATGCTGCTGGCCTTGACCAGGTCCGAGCTGTGGTCCATCCGGTACAGGGACAACCCGATGAGCAGGGTGACGATGCCGGCCAGGCACAGGCCGGCCAGCAATGTGATTTTCCATTGGATGGAAAGGTGTCGCAGAGGCATGGGTCGGATCCCTTTTTATGACAGGTAAGGGTTAGGGCACGGGCGAGGCGATTTCCAGCCCCAGGTGGGTATCGGCGCCTACAGACTTTTCTTTATTCAAACATTCAATTTAATCCGCCCGGTTGCGGGCAAACCGCCGCTGCGTGGCAGTTTTGACATCTGCCGTGCACTGCGTCAGAGTGCGCGCTTTTTTGTCCCCAGTGAGGTAAGCCCCCCATGAATGCAGTGATTGCCGCGGTTGGCATCATGCTGATACTGAGCCTGTCCCGCGTACATGTGGTCATTGCCCTGATCGTCGGTGCCCTGGCAGGTGGGCTGGTCGGCGGTCTGGGCGTGCAAGGCACGCTTGAGGCCTTCAATGGCGGGCTCGGCGGGGGTGCTACCGTGGCGCTGTCCTACGCGTTGCTGGGTGCCTTTGCCGTGGCCATCGCCAAATCCGGCCTGGCGCATGCCTTGGCCGACCGGGCTTTGGCCATGATCGACCGGCAAGGCCACGACCAGGGTGGCAGGGTGAAATGGTTGATGATCGGCTTGATGCTGGTGGTGGCCGTCTCGTCTCAGAATATTTTGCCCATTCACATCGCCTTCATTCCATTGCTGGTACCGCCGCTGCTCTATGTGCTAACCCGCCTGCGCATCGACCGGCGCCTGATCGCTTGCGTCATTACATTCGGCTTGATCACGCCCTACATTTTCCTGCCAGTGGGTTTCGGCAATATCTTCCTCAATCAGATTCTGCTGGCCAACGTAGCGCGTGCAGGGGTCGATATCACTGGGGTCAACGTCACCCACGCCATGGCCATTCCCGCCGTTGGCATGTTGGTAGGCCTGCTGTTGGCCGTGTTTGTCAGCTACCGGAAAAAACGCGACTACGATCTGGCGCGCATCGAGCAGGTCGAACAGGTGAGCGTGCGCTACAACCCGATGACACTGTTGGTGGCCGGCATTGCGATCGTTGCCGCGTTCGTCGTCCAGCTGCTGGTGGACTCGATGATCATCGGCGCAATGGTCGGCTTTCTGATCTTCTCGCTGTCGGGCATCGTTAAGTGGCGCGACACCGATGACCTGTTCACCGAAGGCATGAAGATGATGGCCATGATTGGTTTCATCATGATCACCGCCTCTGGCTTTGCAGACGTCATGAAAGCCACTGGTGATGTGCAAAGCCTGGTCGAAACGTCGGCGCATTGGATCAACCACAGCAAAGGGGTAGGGGCCTTGCTGATGCTGTTGGTGGGCCTGCTGGTCACCATGGGCATCGGCTCGTCGTTTTCTACCGTACCGATTCTGGCCGCGATTTTCGTACCGCTGTGCGTCCAGCTCGGCTTCGACCCTTTGGCGACCGTGTGTATCGTGGGTACGGCAGGCGCGTTGGGTGACGCAGGCTCGCCAGCCTCGGATTCCACCCTGGGCCCAACTTCCGGGCTCAATGTGGACGGGCAGCACCATCACATTTGGGACACGGTGGTGCCGACATTCATTCACTACAATCTGCCGCTGCTGGCCTTCGGGTGGCTGGCCGCGATGACGCTCTAGCAGCAGGCGGCTCAGCGCTTGGCGGGCGGCGGCGAGATACGGTTGAGCACCGTGCTGCCGTCGTTGCTGCGGGTCAGGTAGATCGGCAGCACCTTGGGCAGGTTGTTGACCAGCTGGCCTACCTCCCGGGTGTTGTAGATGCCGCTGATACGAATCTGACCGGTACCGGAATCGGCAAGCCTGAGCGGCTTGTCGAGGTAGCGGTTTATGGCCGGCAGTGCTTGTTCAAGGGTCAAGTTGTCGAGCACCAGTTTGCCGCTGCGCCAGGCCAGCGCGTCGGCAAAGTTGCTGTTTTCCAGCAGTTGAGGCTCGAAATCGCCCTTGCGGTAGATGGCCTGCATGCCAGGGCCAAGCCGATAGCCCGTCTTGCCCTCGCTGGAGACCAGCACCGATCCCTCGACCAGGGTCACTTTAACCGTGTCCTGGTATTTCCAGACATTGAAGCGGGTACCTGTCACGCGGGTCTGGCCATTGCCGGCGCGCACCACGAAGGGGTGGGTGCTGTCGTGGTGCACCGTGAAGAATGCCTCGCCATGCTTGAGTGTGACACGGCGCTGGTGCTTGAAGTTGAGGTAAGTCAGATCGGTATTCAGGTTGAGCTGCACCGTGCTGCCGTCGCTCAACTGCACGGTCTGCATGTGGTCCGTGGTCTCGAAATGCTGGTAGCGGTTGGGAACCCAGCCTTGCTCCCAGCCGATCCATCCCACCAACGGGAGTGCCGCCAATGCGATGACGGCTGCGTAAGCCTGGGCGCGCCATCTGCGACCGCTGCGCCTGACCGGGCCAGCGTGCCCGATCGCTTGAGCGGGCCGCGGCAGCAGGTCAGCCGTGTGCCAGATAGCCAGCATGGCTTGGTATTCCTCGGCATGACGCGGATCGGCTGCCAGCCACCGGCCAAACGCCTCACGCTCTGCAGTTGTGCAATCGCCTTCATGCAGGCGCATGCACCAGTGCGCAGCGGCATCGGCCATGCTGTCATCGATGTCGATAGTAGGGCGGTCTTGATTCATCGCGGCTCCGGGTTTTGCGCATTCTAACGTTCCACCGATGCGTCGAGGAACACACCAAGCCGCTAATCCCTTTCATTTCCCGGTCTTTACCGGCGAAAGCCTTCAGATTTTTCGCTTTTGAGAACGCTTCGCGCCATGACGCGAAGCCCTCGTGACGCGTACATAGCAAGCTAATTAAGTCTTTGACATTCACTGCCTAGGCAGTAATATTTGCACACACTTGTTCGAGCAATCATTCATGCCCCATTTCTCGCCTGACAATTTCGAGACGTGCGCCATCGGCATGTTGCTGGGCCGTGCGGCGCTTCTGAAGGACAGGATTCTCGACTGGCATCTGGAGTCCGAGGGCGTCACGGCTGCGCAGTTCAAGGTGTTGATCATCGTGACGCAGTACCAGGTCGATACACCCGCTGAGGTCTGCCGCTACCTGGGTCTGGACAGCGGATCGATGACGCGCATGCTCGATCGCCTGGAGCACAAGGATCTGCTTGTACGCACCCGATGCCCCACGGACCGCCGCGTGGTGCGCCTGGCGTTGACCGCCGATGGCCAGCGGCTGGCCGACCGTTTGCCCGAGATCGGCGCTGCCGCCATGAACGAGCTGTGTGGCGCACTGGCAGCCGATGAGCTCCAAGACCTGGAGCGTCTGCTGGCCAAGGTACTGCTTGGCGCTGGCGATCCGCTGACGATCCGTCGTTTCGGTGATCGTTGAACCCCGTTTCCTTTATTCCAAGGTATTGTCATGGACACTTCCTCAGACACCCCTGCACCTACCGAGGCACCTGCCTCCTCGCGCAAGCGCAAGCTCTGGCTGATTGGCCTGCTGGTGCTGCTGATCCTCGGCGGGTTGGGCACCTGGGCCTGGTACAGCCTGGTTGGGCGTTGGTACGAGAGCACCGATGACGCCTACGTCAACGGCAACGTGGTCGAAATCACGCCATTGGTGACCGGGACGGTCACCAGCATTGGCGCCGACGATGGCGACCTGGTACATGCCGGCCAGGTCTTGCTGCAGTTCGACCCGGCCGACAGCCAGGTGGCCCTGCAATCGGCTCAAGCCAACCTTGCGCGTACCGTAAGGCAGGTGCGTGGTCTGTACAGCAACGTCGATTCGCTCAAGGCACAGTTGCAGACGCGCCAAGCCGAACTGCGCAAGGCTCAGCAGGACTTCAACCGGCGCAAGGTGCTGGCCGAAAGCGGCGCCATCGCTGGCGAAGAGCTTTCCCATGCGCGCGATGACCTGAGTGTTGCCCAGGCGGCTGTCAACAGTGCCCGCCAGCAACTGAGTACCAGTGCTGCTTTGGTCGACGATACCGTGGTGGCTTCGCACCCGGAAGTCATGGCCGCGGCGGCCGATCTGCGGCAGGCCTACCTGGCCCATGCGCGCACCACGCTGGTCGCGCCGGTGACCGGCTACGTTGCCAAGCGCAGCGTGCAGCTCGGGCAGCGCCTGCAACCCGGTACTGCCACCATGGCAGTGATCCCGCTCGACCAGGTGTGGATCGACGCCAACTTCAAGGAAACCCAGTTGCGCCAGATGCGCATCGGCCAACCGGTGGAGATCACTGCCGACCTGTATGGCAGCGACGTCACCTACAGCGGCACGGTGGACAGCCTGGGTGCCGGCACCGGTAGCGCCTTCGCCTTGCTGCCTGCGCAGAACGCGACCGGCAACTGGATCAAGATCGTGCAGCGGGTGCCGGTGCGGATTCACCTGAACCCCGACCAGTTGAAGGACCATCCCTTGCGAATCGGCCTGTCCACGGTTGTGGATGTGGACCTGCACGACCAGAGTGGCCCGGCCCTGGCCCAGCAACCGCCGCAACAGGCGAGCTACACCACCGACGTCTACGATCGCCAGTTGGTCGAGGCGGACAAGCTGATCGAGCAACTGATCCGTGACAACAGCGCGTCTGGCAAGACGGCTCAGCGATGAGCAATAACGCCACTGCCCAGTTCACCCCGCCAAGCCTGCTGCTGACCACCATCGGCTTGTCGCTTGCCACGTTCATGCAGGTGCTGGACACCACCATTGCCAACGTGGCCTTGCCGACCATCTCGGGCAACCTGGGGGTCAGTTACGAGCAAGGGACATGGGTCATCACCTCGTTCGCCGTGAGCAATGCCATCGCCTTGCCGCTGACGGGCTGGTTGAGCCGGCGCTTTGGCGAAGTGAAGTTGTTCCTGTGGGCGACCTTGCTGTTCGTGCTGGCATCGTTCTTGTGTGGGATCGCCCAATCGATGCCGGAGCTTGTAGGCTTTCGGGTGTTGCAAGGGGTGGTAGCCGGTCCGTTGTATCCCATGACCCAGACCCTGCTGATTGCGGTCTACCCCCCTGCCAAGCGGGGTATGGCGCTTGCGCTACTGGCCATGGTAACGGTTGTGGCGCCTATTGCCGGGCCCATCCTGGGTGGGTGGATCACGGACAGTTACAGCTGGCCATGGATCTTCTTCATCAACGTGCCTATCGGCCTGTTCGCCGCTGCGGTGGTGCGCCAGCAGATGCGCGATCGTCCAGTGGTCACCAGCCGGCAGCCGATGGACTACATAGGGCTGCTGACCTTGATTGTTGGGGTAGGGGCGTTGCAGGTGGTGCTGGACAAAGGCAATGACCTGGACTGGTTCGAGTCTTCGTTCATCATCATCGGCACGCTGATCTCCGTCGTGTTTTTGGCCGTGTTCGTCATCTGGGAACTCACCGACCGGCACCCGGTGGTAAACCTGCGGTTGTTCGCCCACCGCAATTTCCGCGTGGGGACCATCGTCCTGGTGGGTGGCTATGCAGGGTTCTTCGGCATCAACTTGATCCTGCCGCAGTGGTTGCAGACACAGATGGGCTACACCGCCACCTGGGCGGGCCTGGCGGTGGCGCCTATCGGGATATTGCCGGTAATCATGTCACCATTCGTGGGCAAGTACGCGCATCGCTTCGATTTGCGGATTCTGGCAGGGCTAGCGTTCCTGGCCATCGGCAGCAGCTGCTACATGCGGGCGGGGTTCACCAGCCAGGTGGATTTCCAGCATGTGGCATTGGTGCAGTTGTTCATGGGGATTGGGGTTGCGCTGTTCTTCATGCCCACACTGAGCATCCTGTTGTCGGACCTGCCGCCCCAGCAGATAGCCGACGGATCAGGCTTGGCAACGTTCCTGCGCACATTGGGTGGGAGCTTCGCGGCTTCGTTGACGACGTGGATCTGGATTCGACGGGCTGACCAGCACCATGCCTACTTGAGTGAGCACATCAGTCAGTACGAGCCGGCGACGCGGCACACGCTTGAGCAGATGGGTGGGGCGAACCTGCACAACTATGCGCAGCTGGAGCAGGTGCTCAACGGGCAGGCTTACATGATGTCGACGGTGGACTACTTCATGTTGATGACGTGGGTGTTCGCAGGGTTGATTTTGTTGGTCTGGTTCGCGAAGCCGCCGTTTACGGCCAAGGCGGGGCCGGGGGGCGGGCATTGAGTTTGATTTGGGGTACGCGACCGGTGCCTTTGCTAAGTACTGGGGCTTGTGTAGCGGTCTTGCCGGGGCGCCGGACCGACCGCGATGGGCTGCGCAGCAGCCCCAAGTGAGTTTGATGGGGAACCGTGAATTTCGAGTCCTCGCTGCTGAACATCGCCGCATCAGCGCGGTAACCTTGGAAAGACGTTTGTGCATGCACGTCCCGATCAGGGGCAGATCTTCCTACCCCCACCCCTGGCTTGGCCATCGCGTCGAAGAGGCCCATGTGGCCATCCTCACGGTTGTCACTGGCATCCCTCATCTCATTACGTTGCGTTCGGGTTCGTTCCATGGCAATGGCTCTGTGTCGCCGCTCATCCGTGCAGTGGCGAATGGGTAATCAGGACAGTGTTCCATTTGCCATCTTCTATATTCTCAATTGCTGATGTCATCGCGCAGGGGGGGCCAAATTTTCGTAGGAAGTTTCGTTGTGAAACGCGCTTTCTATGGGTATTCTCGGACTTCGGTGCAGTATTTACCGACAACAAATCACTATCTTAGATAGGGTTTAGTCGATTAATTCACGAACTCACGCCTAACTGAAAGTTTGCTTGTTCAGCCCATCTTGGCGCGCTTAACTGGCAACCGCCTTTCATTTCCTCTATCGTCAAATCACCACCTCAACATCTCCGGCACCTCATGAACCCCGTCATCCTCATCACCGGTGCCAGCCGCGGCATAGGCGCTGCCACCGCCCTGCTCGCCGCCCGGCATGGCTACCATCTGTGCATCAACTACCGCAGCAACGATGAAGCTGCCGATGCCATCCTTAGCCAGGTCCGTACCTTGGGCGCAAAGGCTATCGCCGTGCGCGCCGACGTCAGCAGCGAAGCCGACATCATCGCGATGTTCCAACGTGTAGATGAAGATCTGGGGCCGATCTCGGCCCTGGTGAACAATGCCGCCACCATCGCTCCCCAAACCCGCCTCGAACATATGACCGAGGCGCGATTGCTCAGCATGATGAAGACCAACATCGTCGGCCCCATGCTCTGCGCCAAGCACGCTGTATTGCGCATGGCCGCACGTCACGGGGGGAATGGCGGGGGCATCGTCAACGTCTCATCCCTGGCCGCCCGCCTCGGGTCACCGAACGAGTACATTGATTACGCCGCCTCCAAAGGCGCGCTCGACACGTTCACGGTGGGCCTGGCCAAAGAGCTGGCTGCTGAAGGGGTAAGGGTCAACGGGGTCAGGCCCGGCTACATCCACACCGGCTTTCATGCGCTGTCGGGAGATCCGGATCGCGTCAGCAAACTCGAGCCTGGGTTGCCCATGGGCCGAGGCGGGCGGCCTGAGGAGGTGGCCGAGGCGATCCTCTGGCTGCTGTCTGACAAAGCTTCCTATTCGACAGGTACATTCATCGACCTGAGTGGCGGAAGATGACCAGCTGCTCGCATCATCAACTGCGCCTGTTCGAGTCGGCGGCGGCGCTCGCCAGCAGCAGGCCCACCTGTTCGACCAGCGCGGCCAATGCGAAGGGCTTGCACATCACCGCACCTCTGCGCGACATGGCGATGCCCTGTTGATCAGCGTAGCCAGTGATGTAGAGCAGGGCTGCCGAGTCGGGCAGGGCGGTTTCCAGCTGCTTGCCACTGACTCTCCCTGGCAAACCGATGTCGGTAATCAACAGCGATGGCTGCAGGCCGGCCCTTAACGCTTTCAAGGCCTGCGAGCCCTCGGTGAAGACGCGCACCTCCATCCCTTGATCAATGAGCAGTTCCTCTATCACCAGCCGCAATGTGTCTTCGTCCTCCACCAGCATGACCAGATGCTTGCCCTGCTGGGGAGGGCAGAAGGGCGTTGATACCTTGTCAATGCTCGCAGCGACCTGGCCTGTGTCCTTGGGTAGATAGAGGTCTACGCAGGTTCCTTGCCCCGGCGAGCTGGTGATCTTTACCTGCCCCTCGGATTGACGGATGAAACCGTAGACCATGGGGAGCCCCAGTCCCGATCCCTGGCCGAGCGGCTTGGTGGTGAAAAACGGTTCCATGGCACGTTCTGCCACATCGCTGCTCATTCCTACGCCATTGTCACTGACAGAAATCCTGACGTAATCGCCGACAGGCAAATGCAGTCGTTCGGCCAGTGAAGGGTATACCCGCACGTCACTGTTGCGAATGATCAGCGTGCCGCCTACCGGCATGGCGTCGCGTGCATTGATGCACAGGTTGAGCAATGCGTTTTCCAGCTGGGAAGGGTCTATCTGGACAAGCCAGTGCCCAGACTTGGTGAGGTCCTGGAACTCGATGCTGGCGTGCAACGAGCTTTTGATGAGATCGTGCATGCTGGTCACCAACTCATGGACGTCGACGGTCTGCGGGCTCAGTTTCTGTTGCCGAGCGAACGCCAGCAGTCGTTGCACCAGTGTGGCCGCTCGCTTCGTATCCTGCCTGGCCAACCCCATGAGCCTGGCAGCATCCGGATAGCGACCTTCGGTTTGTCGCTGAGCGGCAACCTCCAGCGCCCCCATTATGCTGCCGAGCAAATTGTTGAAGTCATGGGAGATACCGCCGGTCAGCTGTCCGATAGCCTCCATTTTCTGGGACTGCCTTAGGGTTTCTTCCACTTGCTCAAGGCGCTGTTGTTCAGCGACGCGCTCAGTGATGTCGTAGGCGAACATGAAACCACCCTGCACGACCTGCTCGGCATCGAGCAGCGGGTTGTAGCGCACCTCGTAGTGGCGGACATTTCCTTCCAGGCCAACGGCAACGGTGTCCACGAAAGATTCACCCGTCATGATCCTTGGCCACAGCCCGTTCAGTTGCTTGACGATGTCCGGCTGGTCGGCGATGAAGTCGGGGATGTACTCACCGACCTTGGGCACCAGGCCGCGCCAGCGTTTGAGGGTTTCCTGCGCGGTGCGGTTGATCGCCAGCAGCCTGAAGTTGCAATCGGCCGCGAATACGTTGGCAACGCTGTGATCGACCAGATTGCCCAGCAGCTTGCGACTGGCAAGCTCTCTGTCCACTTGCTGCGCCAGTTCCTGGTTGAGCGCCTGCAACTGATGGATGCCAGCGTTTTCGTCGGGCCTGCCGGTGAACAGAACCAGCAATATCCGCTCGCAGGCGGGCTCGAGGCGGCTAACTTTCAAGGTCAGCCACCGGTTCGAGACTGCCAGCCGCTGCTCGAAGTGCAGGGGCACACCCGTACGCGCCACCTCGGCGAAATGTGGGAGCCATTGGTCCACTTCGTCGGGGATGGTCTGCCTTGCGGTCAAACCTACCTCTTTAAAATGGAGGGTGTGGCGGGCACAAGCCGCGTTGTACATCAGGTAGCGATAGTCATTGAGTTGGCCGTGCTCATCCTCGAGCACTTGCAGGACGCACAGGCCTTCATCGATTTGCTCGACGACGGCGTCATAGGCAGCAGCTTTCAGGCGCAGCTGCTCGTGCTCGGCCTCGAGCTCAAGCAGCCTGGCCTGTAGCGCTGCGCGGTCATCCAGAGGCGTTTGTGATGTCATGCGGGCGATTCGGCTTGGAAATTTCGACAACTATAGCCGTGCGCGCATGAAGGGTTGAACGCAGACCTCAGAAAGAGCGAATTATCCGCCCCAGGGTGGCCATTGCCTGCTCGGCTGCTTCGTTCCAAGGGCTGCCATAGTTGAGCCGGATGCAGTTGCCGAAGCGTCGGGTGGGCGAGAAGATCGGCCCCGGGGCAATGCTGATGCCTTGCGCCAGGGCCATGTGGAACAGCTTCAGCGCGTCCATCTGTTGCGGTAACTCCAGCCAGAGGAAGTACCCCCCTGACGGTTGACTGACCCGTGTCTGTGCCGGGAAGTGACGCCCGATCGCCGCCAGCATATTGGCTTGCTGGCCTTCGAGTGCATAACGCAACTTGCGCAGGTGGCGATCGTAGCCACCGTGCTGGAGGTAGTCGGCGATGGCAGCCTGGGCGGGCATCGAGGCGCAGAGCGAGGTCATGAGCTTCAACCGCTCGACCTTCTGCGCAAACCGCCCTGCGGCGACCCAGCCGATGCGGTAGCCCGGGGCGAGGCTCTTGGCGAAGGAGCCGCAGTGCATGACCAGGCCCTGGGTATCGAATGCCTTCGCAGGCTTGGGTGCCTGCTGGGCGTAGTAGAGCTCGGCGTAGACATCGTCTTCAATAAGGGGCACTTGGTGGCGTGTCACCAGCTCGACCAACGCCTGCTTCTTGGCCTCCGGCATGCTGGCGCCGACCGGGTTCTGGAACGTGGTCATGCACCACACCGCCTTGACCGGGTGCTTTTGCAGCGTTTGGGCCAGCACCTCCAGGTCCATGCCCTCGCGGGGATGCACGGGAATTTCCACGGCTTTGAGTTTGAGCCGCTCCAGTATCTGCAGGCAAGCATAGAACGCGGGCGCTTCGATTGCGACCAGGTCACCTGGCTGGGTGACAGCCTGAAGACAAAGGTTCAGGGCCTCAAGTGCGCCGTTGGTGATCAGCAGCTCTTCCATCGGCAGCATCAGCCCGCCGACCATGTAGCGCAGGGCAATCTGCCGACGCAGTTGCGGGTTGCCGGGCGACAGGTCGGTGACCGCCACACGAGGGTCCATGGCACGGCTGGCGCTGGCCAGTGACCGGGACAGGCGCTGCAGAGGGAATAGCGAGGGACTGGGGAAGGCCGAACCGAAGGGTACCGTGTTGGGGTCCTTGATCGAATCAAGGATGGAAAAAACCAGGGCACTGACGTCCACATCAGTGGACTCGCTGATCGGGTGCAGCGCTTGGGGCTCGCTGAATTGACGAGTGGCGTGGGCATTGACGAAGTAGCCCGAGCGCGGCCGGGCGCGAATCAGTCCACGCCGTTCCAGCAGGTAATACGCCTGGAAAACCGTGGAGGGGCTGACCCCATGGGTCTGGCTGGCGTACCGCACGGAGGGCACGCGTTCACCAGGGCCCAGTACGCCGGAGCGGATGAGTTCGGCGATGTCGTCGGCGAAGCGTTCGTAACGTTTCATTGTGGCCTTCTGTCGAAGCCTGGCAGGCAAGGGAAGAGGAGTGTAGGCGTCATCGGTTCATGGGCGCCACGAAGCGGCTGTGCGCCACGCTGCGCACCGACGCGTCGTCGCGTTCGCTGATTTCGAATGCAAGCGGCACCGAGCTGCTTTCGGGTCGGTCGGCCAGCATCGCCACCGATACCGGAATTTCGCTCATTTCGCCGGCCGATACGGTAAGCGCCGTCTGCCCCTGGAGGGTAAAGCCCTCGGCATCGAGCAACCGCAGCGCGTAGTGTTGAGTGTGCTCGGTCTTGTTGATCACCTTGAGCAGGTAGATGTTCTCGATCTGACCCAGTGCATTTTCGCGGAACAGACCACGGTCCTTGATCACATCCAGCGATACCATCGGCCGCAGGTACAACGCCACGCACAATGCACCGATCATCACCAGCAGTGCTGCGGCGTAACCGAGCAGGCGTGGTCGTAGCCAATGCGTAGTACCCCCTTGCAGGCTGTGTTCTGACTTGTACCCGATCAGCCCACGTCTGTAGCCCACCTTGTCCATCACACCGTCGCAGGCATCGATACAGGCGGCGCAGCCGATGCAGGCCATTTGCAAACCGTCGCGAATGTCGATGCCGGTAGGGCATACCTGAACGCACAACGTGCAGTCGATACAGTCACCCAGGCCCTGGGCGCGGGCGTCGCTGCCTTTCTTGCGCGCGCCACGTGCCTCGCCACGGCGCGGATCGTAAGCCACGGCCAGGGTGTCCTTGTCGAACATCACGCTCTGGAACCGGGCATAGGGGCACATGTGCAGGCAGACCGCTTCGCGCAGCAAGCCGGCATTGAAGTAGGTGGCGGCTGTGAAGAACAACACCCAGAACAGCGCAACGCCGCCCAGTTGAAGTGTGAGCAGTTCGGCTGCCAGCGGACGAATGGGTGTGAAGTAACCAACGAAGGTCACGCCGGTGACCAGGCCTATGGCCAGCCACAGCGAATGCTTGGTGAGGCGTCTGGCGGCCTTGTCGAGACTCCAGGGCGCTGCGGCCAGCTTGATGCGTTGGTTGCGGTCGCCTTCGGTGATTTTTTCGCACCACATGAATAACCAGGTCCAGGTGCTTTGCGGGCAGCTGTAACCGCACCAGACCCGCCCGGCGTAGACTGTGATGGCGAACAAGCCGAACGCACAGATGATCAGCAGCGCCGAGAGCAGAATGAAGTCCTGTGGCCAGAAGGTCGCGCCAAAGATGTGGAACTTGCTGTTGCCCAGGTCCCACAGTACCGCCTGACGACCGTTCCAGTTCAGCCAGGCAGTGCCGAAGAACAGGGCAAACAGGGCCCCGGCGAAACCGATGCGCAGCGTGCGGTACACCCCGCTGAAACTGCGCGTGTGAATGGCGGCGTCGCCGACACGGCGGGAAGAGTTGGCAGGGACAGTGGCAATCACTGAATAAGGCGTTCTGTCGGTCATGGCTCCGTGCTCATCTAGCCTGGATCAGGCATGTGCACTATGGCCGTCAGTCTGCTTTCAGCACAGGCTCAGCCTTGGCGATAAAAACCATATCAGTTGAGGTGCAGGCCGTGCAGCCCCTTATATGATCGAGCCTGGCGCGGTGTTCTTAAGATGCCTGCGGCTATCGACCGCACCGGCCACCGTGAGCGCATCGGCCTCGATTTCGGTGATCGGCGTGTGCATTGCACCCAGTACCGCGACTGACATGCGCAGTCGCTCGTCGGTCACGATTTCGATGTCACAAGCGGCGCCTTCGAGACGCTGCTGGTCGTTGATGAGCGTGCAGCGTTGGGTTTGAGCATCGATTTCGACTGGCATGACACGTCTCCTGATGTGAATTCGAACGGTTGACCGCAGGGTATTGAGCATCGTTGCACCCCCTTGGCCCAACGGCACTTTGCAGAGGCTCTTGGGGTCCATGAAGGTGAAAAGGGAATGCAGGGCCCGGTGGTGTGGGCAGCTGTGCAGCCCATCGCCGGCAACCAGGATCTCGCACAAGGGCCGTGGTGGATGTGTTGGCACTTGGGGCAAGCATGGCCCCACGACCTAGGCACCTGACGTTTGCCAAGCACTCAGCCTTTGGAGAGAACGTACAGGATGGAAACTATCTGGCACGCCATCCAGATCGAATTCGCGGATGTGACCGATGCGCACGAGGTCACACGCATTCTAATTCGCTTGTTGATGGCATCGCTGCTCGGCGCGGTTTTGGGGTTCGAACGCGAACACCGGGGCAAATCCGCCGGGGTGCGCACCCACATGCTGGTGTCGCTCGGTGCTGCCCTGTTCGTGTTGGCGCCCAGCATGGCAGGCGCCGACGAACAGGCCCTTAGCCGCGTGATCCAGGGCATCGTCGCCGGCATCGGTTTTCTCGGAGCAGGCACCATCTTGAAAGGCAACGGACGGGACACCAGCCACGTGAAAGGGTTGACCACCGCCGCTGGCCTTTGGATGACCGCTGCCATAGGCACTGCCGCTGGGATGGGCCGGGAAGCCACTGCATTGATAAGTACGGTGCTCGCGCTGCTGGTATTGGGCACGATGCCGCTGCTGGTGGAGAAGGCCGAGGGCAAGCACGAGGAAAAACAGAAGGAGGAGGGGTAAGCACTAAGGGGAGCCGAAGCTCCCCCCAAAGCGTTGCTGCTTGCTCTTTTTATTCTTGGGGCTGGCCTGTTGTTGTTTTTGTCAGCCTGCCCTGGTGGTGCAAGGCCCCCATGCGGGGCCAAGAGCAAACGTATTTTTTTGAGCGCTGACCGACCTTCATCACGCATGATCCGAGTTGGCTGCTGCTACCTTGAGGTAGTTTTATTGTTCTGTGCCAATTCGCGGGGCTTGCCCCAGGAATGCGGGTCGACTCCAAAAAAATCTGCTTGCTACGCCTCTGCCGTGTTGTTCTTGTTCTGTCAGAGCCGTTCTCTATTATTTTTATTAAGTGACGCTTTGTTGTTCTTGTTATGCAAGAGATATAGCAGGTCCCGTGCCAGTTTTGAAAAACCCTTTTAAATCAATGGCATGAAGAAATTCATGAAAGCAGGGTGTCGGAAAAACCTCACTGGATGTTTCCGGGATACCCGTATCTGGCTTCGTCGCCAAGCGAGCGGTAACACTTCACCCACATTGTTGTGACACCTTGATGACCTAGCGCGCCTGTCGCGCACGTGCAACGCGCGATCCATTGGCCCTTCCCAGCACCGTGCTGATGCGCTGCCCAGCCTCGATCAAGCGCTCCAGGTCGATACCGGTCTCGATGCCCAACCCATCAAGCAGGTAAACGACATCTTCGGTCGCGACGTTACCGGTCGCGCCCTTGGCATAGGGGCAGCCACCCAAACCCGCCACCGAGCTGTCGAAGGTGCTGATGCCTTCAAGAAGGCTCGCATATACGTTGGCCAGGGCTTGGCCATAAGTATCGTGGAAGTGCCCCGCCAATTGCGCGCGGGGAACATGGGCCGCTATCACCTCGAACAAGCGTCGAACGTCACCGGCAGTACCGGTACCGATGGTATCGCCCAGCGACACTTCGTAGCAGCCCATCTGGTGCAGGGCACGCGCCACCGGCAGTACCTGCTCTGCACGGACCGAGCCCTCGTACGGGCAGCCGAGCACACAGGATACGTACCCACGCACCCGCACACCCTGGGCTCGCGCGGCCTCGATGATGGGTTCGAAACGACTCAGGCTTTGCGAGATGGAACAGTTGATATTGCGCTGCGAGAATGCCTCGGACGCGGCGGCGAATACCGCCACCTCCTTGACGCCCGCCGCCGCGGCATCTTCGAAGCCGCGCAGATTGGGCGCCAGCGCTGCGTAGGTGACGCCCGGACGCTGGTCGATACTGGCGAACACCTCGGCCGAACCGGCCATTTGCGGCACCCACTTGGGTGAAACGAAACTGCCCACTTCGATGTAGGCAAGGCCAGCCGCTGTGAGGTCGTCCACCAGCCGCACCTTGTCGGCGACACTGATGGGCTGGGCTTCGTTCTGCAGCCCGTCGCGAGGGCCAACTTCTACCAGACGAACTTTTTCAGGCAAGGACATGATGAGGTTCCTGTAACGGTCAACCGTGGTCTTTATTGGCAAGCGTGCACGCCAGCGCCTGTTCACAGCGCTCCTGGGCAGTGTCCAGCTCAAGCTGCATCTGGTGGATGTCGAGCATTTGCTGTTCCAGTTGGGCGCGCCGCTCGGCGATCTTGGCGAGCATGCTGTTCAGTTGCTTGAGGTTGCCGCCCGAAGGGTCGTACAGCTCGATCAACTCACGGCACTCTGCCAGCGAGAAGCCGATGCGCTTGCCACGCAGGATAAGTTTGAGGCTGACCTTGTCCCGCGCCGAATAGATGCGCTCAAGGCCGCGTCGCTCGGGGCGCAGCAGCCCTTGCTCTTCGTAAAAACGAATGGCGCGCGTGGTGATGTCCAGCTCACGGGACAGGTCGGAAATACTGTAGGTCTGGGTACTCATACCAGGGCTCTGGGCAGGATATGCCGCCATCCTGAAGCGTGCTTTACGTATACGTCAAGGTGGGCGACCGGAATCGAACCGCGCCACAACCGCGTGACCGTTGGTGGTCCCGTGCGTCGCAGTCGCGTTATCCTCGCCCAGCCTGGACGCTCAACAAAAGCGTCAGTGCACTTTTCGATTCGACAGCCTCGCATCTGTGCCAGGCCCAACGCAGGAAGCGGCTGCATGAACCCTCTCTTTCTATCCGTCAGCGCGCTGTGCCTGAGCCTGTCCTGTAACCTGGCCCAGGCCAGGCAAGCGCTGCCCGTAGCACCCGAACTTGGCTCCGGTTATCGCGCAGGCTTGCAGCCGGTGGCAGCCAAGCATCACATGGCCGCTGCCGCCAATCCGCTGGCCAGTCAGGCTGGACAACGCATCCTGCGCGCCGGGGGCAGTGCGCTGGATGCGGCAATTGCGATGCAACTGGTGCTGACACTCGTCGAGCCTCAGTCGAGTGGAATCGGCGGCGGCGCATTCATCCTCCACTGGGACGGGAAAAGGACCCAGGCATTCGATGGCCGGGAAACGGCGCCGTCGCAGGTGACCGAACGCCTGTTCCTCGACGACAAGGGGGCACCCATGCCATTTAGGTCAGCACAGATTGGCGGACGAGCCGTGGGGGTGCCGGGTGTATTGCGGGCCCTGGAATTGGCGCACAAGCAGCACGGCGTGCTGCCCTGGCAAGCGTTGTTTCAACCCGCCATCGAACTGGCCCGCACCGGGTTCCCAGTCTCTGCAAGGCTGCATGCGCTGCTGAAAGCCGACCCCTTCGTGGCTCGCTCGCCCAGTATGGCTGGCTATTTCCTGGACACGACGGGGCGCCCGCTTGCAGTAGGCACACAGCTGCGTAATCCCGAACTTGCCGACACGCTTGAGCAGATCGCGCAACACGGCGCGCAGGCGTTTTACAACGGCGAGGTTGCGCAAGCCATGGTGGCGGCCGTCCAAAACCACACCAACCCAGGTTATCTGTCCGCCGATGACCTGAAGCAGTACCGGGCCAGCGAGCGTGAACCTGTCTGCGGACCCTACAAAGCTTGGCAGATTTGTGGCATGCCCCCTCCTTCATCCGGGGGCGTGGCGGTACTGCAGACCTTGGGAATACTGGAGGCATTGCAACGCAGGTCGGCCAGGGACGATCTGGCGCACCTGGCACCCGTCCCCTCGGCCACTGCTGCCACCCTGGAGGCGCCAGCACGCGCCGTGCACCTGGTCGCCGAGGCCGAGCGACTGGCTTATGCCGATCGCGCCCAGTACCTGGCCGACAGTGACTATGTACCCGTTCCGCTCAAGGGCCTGCTCGACCCGGGCTACCTGGCACAGCGTGCCAGTCAGGTGGGTGAGCGCAGCATGAACAAGGCCATCCCTGGCCATCCGAGCGGTGCGCTGTTGACCCTTGCGCCTGACCGATCGCCACCGCGGATAGCCACCTCCCACCTAAGCGCCATTGATGATCGCGGCAATGCCGTGGCCATGACCACCTCGGTGGAGGGCGCATTCGGCTCGCACCTGATGGTCAAAGGGTTCTTGCTCAATAACCAGCTGACCGATTTTTCGTTCGTGCCCCAGGAGCAGGGCAGGCCAGTGGCCAATCGCGTTCAACCGGGCAAGCGGCCCCTGTCAGCCATGGCGCCTACGCTGGTGTTCTCCCGGGACCATGGGGAATTGGTAGCCAGCCTTGGCTCACCCGGCGGCTCGCAGATCATCGGTTACGTCAACAAGGCGCTCATCGCGTTGCTGGACTGGCGGCTGGACCCCCAGCAAGCCGCCGGGCTGCCCAATTTTGGCAGCCGCAACGGTGCAACCGAGGTGGAATCAGGGCTGACCAGCGCTGCACTGATTCGCAAGCTCAAGGCGTGGGGCCACACCGTGACGCCGATGGATATGACCAGCGGCCTGCAAGTCATTCAGCGGGACGGGACAGGCTGGTTGGGCGGGGCGGACCCACGCCGTGAAGGTGTAGCACTGGGAGATTGAAGCCAGCGTTGCGAGCTGCCCAGGTGCGTGCTAGAAAACGGTCCTCCCATTCATTTGTCGAATACTCGCATGTCTCATAACGTTAAATCGAATAGGGCCTTGTTCGACCTGGACCTTCTGCGTGCCATCGTCGTGGTGGCCGACTGCGGCAGTTTCACCACGGCTGCCGCGCGCTTGCATTCGACCCAGTCCACCATCAGCCAGAAAGTCCGGCGCCTGGAAGACATGGTAGGGCACCGTCTACTGGTACGTGGCAACCGCGACGTGCTCCCGACCGACGCCGGGCAGACGCTGCTCGGGTACGCCCGGCATATGCTGGCCCTGAATGATCAGATGCTCGAAGCCTTGGCCGGTGCCATGGTCGGCTTCACGGTGCGCCTGGGTGTACCCGAGGACTTTGTGGGTGGATCGACCACCCATGCCCTGTCGGCATTTAGTCGGCTCAATCCGCAGGTAAAGCTGGAGGTCACCAGCGGGCTGTGCCGGGACCTGAGCCAGGCCTACGACAATGGCGAGCTGGACCTGGTATTGCTCAAACAACGGCGCAACAGCCGCGAAGGGGTCGCCTGTTGGCCCGAGCGGCTGCAATGGATCGACAGCGCGCGCCTGCCTGCCTTTGAACTGGACCCGGTGCCATTGGTGACCTTTCCGCCGCGGGGCTTGTACCGCGAAGACATGATCACGGCCATCGAGCGCAGTGGCAGGCGCTGGCGCATCAGTTTCACCAGTTCGAGCTTGAGCGGCATCCAGGCCGCTGTCGCCGATGGCATGGGCATCAGCCTGCTACCGCCGCGCGCGGCCACTGCAGAGCATCGCGTACTGGGCGCCGAGCAGGGGCTGGGCGAAATCGACAGCTATGAGATCGTCATCGTGCACCGTCCAACCGCCGATCCGACGGTCAAGGCCCTGGCAGAGGTGCTCAAGCAACTGTTGGCCGGTGGCAGTCTTTAAGTGTTTCAGGCTGTGGCACAAGGGAATGACTGCGCGATGATGCAGTCCCATGCACAACGCGGGTATGACGTCCGCCTTCACCACGCCATGGAGAACCTTATGAAAGCAGTTGTAATCGCTGCGCTGCTGGCCACTACCGGCCTGGCCCAAGCCGCCCAGACCGTCGAGCTCAAGCTGGCAGGCCCCGATGGCCCAGGCAAGTCGATCGGCACCATCAGCATCGAGCAGAACAAGTACGGAACGCTGCTTACCCCGGACCTCAAGGACCTGCCGCCCGGTGTGCACGGCTTCCACCTGCACCAGAATCCGTCCTGCGCTCCTGCGCAGGATGCGGGCAAAGCCGTGCCAGCAGGCGGGGCGGGGGGGCACTGGGACCCGCAATCGACCAACGCGCATAAAGGCCCTTACGATGACAGCGGCCACCGCGGCGACCTGCCGGCGCTGTATGTAGGTGCCGATGGCAAGGCGACGTATCCGGTACTGGCACCGCGCCTGAAGGCTGAAGACTTCAAAGGCCACGCACTGATGGTGCACGCAGGCGGCGATAACCACAGCGATCACCCCGAGAAGTTGGGTGGCGGTGGCGCTCGCATGGCGTGTGGGGTGGTTGAGTAACAGCGATTTGGCGCACCCTGGCGGGTGCGCCTTGGAGACCGGCGAGCAGTCTTCTGTGCTCAGCGCTTGGGGTTGAGCGTCAAGTGCACGTGACGGTTCACGTCTTTGTACAGCAGGTAACTGAAGTTGCCAGGGCCGCCGGCATAGCAGGCCTGTGGGCAGAAGGCCCGCAGCCACATGAAATCACCGGCCTCGACTTCGACCCAGTCCTGATTCAGGCGGTAGACCGCCTTGCCTTCCAGCACATAAAGCCCGTGCTCCATGACATGGGTTTCAGCAAACGGTATGACCCCACCTGGCTGGAAAGTGACGATATTGACGTGCATGTCATGGCGCATGTCAGCCATGTCGACGAAGCGGGTGGTTTTCCAGCGGCCTTCGGTGCCTGGCATTTCGATCACGGTAGCGTTGTCGCGGTGGGTCACGAACGAAGACGGTACGTCCAGCCCTTCGACCTTCTGGTAGTGCTTGCGCAGCCAGTGGAAGGTGACATTGGCCTGGCTGTTGTTGCGCAGGCTCCATTCGGCGCCAGGCGCGAGAAACGCATAACCCCCTGGCACCAGTGTGTGGTGCTGACCCTCGACGGTAATGTCCAGCTCGCCTTCGACGATAAACAGCACGGCTTCGGCGTTGGGGTCCAGTTCAGGCCGTTCGCTCCCGCCTTCGGGCGCCACCTCGACGATGTACTGGGAGAACGTTTCGGCGAACCCTGTCAGCGGCCGGGCGATGACCCACATGCGCATCTTGTCCCAGAAGGGCAAGTGACTGGTGACGATGTCACGCATCACGCCCTTGGGAATGACCGCGTAGGCTTCGGTGAACATGGCACGGTCGGTCAGCAGCTCGGTTTGAGCCGGGTGGCCGCCGTGGGGCGCGAAATAGGCGTGGTTCGACATGAATGCTCTCGACTTGTTGTTCTATCCCCATGCCGTGGGCCGCACCGGCCGGTGCGGTGCAGGGGACGTGGGCACAGGATAGGGTGGCGCGCCGAACATCTACAAATTAAATGTTGGAATACCCAGTATTTGGTTGCTGAATGCTCACGCGGCTGCCGACATGGTGCGCCGTTAGCCGGTTTCCTTTGCCGAACAACTTGTGGCGCAAGGTGCCATCGACGTACCCGCGGGGATAGCGGCCACGGCGCTGCAGTTCGGGAACCAGCAACTCCACGACATGGGCCAGGTCGTCAGGTTGGACGGCATACGTGAGGTTGAACCCATCGATACCGGTTTGATCGACCCACGCCTCCAACTGGTCGGCGACTTCACTTGGCGTACCGATCAGGACGGGGCCGCGTCCTCCTAGCCCGATGAATTGCGCCGCCTCGCGCACGGTCCATTGACGGCTAGGGTCCGCCGCCGTGAAGGCTGCCAAGGCTGCACGGCCCGCATCGTTTTCCACGTACTGGATTGGCGCGTCAGGGTCCAGGCCATCCAGGTCGATTCCGGTCCAACCTGACAGCAGTGTCAGGGCTGCTTCGATGTCGACGAAACTGCGGTATTGGTCAAAGCGTGCCTGAGCCTGCTCGTGAGTGGGCGCGACGATCAGCAACGCCTGGGCATAGATCAGCACCTCGTCACGTGCGCGTCCCGCCGCTTCGCTGGCCTGACGCACGCCATCGGCGTAGCGCCGCAGAACCGTGGGTGTCGGCCCGCTGATGAACACGCATTCGGCATGCTTGGCGGCGAACTGCTGACCGCGCGCCGACGCGCCTGCCTGAAACAGCACGGGTGTGCGTTGCGGCGATGGCTGGCAGAGGTGCATGCCGGGTACCTGGAAGTGCGCGCCGGCGTGGCCGATGGGGTGCACACGGGTTGGCTCGACGTAGCGGCCCGTTTCACGGTCCAGCACCAGGGCATCGTCGTCCCAGCTCTTTTCCCAGAGTTTGTAGAGCACCTGCAGATACTCCTCGGCCAAGTCATAGCGCAGGTCATGCCCCAGTTGTCGGTCGAGCCCCAGGTTACGCGCGGCACTGTCCAGGTAGCCGGTGACGATATTCCAGCCCACGCGCCCGTCACTGAGGTGGTCGAGTGTGGACATGCGCCGTGCAAAGGGATAGGGGTGCTCGTAGGTCAGCGAGAAGGTGACCCCGAAGCCCAGGTGCTCGGTCACAGCGGCCATGGCGGGGACCAACAGCATCGGATCGTTCACCGGCACCTGGACGCCGCCGCGCAAGGCCGGGTGCGGGCTGCCTTGATAGACGTCATAGATGCCCATGACATCGGCAATGAACAGTGCGTCGAACAAACCGCGTTCGAGTCGCCTGGCCAGGTCGGTCCAGTAAGCCAGGCGGTTGAAATCGGTGCTGGTGTTGCGCGGGTGGCGCCACAAGCCAGGCGATTGGTGGCTGGCAGCGTTCATGCTGAAGGCGTTGAAGCGTATAGGGCGGGGCATGTTGAGTTGGCCTCAGGGCAGCACGGAAGCAGGGTAAACCGCTTCGGCTACGTTCAGTTTGCGGGGGATCAGGCCAAGCCCTTGGAAGGTGTCGGCCAGCTTCTGTTGTTCGGCAACGATCTCTGGGGTCACTGGCACAGCGTTGTAGTTGCGTCGTTGACTTGCTACTTCCAGAACATCGGCGTTGATGCCAAGCTGCGGCGCCAGCAAGGCGGCGACGTCGCCGGGTTTGTCATTGGCCCACTGGCTGGCTTTGGCCAGTTCGCTGAAGAATATTCTGAGCAACGCCTTATGGCTGTCCGCGAAGCGGGCGGTGGACAGGTAGAAGGTGCGGTTGTTGGTCAAGCCGGTCCCGTCACGCAGGTTTTTCAGCCCTGGCTGCCGCTCGGCTGCAGCCAGGAATGGGTCCCACAGTGTGGCGGCCTGAACGCTGCCTGACTGCAGCGCGGCTATCGCGTCGGCTGCGTTATTGACGTAGGCCGGGATGATGTCCTGGTAACTCAGGCCTGCCTGTTGCAAGGCGACGGCCAGCAAGTACTGGGCATTCCATCCCCGGCCAGTGGCCACGCGCTTGCCCTTCAGATCCTGCACATCGTTCAGAGGGTCCTGCTGGCGCACCACCAGGCCGATCCCACGCGGATAAGGCTGTTCAGCGGCCAGGTAGACCACGGGTTTGCCGGCCGCCTGGGCGAACACCGAAGGCGCATCGGCCGCGTGTCCCACGTCGATGGCACCGGTACTCAGGGCCTCGAGCAACTGTGGGCCGGCGGCAAACTCATGCCAGCTGACCCTCACCCCTTGCGGGGCAAGGGCTTTTTCCAGTGCGCCGCTGCCTTTGAGGATGTTGAGGCTGTTGAATTTCTGGTATCCGATGCGCAGGGTGCTGTTTTCTTGCGCCTGCGCCGCTGCGGCTATCAGCAGGGCCCCGGCAAGCGAGACCAGTAGTGCTCCCAGTGCTCGCCGGCGTAGTGATGAAAAGAGAGAGTGGGGCATGGCGCGATCCTTGATATGCGATGAGTGGGAGCACCAGAACATAAGCACCTGACCGCGCTGCTTCAATTTCTTTATTACTAATTATTAGACTTTTTAGTTATTTTTATATCCTTTTGTTTTGTAATCAGGTGTCTGCTTCCGACATTTTTTTCACATCCCCTTGCTAGCATTCCTTGCAGAATCAAGGAGTTCTCCATGCCCACCTTTCTGCGTAAACCCATCACCCGCATCGTGCTCACCGCTACCACCGGCCTTGTAATGGCAACGCTCGGATTTTTCGCCTGGCAAAGCTTCTACCCCGTGCAGGCCGCTTCGGGTTGGCAGGTGGAGGTCGCGCACCGCAACGTGGACAAGGCTGCGTCGCTGCTTCCCCAGGCCGACGGCAGTCTGCTGGTAAGCCAGGAGCTGGACGATGGTCGGGGCAGTATTCTCAAGATTGCACCCGACGGTGAGCGCGAAGTGCTCGTGGACCAGCTGTCCAAGCCCGACGGCATGGTGGCGGCCAGAGGTGGCTGGGTCTTCAGCCAAGAAGGTGGCCTGGCGCCGGTGAGTCTGGCTGTCGATGGCCACGTCACACCGCTTTTCGACGGTATTGCGGTGCAGGGCCTTTGGAACGAGGGCAACCACCTTTATGCCATCGAAGACCGCAAGGGTGATGGCCGCTTGCTGCGCTATGACTGGCGCAGCGGCCAGGTGGACGTGCTGCGTTCGGGCCTGACCGAAGCTGAAGGGTTGACCCGATGCGGGGATGGCCGGCTGCTGTACACCGAGAAAGCCGACGGGCAGATACGGGCGTTGTCCAAGGATGGCAAGGACCCTGTGGTGTTCGATAGCCTCAGGAACCCCACATTCCTGTTTTGTGACCAGCATGGTCTTTGGATCAGTGAGGACAACACGCACCGGGCACGGCTGCTGCGCATAAAGCCCGATGGGACTCGCCAGACCGTGCTGTCGTTTCTCAAGGCGCCGCAGTCCATCGTGGCCGATGGCAGCGGCGGTTATTGGCTTGCAGAAGGCGGGCGGGATCGCGTGCTGCACTTGACCCCTCCTTCGAAGCAGCCCGCTGCTGCGTCAGACTGACGCCACAAAAGCGCGAGCAGGTTCAATCCCCCAAGCGCTGCTCGCGCGATGGGGGATAACCGAAATAGGCGGCGTAGCATTTACTGAAGTGCGACACCGAGACGAAGCCGCACGCCAGCGCCACCTCCATCACCGAGAGATCGGAGTACTGCAGCAGGCGGCGACTTTTGGTGATGCGAAGTTCCATGTAGTAGCGCCGTGGAGAGGTGCCCAGCTGCGCCTGGAACAGGCGGTCTATCTGGCGGCGAGAGCGGCCGCTGTAAGCCGCCAACTGGTCCAGGCTGAGGGTTTCCTCAAGGTTGTTTTCCATCAGCTCGACGATGGTGCGCAGGTGCAGACTCATCGACTTCTTGGCCCCGGGGCCCACTTGCCGATAGCGAGCGCCCGAGAATGACAGAATCTCCTCGACGCCCTCTGCCAGACCGTCACCGTACAGCCGTCGTACCAGTCCCAGCATCAATTCCATCGCCCCGTTCGGGCTGGCGGCGCTCAGTCGGTCCCGGTCGAGGGTGAAGCTTGCGGGCGTGATACGCGTCTGCGGGCTGCGCTCGGCGAGGCTGGCACGTTGTTCGGGGTGAACGCTGCAGCCGTAGTCATCCAGCGCTCCGGCGCGGCCAAGAAACCATGCGCCATTCCACAGGCCGCCCAAGGCCATGCCGTGAGATGCGCAGTCCTGAAGCAAGCGGTCGAGCTCAGGATATTTGAGCGGCGTACGCAAACCGCCGCAGACCACGAGCAAGTCCAAGTGCTTGAGGGCGGTTGCCGAAAGCTCGGTCGTGATCAACTCTAGCCCCAGGTCACTGAGCACACGGTCACCGGCAAGCGACAAGGGCGTGAATTGGAAGCTGTCCGCGCGCAGAAGATTAGCCGTGACCAGCACGTCCATGGCCACGGTGAAGCTGGCCATGGAGAAGTGTTCGAGCAAAACGAAGTCGACCCGATAGGGCGCCTCTACGCTGGCACTGCTGGTCTTTAATCGCAGCATGTTGCTGGTGCTGCTCTTTTTGCTGAACTGACGGGGTGTGGACACGCTGGACTCCGCTTCCTGGCTTCGCACCAAAGTGTGGCCGGTGCCCCTACGAAAGACAATCGGCAGGGTGGCTGGCGCCAATGTGCAGGTCGTGTTCAGGCATGCGCTGGGCGTCGGCCTGGGGCAGGCGGGTTCGATAGACGCTGGCGCCGTTTAAATCGAACGGAACCCTGGGCGTCTTCGGTGAATCAATAGGGTAAGTGCCAATGGGAGGAAGCTCATGGAAATCGGAACGATTTGGTTCGTCGTGGCAATCATCTTGATTTTGCTGGAGATCTGGGCGATCTGGCACATCATGGGCAGCGATCGGCGCGCCGAGCGCAAGATGCTGTGGATTGTGTTCGTCGTGTGGGCACCGTTCCCTGGCCTGCCGATCTGGGCGTGGCGCGGGCCGCGTGCAGTCAAGGGCAAGGCAGTACTGGAAGAGAAGTGATTGCGCGCCAGGCGCCGGGGGCGTCTGGCAGCCTCGCGGGTGTAGCCGCATAAATCATGTCCTGGGGCCACTTCCGGCCCTTGACCTCAGGTTTGCTTGAGGTTGGATACTCGGCGCTCATTCCATGAACCGAGCGTCCAAACCATGCACACCACCGCTTTTGAACTGAGCAACCCTCAATCTCTGTATGACCCCAGTGGCAACGGATACTCCCATGTGGCCGACGTGCGTTCAGGGAGCAGGCTGCTTTTCATCGCGGGTCAGGGTGGGGAGCAGGCCAGTGGGGCTCTATCCCCTGTTTTCGCCGATCAGGCGCGCCAGGCCCTTGCCAACCTGGAGCTGGCCTTGTCCAGCAAAGGGGCGGGCCTTGAGCATGTCTGCAAGCTCACCCTACTGATCGTCGACCATAGCCAGGCGCGGCTCCAGCAATGGGTGGAAGCTGTGGACCACGCGTGGGGCCAGGCCCTCAAGCCTACCTGTACGCTCATACCGGTCCCGAGCCTGGCCCTGGACGGGATGCTCATCGAGGTGGATGCCGTGGCGGCGCTGCCTGTCTCCTCCCAAGGTAGGTAGCGCCATCGACTGGCTGTGTAGTAAATCTCTGCTCAGGTTTGCGCCTTCCTGCGCGATAAGCACAGCGGTTCTCAGAGGTGACCACACCATGAGCACGACCTCATCTCCGATCGAACGGCCGTTGCTGAGCGCCTGGTTCTGGCCGGCCATGTTCAGCTTGATGGCCTTCGCTGCCAACTCGGTTTTTTGCCGGCTGGCGCTCAAGGATGGCGCCGTCGACGCTATCAGCTTCACCGCGCTGCGCCTGGGCAGCGGCGCCTTGTGCCTGTGGTGGCTGGTACGGCTGCGCAGTCCCTGCTCAGGCGCTGCCGGCAGTTGGCGAGGTGGCTTGGCGTTATTTTGCTACGCCTTTCTGTTCTCCGTCGCCTACCTTGATTTGAATGCAGGGGTAGGGGCATTGCTCTTGTTTGGCGCTGTGCAGCTGACCATGTTCGGCATGGCGTTGCTGCGTGGGGAACGGATCAGCCTGCGCACGTTGTCAGGCATGTTGATGGCTTTTTCAGGCCTGATCGTGTTGCTGCTGCCTGGCAGCCACGCACCTACACTGACGAGCGCCTTGCTGATGGTAGTCGCGGGTATAGCGTGGGGGATCTACACCTTGCTGGGGCAGGGATCACCTCGGCCGCTGGCCGACACGGCGGGCAACTTCATTCGCAGCGTGCCCTTCCTAGCAGTGTGTGCGCCGCTGATGGTTCTCGGTGCCGAGCTGCGGTTCTCGATGGCCGGCGTGTTCTTTGCAGTGTGCTCTGGGGTTTTGGCATCGGCGGCAGGTTACGCCGTCTGGTACAGCGTGGTGCGGCGCATCAGCGCGCAACAAGCCGCCACGTTGCAACTGAGCGTGCCGGTGATCGCCGCGTTGGGTGGAATGCTCGTGATCGGCGAGGCATTGTCGCTACGTGCCATGGCTGCCTGCGCGATTGTCCTGGGCGGGGTGGCCATCGCTGTCACTGCCCCCCGTCCACGGGCGCCGACACAGGCTTGAGGTGGCAGTGGCCGGCAAAGGCTGAGCGTGAGCAGGCTTGCCTAGAAGAAACTGCGCTGGGCCTTGAGGGTTACCACGCTCTCGCAATAGGTGTTGATCCCCGAATAAGCATCGCAGCCGCCACCGGTCAGGTTCGAGTCGCTGTAGATCAGGTTCAGGTCCAGGCCTAACCAGGGGCGCGACAGCTGCATGGACCAGTCGGAGAAACCGTTGACCTGGCTGCCGTCGCCGATCGTGAATGGGGTGCCGAGCCGATGATGGGCCAGCTTGACCGTCAGGTCGGCGTTGAGCAGGGGGACCTGCCCGAAATCGGCATACAGGGTGCCGATCCGGTTGCTTGGGTTGTCTCGCAAGGCCCCGCCGAATCGGCTGCCCATTATGGAAATACCCCCATACAGTGCATGGCTCTCTGCACCTGCGATGTTGGGTTGGCTGTAGTGGATCACGCCGATCTCGTAACCCAGGGTACTGTCGAAGTGATGCTTGTAGCCGACGTAGTTGTCGACCCGCAGGGTGGACCCTGGCGCCACGCCCATGCTGGGTGTGTATTGCCCCACGTACCAACCACTGGTGTGACTGAAATCCAGGCCGCCGTGAAAGGCGCCGGTAGCGGCTGGGGAAATAAGCCCCTGGGCCATGCTGCGAGTAGGCGTCGTACTGAGGGTGAAGTCAAAGTCGCCCACTTCACGTTTGATCTGCTGGGCCAGGAGCGTGGGGCTCAACAGCAGGGCTGCGCTCAGCACTAGAAGGGGCCTGATCATGGTCGGCTTCCTGAAGGACTTTCAGTAGAGCCTTGAAGGATACCGGGCCTGGCGCGCGGAGGAAACCTTGTTGCCTGCTCGGGCACGCAATGGCCTGTTTCGACGTGCAAAAAAAGGCGCGCCCCCTGAGGAGCGCGCCTTCGAGATCATGCAGTGTGAGTGATCAGGCCACTTTGACGATCCAGCCTGCCGGAGCCTCGATGTCGCCGCTCTGAATGCCGGTCAATTCGTTGTAGAGCTTCTGGGTAACGGGGCCGACCTTCTCCAGGTCATGGAAAACATGCAGCTTGCCGTTGTACTCGATGCCGCCGATGGGAGTGATCACCGCCGCAGTGCCGCAGGCACCTGCCTCGACGAAGCGATCCAGCTGGCTGATTTCCACATCCCCTTCGATAACGGTCAGGCCCAGGCGAGACTGCGCCAGCTCCATCAGGGACAGGCGGGTAATACCCGGCAGCACCGAAGCCGACTTGGGCGTTACGAACTCGTTATTGGCCGTGATGCCGAAGAAGTTGGCCGAACCTACTTCCTCGATCTTGGAATGGGTCAACGGGTCCAGATAGATGGCATCGGCGAAGTTGGCCTTTTTCGCCTCATAGCCTGGTTGCAGGCTGGCGGCATAGTTACCACCCACCTTGGCAGCGCCGGTCCCTTGCGGAGCCGCGCGGTCGAAGCTGGAGATCTGGAAGTTGTGAGGCTTCATGCCGCCTTTGAAGTACGAGCCTACCGGGATGGCGAAGACGGAAAAGATGAACTCCGGCGCAGTGCGCACGCCAATGTTGTCACCCGTGCCGATGACGAATGGGCGCAAGTACAGGGCGCCTTTGCCGTGGGGGGGCACGAAGCGCTCGTTGGCCTTGACGACCTGCTTGCAGGCTTCGATGAACACGTCGGTGGGCACGTGGGGCATGAGCAGGCGCGCACAGCTGCGCTGCATGCGGGCGGCATTCTGGTCAGGGCGGAACAGGTTGATCGAGCCATCCTTGCAACGGTAGGCCTTCAGACCTTCGAAGCACTGCTGGCCGTAATGCAGGGCCGTGGAGCCTTCGCTGATATGCAGCACGTTGTCTTCGGTCAGGGTGCCTTCATCCCACGCGCCATCGCGCCAGACAGACAGATAGCGTTTATCGGTCTTGATGTAGTCGAAGCCGAGCTTGTCCCAGTTAATGCTTTCGTTGCTCATGACACCCTCGTTGTCTTGCAAGTGCCCACGTTCGGGCTGCTGTTATATGCGCACACGCCACCTTAATACATCTTCGCCGGATCGGAAATGTCCTATCACCACTTGATGCTCGGCCCTTCAAGGCGTAAGGCGCAGTCGAGCCTCAGCGCATCGAGCAGCACCTGGTCATGGGAAGCAATCATCAGCGCACCGGTGAACCGCTCCAGCATCTTTTGCAGGGCCTTGAGCGATGGCAGGTCGAGGTGGTTGCCAGGTTCGTCCAGTAGCAGCAGCTCCACCGGTCGCCTGCGGTACAGGATCGCCGCCAGGGCCGCCTTCATGCGCTCGCCTCCACTGAGTAGGCTGCTGGGCAGCGCGACACGTGCAGCGTCCAGGCCCAGCTGAGCCAGCAGCATGCGTACATGGCTCTGATCCAGTGCCGGGTTGGCCTGTTGTACGTGTTCCAGCGCGCTTACGTCGGCCGACAACACGCTGCAGTGCTGGTCGAGCAGCGCCGTTTGGTCTGTGACCTTGAGGTGGCCTGCAGGCGCTGGCAACTGGCCGGCGATCATTTTCAGCAGTGTGCTCTTGCCGCTGCCATTGACGCCCGTCAGGGCACAACGTTGGCCCTGGCGCAGGCTGAGGTCGATGGGTACTTGTGTGCCATGCGGCAGGCGCAAGGCTTGCAGCAGTACCACCTGCCGCTGGACATTGGGCTCAAGCGTTGGCGTGTGCACGGTAATTTCGCAGGCTCTTTCGACCGCTTGCGCAGCGTCCCGCACCCTGTCGATCAGCTGTTGCCCGGCCGCCCGATGGCGTCGGCGCTGCTTGCCAAGCGTCGCCTGGCCGCCTTGCTGCTGGTGATCGAGCAGGATCTTGGCTTGGTTCACGCCCTTGGCCTTGCGCCCCGCCCGGGCCTGGGCTTTGTCCAGTGCCTGGCGTTGCTGTAGCTGGGCTCTGGCTTGCTGCTGCTGGGAGCGCTTGAGGTGTGCCAACTGCTGCACAGCTTGCGTGGTCTCGCAGCGCTTTCGTGCCTGATAGTGGCTGAAGTTGCCGCCATAGGCTTTCAGGCCCAGGCTTGACAGTTCGAGGATACAGTCCATGTGCTCGAGTAGAGAACGGTCATGGCTTATCACGAGCAAGCCGCGGTTCCAGGTTTGCATCATCGCCAGCCACTGCGTGCGACCGTGGTCGTCCAGGTGGTTGGTAGGTTCATCGAGTATGAGAAAGTCGGCCTCGCTCAACCAGGCGCCAATCAGCGCCACGCCCATGGCCTGCCCGCCGCTCAGGGTATGGACAGGGCGTTGCAGGTCCAGGTGGCCCAGGCCATGGCGGTGCAGCTGGGCGCGCAGGCGCTCGGGCGCATCCCAGCGCTCGCCGACGGTGTCGAAGTCAGCCGCCTCCACGCTGCCGAGTGCGATCCGTTCGAGCGCTGCGATCAAGGGCCCCATCTGGGCCAGATCGGCCACGGTCTTGCTGGTGTCGATCACCTGTTGATCGACAAGATGGACACGGCCCAAGCGCTGGCACGTGCCGCTGCTGGGTGAACGCCGGCCAGCGAGCAGTTGGCCAAGCAGGGTCTTGCCCACGCCGTTGCGGCCTACCAGGCCGGTCCGGGTAGTGTCGAAGGTCTGGGTGAGATCGGTGAACAGTGGCCTGCCATCTGGCAAGACCAGGGTGACGCTGTCCAGCGTCAGGATAGACGTAGTCGTCATGTGCAACTCCACAAATGCCGCGACATTTCCGGTGGCGACCGGAAAGTGAAGACTGGCCGTCTAGCAGACGGCGGCATCAATGGCGCATTGGACGAATACCTCATGAAGGGGAAGTGGGAAGGGTAGAGCAGGATGGTCAGCGCGTAAAGCGGGCAGGCGATGAAGAGAAAGGGTAACTGCCTTGCACTTTATTCGTGGGTGGCGAGGGCGAGGGCGGGACGAAGGTCGCCGTCTGGCAGCAGTGCGGCTCCCCACAGCCTCGACAACGGTTGACCACCCGACAGCCACTGCGTAGCCTTGGCCGTTCGAGGTTCTCCGGCCAGGCCGGAGCTAAGACGGGAACGCGGTTCAAGCCGCGGCTGCCCCCGCAACTGTAGGCACCATTGATGGGTCGACACTGCCACTGCGCCAAGCGCGGGAAGGCGTCTTCCCCCAAGCCCGGTCCTGATGACCGTGCCTGGCGCAGGTGCAAGCCAGGAGACCTGCCTCGCAACGTTTTCGACTTTAAACCGGGCGGGGTGATCCGGTGGCGAACATGCCTGGCCTGTCTGGTCGGCGGCGCTCGTCCTGCATGCCCGCGCCATTCTGCCAAGGGCACTGCAACATGAAAACACTGGCCAAGCTCCCCGTTACCATCGTCACCGGCTTCCTGGGCTCGGGCAAGACTACCCTGTTGCGCCACATGCTCGACAACGCACAGGGTCGGCGCATCGCCGTGATCGTCAACGAATTCGGCGAGCTGGGCATTGATGGCGACATCCTCAAGCAGTGCAGCATCGGCTGCACCGAGGAAGAGGCCAATGGCCGGGTGTACGAACTGGCCAACGGTTGCCTGTGCTGCACCGTCCAGGAAGAGTTCTTCCCGGTGATGCGCGAACTGGTGGCGCGCCGCGGCGACCTGGACCATATCCTGATCGAAACCAGCGGCCTGGCGTTGCCCAAGCCGCTGGTACAAGCCTTCCAATGGCCTGAGATCCGCACCGCCTGCACCGTCGATGCGGTGATCACCGTGGTCGACAGCCCCGCCGTTGCCGCAGGCACTTTCGCCGCCTACCCGGACCAGGTCGACGCCCAGCGCAAGCTGGACCCGAACCTGGACCACGAGTCCCCCCTGCACGAGCTGTTCGCTGACCAACTGGCCAGCGCCGACCTGGTTGTGTTGAACAAAGCCGACCTGATCGATGCCGATGGCCTGGCCAAGGTGCGTGCCGAGGTCGCCGAAGAGCTGCCAGCGGCTGTCAAAGTCATCGAAGCCAGCAGTGGCAAGTTGCCGCTGGAGGTGTTGCTGGGCCTGGGCGCCGAGTCCGAGCAGCACATCGACGCCCGCCCGACCCACCACGATGCCCATCACGACGGCGATGACCATGACGACCATGACCATGATGCCTTCGATTCCATCTCCATCGACCTCCCCGAATCCGATGAGCGGGTGCTGATCGAGGCGCTCAACCAACTGGTGGTCGAGTACGGCATCCTGCGCGTCAAAGGCTTCGCCGCCATCGCTGGCAAGCCGATGCGCTTGCTCATCCAGGGGGTAGGTACGCGCTTCGACAAGCACTTCGACCGCGCCTGGCGCGCCGAAGAGCCGCGCGTCACGCGCCTGGTGCTGATCGGTCAGGACCTTGACCCCGCCCAGCTCGAAGCGCGTCTGCGCCACGCTCTGGGCGCCTGACCCATGCACCTGCTGCGGACCCAGCCCGGCGGCTTCGTGCCCGACGACAGCATTGCCGACCTCGGCCAGACGCCAGCCGAACTGGTCATCCTCTGCAGCGGGGATTCGCACCTGGCCTTGCTCGCCGACAGCGCCGAGCAGCTGCCCGGCGACTATCCCAGCTTGCGCCTGGCCAACCCCATGCAGGTGCAGAACCACGCTTCGGTCGACCTTTATGTCGATCAGGTCTTGCAGCACGCCAAGGTCATCCTGGTGTCGCTGCACGGCGGCGTGGGGTACTGGCGCTACGGTGTGGAACAGTTGGTTACGCTCGCCGAGCGCGGCGTGCACGTGATTCTGGTGCCCGGCGACGACCGTCCCGACCCGGAACTGACCGGGCTTGGGTCCGTGCAGGGGGCGCAAGCCGAGCAGTTGTGGCACTACCTTCGCCAGGGTGGCAAGGCCAACGCACTCAATCTGTTCTACTACCTTGCCAGTCAGTGGCTGGACCGTGACTATCCCTGGGCCGAGCCGCGGGCGTTGCTTCGCACGACGGTTTACCACCCTCAGGTGGGCAGTGGGGCGCTGGAGGACTGGTACCCGCACTGGCATGCCGATCATCCGGTGGCGCCGATACTGTTCTATCGCTCGCACCTGCAAGCAGCGAACACGGCTTTCATCGATGTGTTCTGCCAGCGCCTGCAGGCAGCAGGTTTGAACCCGTTGCCGATTGCGGTGGCCAGCCTGAAGGAAAGCGCCTGCCTGGAACAGGTCGAAGCATGGCTCGACATGGTCGGCGCCGAGGTTGTGCTCAACACCACGGGTTTCGCCCTGTCCAGCCCGGAGCGTCCTAACCTGCGCCCCCTAAGACGAGACATACCCGTGTTGCAGGCCATTTGCGCGCAGGACAACCAACCGGGTTGGGAGGCCAGCGAGCAGGGCCTCGGCGCACGTGACCTGGCCATGCACATCGTGCTACCGGAACTGGACGGCCGCATCATCACCCGGCCGGTCAGCTTCAAGGACATGGCCTGGCACAGCGAACGCAGCCAATCGGATGTGGTGTGCTACCGCGCCCACCCCGAGCGCATGGATTTTGTGGCCGAGCTGGCACGGCGCTGGGTGACCCTGGCGCGCCAGCCCAATGCGCACAAGCGCGTGGCGTTGATCCTGGCAAACTACCCCACGCGCGATGGGCGCATCGGCAATGGCGTGGGCCTGGACACGCCGGCTGCGGCGCTCAATATCTTGCGTGCGCTGCGCACTGAAGGCTATCCGGTCAGCGAGCTGCCCGAGAGCGGTACCCAGTTGATCCATCAATTGCTGGGCGGTGTGACCAACGACCTCGACCAGATCGACCAGCGGCCCTGTGCCCAGAGCATGAGCCTGGTCGATTACCAGGCGGCATTCGACCGCCTGCCGGACGCCAACCGCCAGGCGGTACTGGAGCGCTGGGGGCTACCGGAGCAGGACCCGATGTTCCGCCAGGGCCGTTTGATGGTGGCAGGGGTGCGCATGGGGATGACCTTCGTCGGCATCCAGCCTGCTCGCGGCTATCAGGTAGACCCCAGCGCCGTTTATCACGATCCGGACCTGGTGCCACCCCATGGCTACCTGGCGTTCTATTTCTGGCTGAGGCATGTGTATGCGGCCGACGCTGTCATCCATGTCGGCAAGCACGGCAACCTGGAATGGCTCCCGGGCAAGGGGGTAGGGCTGTCCGATACGTGCTGGCCGGATGCGCTGCTCGGGCCGCTGCCCAACATCTATCCGTTCATCGTCAACGACCCAGGTGAGGGCGCGCAGGCCAAGCGACGCACGCAAGCCGTGATCATCGATCACCTGATGCCGCCGCTGACCCGCGCCGAGACCTACGGCCCGCTACGCCACCTGGAGCAATTGGCCGACGAATTCTACGAAGCACAACTGCTCGACCCGCGCCGCGCCCGTGAGTTGCAACGCGACATCCTCGAACTGGTCAGGACCCACCACATCGACCGGGAATTGCAACTCGAAGGGCAGCTTGACGATGCAACCGTCTGGTTGCCACGCCTTGACACCTACCTGTGCGACCTCAAGGAATCGCAGATCCGCGATGGCTTGCATGTATTCGGCCAGTCGCCCGAGGGTCGGTTGCGCCTGGACACGCTGCTGGCACTGCTGCGGGTTGAGCGGGGCGATGGGCGTGGCGGCAATGCGAGTGTGTTGCGCGCGCTGGCCAAGGCACTGGTCCCTGGCTTCGATCCGCTGGACTGTGACCTGGGGCAACCCTGGCAAGGCCCACGGCCCACGCTACTGCTGAACATCAGCGACCAGGCCTGGCGTACGGCTGGCGATACCCGCGAGCGCCTCGAACTGCTGGCATTGCAGGTTATCGAGGGTGCGCTCGACGGCACGCTGCCAGCGCTGGAGGCGGAACTTGGCCAGCCCGTTCAGGCCGTTGTCGATCACCTGCGCGATACCGTGGCGCCGAGCCTGGACGCCTGTGGCGCCGCCGAGATGAACGGGCTGCTTGCAGCGCTCGCTGGGCGCTTCGTGCCTGCAGGGCCTAGTGGCGCGCCCAGCCGTGGTCGGCTTGACGTACTGCCCACAGGCCGCAATTTCTACACCGTCGATGTGCGCAACTTGCCGACCACCACAGCGTGGCGGCTAGGCTTCGCGTCGGCCAACCTGATACTCGAGCGTCATTTGCAAGACCATGGCGACCACTTGCGCCAGCTCGGGCTGTCGGTGTGGGGGACCGCGACCATGCGCACCGGTGGTGACGACATTGCCCAGGCCATGGCACTGATGGGTGTGCGGCCCGTTTGGGCCACCGGCAGCCAGCGGGTCGACGATTTCGAGATACTGCCCCTGAGCCTGCTGGACCGCCCGCGGGTGGACGTGACGCTGCGGGTGTCGGGTTTCTTCCGGGACGCCTTTGGCAGCCTCATCCGCCTGTTCGATGCTGCCGTTCAGGCCGTGGCCGGTCTTGATGAACCCGATGATCTGAACCCGTTGGCTGCGCGCGTGCGCAGCGAGCGTACGACTTTGCAGCAGCAGGGTGTAGACGCTGAGCAGGCGGCTCGCCAGGCCGGTTGGCGTGTCTTTGGCGCCAAGCCAGGTGCCTACGGGGCTGGCGTTCAGAATGCGATCGATGGGCGCCTGTGGCAAACCCGTGAAGACCTGGCCGAGGTCTACCTGAACCATGGCAGCTACGCCTATGGCGGGCAGGACGAGGGCACGCCGGCCAGGGCACAGTTCGTCGAGCGCCTGAGCAAGGTGCAGGCGGTGCTGCAAAACCAGGACAATCACGAACATGACGTGCTCGACTCCAACGACTACTACCAGTTCCAGGGCGGCATGCTGGCGGCCACTGAAACGCTGGCAGGCGCGTCCGTGGCCAGCTACCACGGTGATCACAGCCAGGTGGACCGACCGCGCATCCGCACGTTGAAGGAAGAGCTCAACCGCGTGATCCGCGCGCGTGCGCTGAACCCCAAGTGGATCGACGGCGTCAAACGCCACGGCTACAAAGGGGCGTTCGAGATGGCGGCGACGGTCGACAACCTGTTCGCCTTCGACGCCACGACGCACCTGATCGACGATCATCATTACCAGTCGCTGGCCGATGCCTATGTGCTGGACCCGGCGACCCGCGAATTCATGCGCGAGCACAACCCGCAGGCGCTGCGCGACCTCACCGAACGGCTGATCGAGGCGCAGCAACGCGGCCTCTGGCAGTCCCCCGGCGAGTACCGCGATGCCCTGGAAGAACAGCTGCTCGATGGCGAGGAACAGGCTTGAAATGAACGACGCTGCACAATTTCCCCTGGCCGCCGTGGTGGGGGCCGACGACTTGAAGTTGGCGCTGTGCCTGACGGCCATCGACCCCAGGATCGGCGGGGTGCTCATCGAAGGTCCGCGCGGCATGGCCAAGAGCACCCTGGCCCGCGGCTTGGCTGACCTGCTGGGCGATGGGCCTTTCGTGACCTTGCCGCTGGGCGCCAGTGAAGAGCGCCTGGTGGGCACACTCGACCTGGATGCGGCACTCGGGCAAGGCAAGGCGCAGTTCTCCCCCGGTGTGCTGGCTCAGGCCAATGGCGGCGTACTTTATGTGGATGAAGTCAACCTGCTGCCGGACACCTTGGTTGACTTGCTGCTCGATGTCGCCGCCAGTGGCACCAACCGTATCGAACGCGACGGCATCTCCCATCGTCACGATGCGCGCTTCGTCTTGATCGGCACCATGAACCCCGAAGAGGGCGAGTTGCGTCCCCAACTGCTCGACCGCTTCGGTCTGAATGTGGCGCTCGACGGTCTACCCGCACCTGATGCACGGCAACAGATCATCCGGCGTCGGCTGGCCTTCGACCATGACCCCCTGGCGTTCCGCGCCGAGTGGGCATCGGCCCAGGAGGGCTTGCGCAAGCGCTGTCATGCAGCGCGCCAGGCGCTGGACGACATCGCGCTGGATGACCGGACCTTGGCCAGTATCACCGAGCGCTGTTACGCCGCCGGAGTGGATGGGCTGCGGGCAGACCTGGTGTGGTTGCGCGCCGCCCGCGCTCACTGCGCATGGCGCGGGGCGGCGGCCATCGAGGTGTCTGACATCGACGCGGTGGAAGATTTCGCCTTGCGCCATCGTAGGCAGTCGCCTGCCCAGGCTACACCGCCCGCAGCCCCCGAACAGCCCCAGGCACAGACCGGCAGCAGCTCGGCCGAGAAAGGCGGGCAGGGGGATTGGGGTGCTTTGGCCCCACAGCCTGTGGCAAGCGGGCCAAGGCGTGAGGTGCCGAGCTGGGCAAAAAAGCCCTGAGCATCCGTCAGCCGGCCAAGACGACGGGTGCGCAAGCAGGCAAGGGTGCGCGCGCAGGTGCAAGCCGCGGTCGGGCCCAGGCTGCCAGTGCTGGCCAGGTCGCCTGGCTGCCGAGCCTGTTGAAGGGCCGGCCTCGGCACCGCGACGACTTGTGCTGGCACACCCGCAGAGGCGCACCGGCTCAGTTATGGCTGATCATCGTCGACGCCTCCGCCTCGACGCGTCGCCATCAGGCGCTCGCGCACACCAAAGGGCTGTTGGCGACATTGTTCGACCATGCCTACCGCCAGCGCGCACGGCTGGCTTTGTTGACGGCAAGTGGCAGTGCACCGCAATGGCAGCGCCATGGGCTCAAGGCTTCGGCCGCGCTGCAACCTTGGTTACAGGCGCTTGGGGCGGGAGGGGGCACTCCGTTGCTGCCGGCGCTGGAGCAAGCCAGGCAGTGGCTGGGCAATCGGCGCAAGGCCTATCCGAACGAGGAAGTACGCTGCCTGGTGTTTACGGACGGTCGTCTGCAGCAATGGGACCCTGTCGAGCCCTTGCCGTGCCCCACCTTGCTGGTTGACATGGAGCTGGCCCCGGTCCGGCTGGGCCGTGCTCGCCGGCTGGCGCAGCAACTGGCAGCAGACTATCAACACCTGCTTAGTTTCGAAGCGATGAAGTGATAACGGCGGGGTGCGGCAACAAGTCGCACGTTAGCAGGATGAAATATGCAGGGCCGCAAGTACATGTGCGTGGCAGAGCACGCACATGTCAACGCTGTTCATTTACTTGGGCATCGACCACGGCTGCAGGTGGTAGCCTTTTTCACAAAGTTCTGCGCGTACTTCCTCAATCAGGTTAAGCCACTGAGCTTTGTCGGAATAAGTTTGCGAGTTTACCTGTTTGCTGCCGATGCGGGTGCTGGTACGGTCGATGACCGCCAGGCTCAGGTCGCCAGTGCCGTTGGGGGCGTCCCAGGCCACGCAGTGGAAGGGTTCGAAGGCGTGGTCGGCGATCAGCAGTGCTTCGTTGACACGGAGCGGGGCATTCATGGTTCGGTCTCTCTGTGGTCCCAAACATTCAAGTGACGTCCGCGTTGCTTCAAGGTCGCCTCATGTATCGCGAAATGCAGCGCGGGGTTATGTGTACTGATGCTCGATAGTCGGCATTAAGTCACATGGGTGCAGCAAAATAATCAACGATTATTCATTTTTGTTTCAACGCGCCCCATGTGAGGACGTTAACCATCGAAAATTCCCTGGCGAAATTAGGAAAAGCAGTGTTGGCAGACAGACGGTCATAGGCACCGTCAACTTAATTGCTACTGTTATTCGGGCGCCACAACTTACTGTTTTATTTCAAGAAACCAATACTTGGCGCCAAGGATCGGTCATGCAACAAACCGCAGTGCAACGCCGCCTGCTCATCGTCGATCCTTGTGACGATTGCCACCGCCTGACGCCAGGCTTGGTTCAGGCCGGGTGGGAGGTCGCCAGCTGCGCTTTGGCGCAGGCGCTGGAGCATCGTTGCGATGTAGGTGTACTGCGCCTGGATGAAGCGCACCTCAAGCACCCTGACGTGGTCAAGGACATGATCAAGCGCAGCAACACCGAGTGGATTGCGGTGCTGAGTGCCGAACAACTGCGCTGCCCGGCCGTCGGCGATTTCGTCTGTGAATGGTTCTTTGATTTCCATACATTACCCTTCGACGAATCGCGGGTGCAGGTCACTCTGGGCCGGGCCTTCGGCATGGCGCGGCTGCGTGGCAAGGGCACGGTCAAGGCATTCGACACCCAGGATGAGCTACTGGGTGAGAGCCGGCCGATTCGAGAATTGCGCAAGCTGCTGGGTAAGCTGGCACCGACCGAGTCGCCTGTGCTGATACGCGGTGAAAGCGGCACGGGGAAGGAACTGGTGGCGCGTACGCTGCACCGCCAGTCCCAGCGCAGCGGGCAGCCTTTCGTGGCGATCAACTGCGGGGCCATTCCCGAGCACCTGATTCAGTCCGAACTGTTCGGGCACGAAAAGGGCGCGTTCACAGGCGCCCACCAACGCAAGATCGGTCGCATCGAAGCCGCTAACGGCGGCACGCTGTTTCTCGATGAAATCGGCGACCTGCCACTGGAACTGCAGGCCAATCTGCTGCGCTTTCTCCAGGAAAAGCACATCGAGCGAGTGGGAGGCAGCCAGCCAGTACCGGTGGATGTACGGGTGTTGGCCGCCACCCACGTCGATTTGGAAAAGGCCATCGAGCAGGGCCGCTTCCGGGAAGACCTGTACTACCGTTTAAACGTCCTGCAGGTGGTCACCGCCCCGTTACGTGACCGCCATGGCGATCTGTCGATGCTGGCCAATCATTTTGCCCATTTCTACAGCCTGGAAACCGGCAGGCGGCCACGCTCTTTCAGTGAGCACGCGCTGATGGCCATGGGCCGGCACGATTGGCCGGGTAACGTGCGTGAGCTGGCCAATCGGGTGCGGCGTGGGCTGGTGCTTGCCGAAGGGCGCCAGATCGAGGCCAAGGACCTGGGTTTGCAGCCGTTTGCACAACAGCCGCCGCTGGGCACGCTGGAGGAGTACAAGCACAAGGCCGAGCGCCAGGCGTTGTGCGATGTGCTGGACCGTCACAGCGACAACCTCAGCGTTGCAGCCAAGGTGCTGGGCATCTCGCGGCCGACCTTCTACCGTTTGTTGCACAAGCACCAGATACGCTGAAACGCGCCTCAGTGAGGCGCGCGGACGATGGTCTTGAGCAGGTCTTCCGGGCTGATGTGGCCTACGACCTGGGCCACGGCGCTGCCAGGGGTGGGCAGGTCGATGATGTGGTTCTTCATCTTGCCGATCACGTGCATCTCGCAGGGTTTGCAGTCGAACTTCAGGGTCAGTACTTCATCCCCTTGGACCAGCTGCATCGGCGCCACCTTGGTACGCACCCCGGTCACCCCTTTGGCCTGCTTGGGGCACAGGTTGAAGGAGAAGCGCAGGCAGTGCTTGGTGATCATCACCGGCACCTCACCGTGTTCTTCGTGGGCTTCATAGGCCGCGTCGATCAACTGCACACCATGACGGTGGTAGAAATCCCGGGCTTTCTGATTGTAGACGTTGGCCAGGAACGACAGGTGCGACTCGGGATAGACCGGTGGTGGCGAGGTTTCCGGCTTGCGCCGGCCGTGGGGGTGCGCCTGTATGCGTTGCTCGGTCAGCGTCTCGATGGCCTGCCGGCGCAGGGCCTTGAGCTGCGAATTGGGAATGAAGAACGCCTGCGGGGCGTCCAGTTCGATGCTGTCGGCGTGGTAGAGCGTGGTGCCGAGCTGGCCAAGCAGGTCGTGCAGTTGGTCCAGCGCCTGCTCGGGCTTGTTCGCCGGGCCGAATGGGCCATCCAGGGCGACCTGCACTTGCACGCCTTCCTCGCTGGTCACGTTCAGGGTCAAGCGCTCCTGGCGCAGCACCGCCTGCCAGCTTACACCGATGCGGCGTTCGGCCGACGTACGCTGCAGGGCCTGCTGCCAATTGTGGTCCAGGTTACGCGAAAGCGGATGGTTTGGCCTTAGCTTGTGCAGCCCGGCAGGCATCTCGTTCGATTCCACCCGGTAGCGGAAGCGCTTTTGGCCGTCTTCTTCGAATTCGCCGCGTGCCTCGGCAATGTTGGCCCTGAAACCTACCACTTCACGCTTGACCAGCACATTGAGGCCATCCCCGTTGGTCAACGGCACGTCGGTGACGACCTGCAGGTCGCGCTTGCCAACTTTCTCCACCACACCCACTGGCAGGCCGGTGAAGGTAGGGGAGTCGAAAGCGCCGATATCGACCTTGCGGTCAGTCACGAAGTAATCGGTGCTGCCGCGGTGGAACGTCTTGTCCGGGTCCGGTACGAAGAAGTGTGCGGTACGACCGCTCGAGGCGCGGGCCAAGCCAGGACGGTCTTCCAGGATGGCGTCGAGCTCCTTGCGGTAATGGGCCGTGATGTTCTTCACGTAGCCCATGTCCTTGTAGCGCCCTTCGATCTTGAACGAGCGCACACCGGCATCGACCAGGTCGCGCAGATTGGCGGTCTGGTTGTTGTCCTTCATCGACAGCAGGTGCTTTTCGAACGCCACCACCCGGCCTTGGTCGTCCTTGAGCGTGTAGGGCAGACGGCACGCCTGGGAGCAGTCGCCCCGGTTGGCGCTGCGACCGGTCTGGGCGTGGGAGATGTTGCATTGCCCGGAGAACGCCACGCACAACGCGCCATGGATGAAGAACTCGATGGCGGCGTCCGTTTCGGCTGCGATGGCCCGGATTTGCTGCAGGTTCAGCTCGCGTGCAAGTACCAGCTGAGAAAAGCCAGCCTGGTCGAGAAACTTGGCCCGCTCCAGGGTACGAATGTCGGTCTGGGTACTGGCATGCAGCTCAATGGGTGGGATGTCGAGCTCCATGACCCCCAGGTCCTGCACGATCAGCGCATCGACGCCAGCGTCGTACAGCTGGTGAATCAGCGCGCGCGCCGGCTCCAGCTCGTTGTCGTGCAAGATGGTATTGATGGTGGTGAACACGCGCGCATGGTAGCGATGGGCGAACTCGACCAGCGCGGCGATATCGCCCACCTCGTTGCAGGCATTATGGCGTGCGCCAAAGCTAGGGCCGCCGATATAGATGGCATCGGCGCCATGCAGGATAGCCTCGCGGGCAATGGCCACGTCGCGGGCAGGGCTGAGCAGTTCCAGGTGATGCTTGGGAAGGGACATGTCGTTATGGTTTCGGCTGTCACGGTATAGCCGGGCATTGTACCGACGATTGTGCTGGGCGACACCCTCAGGCTGTGCTGGCCGGATGGCCGGGGCGGCTGCGCAGCCTATCGCAGCCGGTCCCACGCCCAGGCCGCATGCCCAAGGTTCTGGCCTTGAAAACAGCGGGCGCAGGTCTGGATCATGCCAGTCAAGGCCCGCAACGGCCTCCGGTCCTGTTCAGTCAGCCTTTGGCCGCCATCGCCGTCACTTCCACGCGCATGCCCTCGAACGCGAGCGCCGCCACGCCTACGGCGGCGCGCACTGGCCCGGGTTTGGCGAAGAAACGCTGGTACACCTGGTTGAAGGCGGCGCGGTCGGCCATGTCGGTCAGGTAGATGGTCAGGTGCAGCACCCGGTCCATACCGCTGCCGGCTTTCTCCAGAGCATCCTTCAAGGCCTGCAGCGTGCATTCGCTTTGCTCGACGATATCTCCCAACGCGAGGCTACCGTCAGGGTGCACCGGGACCTGAGTGGTTACCAGCATCCCGTTGTATTCGGCGACATCGGAGGAAATGGATTCTGGGTCGCTGTCTGGGGTGTAGACGATATCAGCATGTGCCATGGGGTCTGCCTTGCACGGTGGAAAAGCCTCAAGCCTACGCGAGCGGCCTGCGCCGGTCGAGAGGCCGGTTTTTTGCAAAGCGCGGCATTCACGGTCAGAATCGCCGCCATTGCAGAGAGGCTTACCGTGAACGAACACACCTTGTCCATGCGCCTGGAGCGTGTGGCCACCCATGTGCCCCAGGGCGCGCGTCTGGCTGATATTGGTTCTGATCATGGCTACTTGCCCGTAGCGTTGATGCTCCGCGAGCGCATCGAGTACGCAGTGGCCGGGGAGGTGGCCAGCCCCCCTCATGCGGCCGCTCAGCGCAACGTGGGCAAGCAGGGGCTCGAGTCGCGCATCGCCGTGCGCCTGGCCGATGGTTTGGCGGCCATCGTCCCTGAGGACCGCATCACGGCCGTGAGCCTGTGCGGCATGGGCGGCGAGACCCTGTGCGAGATTCTCGAAGCGGGCAGAGCTCGTTTGGCGGGTGTCGAGCGCCTGGTACTGCAACCCAATGGCGCCGAGCCGCAGGTGCGACAGTGGCTGATGAGCAACGGCTACCGTATCGTCGCTGAAGAGGTGCTGCGCGAGCACCGCTTCGACTACGAAATCATCGTGGCAGAACCCGGTCATGCGGCCTACAGTCCTCAGCAGCTGTATTTCGGCCCCCTGTTGATGCGGGACCATGGCCAGGCATTTCACGTGAAGTGGCAGCGCATGCTCGGGCAAAAAAAGCAGACCCTTGCCAATTTCGCCCAGGCCCGCGTCGCAGTGCCGCCTGCCAAGGTCGCCGACTTCGAACAACAGGTTGACTGGATCACCCGCCTGCTGGCCGAACGCCCCCACCTCGAGGACTAGCTTTCATGGACATGTTGCAGGCCATGCGTACCTTCGTCCGGGTGGTGGAGTGCGGCAGCTTCGCCGCGGCGGCCAACGCGCTGGACATCTCCGCCGCGCAGGTCTCGCGCATCGTGGCGGAGCTGGAGAATCAGCTGCAAACCCGATTGCTGCACCGCACCACCCGACGCTTGCGCATGAGCGAGGCGGGGGAGCGTTTTCTCGAGCGCGCACGGCAGATACTGCTATTGACCGACGAGGCAGTGGGGGAGGCACGTGGTGCTCACCTCACGCCCCGTGGCCGGCTGCGTGTGCATTGTCCCCATGGGCTTGGGTTGTTGTTGATGCCATTGGTGGCAGGCTACAACGCGCTTTGTCCCGAAGTGGTCATCGAGCTCACGCTTTCCCAGCGCAACCCCGACCCGCTTGCTGAAGGGCATGATGTGGTCATCACCGTCGACCAGGCATTGCCGGACTCACAGCTGATTGCCGTCCCCTTGGGCGCGATTTTCAGCATTGCCTGTGCCGCGCCCGGTTATCTGCATGAAAAAGGCGTACCTGCACGGCCCGACGACCTGCACCAGCATCGCTGCCTGCGCATGGCCTACCCGCTGTACGAGGGTGACTGGGTGTTCCCGCAGGCAGGTGGCGATTGCGTCATCGCACCCCAGGACAGCTTCATGACCAACGTGGCGGACGCCATGCTGGTCGCCAGCGAGTTGGGCATGGGTATCGGCCTGTTGCCGTTCTACACCGCCAGCCTGGCCATGGAGCAAGGGCGCCTGTGCCGGGTGCTGGCGGACTACCGGCTGCGGGAAAATGCCTTGTATGCGATTTACCCCTCACGGCATTACCTGGATGCCAAGGTCCGAACCTGGATCGACTACCTCAAGGAGCGGCTGCCGCCGATTTTCGCTGCCCACGCCCAGGTGGTCGAAGACCCCCGTTATTGCCGCTGACGGCAGCGGGGCACAAGCCCCGCCGCCCGTCCGAGCCTGGCCAGGAAGGCCGGGCCTTACAGCGCGTAGTGTTTAAGCTCACGTGCGATCAACATCCGTTGGATTTCGCTCGACCCTTCATAGATCTGGGTGATGCGCGCATCGCGGTAATGCCGCTCGACCGGATAATCCTCAAGGTAGCCGTAGCCACCATGGACCTGTATGGCCATCGAGCACACCCGCTCGGCCATTTCCGAGGCAAACAGCTTGGCCTGTGACGCTTCGGACAGGCACGGTCTGCCAGCGCTGCGCAGGCGCGCGGCGTGCAGGATGAGCAAGCGCGCCGCATTGATCTGCACCTGCATGTCGGCCAGCAGGTTGGCGATGCTCTGATGTTCGTGGATTGGCTTGCCGAACTGAATACGTTCCCGGGCGTAGCCCAGCGCTGCTTCGAAGGCAGCCCTGGCGATGCCCAGTGCCTGGGCCGCAATGCCGATTCGCCCGCCTTCGAGATTGGACAAGGCGATCGCCAGGCCTTTGCCGCGCTCGCCCAGCAGGTTGGCAGCCGGAATGCGGCATTGCTCGAGCGTCACCGCGCAGGTATCGGAGGCGCGAATACCCATTTTGTGTTCGGTGCGATCGACCTTGAAGCCGGGGTTGTCGGTAGGTACGAGAAACGCCGACAGCCCTTTCTTGCCAAGCTCCGGATCGGTCACGGCGAACACGACGGCCAGCCCGGCGCGACGGGCATTGCTGACGAACTGCTTGCTGCCGTTGATCACCCATTGCCCGTCGACCAGTTCGGCGCGCGTGCGCAGGTTATGGGCTTCGGATCCCGCCTGGGGCTCGGTCAGGCAGAAGCAGCCAATCACCTCGCCACTGGCCAGCCGCGGCAACCAGTGCTGCTGCTGTTCAGGGGTACCGTAGGCCAGCAACGGGCCGCACCCTACCGAGTTGTGGATGCTCATCAAGGCCCCGGTGGAGCCACACCCGACTGAAATCTCTTCGACCGCCAGCGCATAGGCCACGTAGTCGGTATAGCTGCCGCCGAAGTCCTCGGGGACCACCATGCCCAGCAAGCCAAGTTCACCCATGCTGCGCACGACGGCGTCATCAATCCAGCCAGCCTTTTCCCACGCCTGGGCGTGGGGCGCGATCTCGCCGCGGGCGAAGTCGCGGGCCATGTCGCGGATCATGATCTGCTCTTCGCTCAGTTCCACGTCTTGCATCTGCTGCTCCCAGGCTCAAAGGCCTTCGAAGAATTGGTCGATCCGCTGGCGCTCCAGGCCCTGCAAGGTAGGGGGATTCCACCGCGGTTGCTTGTCCTTGTCGATGATCAAGGCGCGCACGCCCTCGATGATGTCGCCGTGCTGGAACCACTGGCGATCCAGATGCAACTCCATTGCGAAGCAGTCTTCCAGGCTTAACTGTCGACCGCGGCGCAACATCTGCAACGTCACGGCCATGGCCAGGGGGGATCGGGTTTCCAACAGATCAGCAGTGGCCACGGCCCAGGCATGGCTATCGCCGATGCTGACGGCGCGCAACTGCTCGACGATGGCTGAGATATCGGGCAAGGCGAAGAAATGATCGATCGCTGGACGGAGCGCGGCCAGTGGCGGACCTTCCAGCGTCTGGGTGCCCAGGCGCGCCAACAGGTTCTGCAAGTCCTTGAGCGGATTGTCACTCAGGGATAACTGGTCCAGCTCCCGATCAAGGGCCTCGATCTTGTCGCTCGTCACATACCAGTTGGCCAGGCCGCAATACAGGGCATCGGCCGCCTGGACTTGTGTACCGGTTACGCCTAAGTAGGTCCCCAGCTCGCCCGGCAGGCGTGACAGGAAGTAGCTGCCCCCTACGTCGGGGAAATAGCCGATGCCTACCTCTGGCATGCCCAGGCGGCTGCGCTCGGTGACCACGCGCAGGTCGCAGCCCTGTGCCAGGCCCATGCCACCGCCGAGGGTGAAGCCGTCCATGAGCACCACAATAGGCTTGCGGTAGCGGTGTATCAGCAAGTCCAGGGCATATTCTTCGGCGAAGAAAGCCTCGTGCAGGTCGTCGCCGGCTTTGTAGCTGTCATGCAGCGAGCGGATGTCGCCACCGGCGCAGAAGCCCTTCGGGCCCTCGCCGCGCAAGACGATGGCGCGTACGTTCGGGTCGTTAGCCCAGGCGTCCAGGTGCTTGCGCAAGCTGCGCACCATGTCCAAAGTCAGGGCGTTCAATCCGGCGGGGCGGTTGAGACGCAGGTGGCCGATCTGGTTGCGAACTTCGCTCAGGATGTGTTCGGTAACCGGCGTTTGAATAAGCGCTGTCATTGCGGTCTCCCTGCTTGTTATTGATTTTCCATGTGAAATCTGGAGTTCGCTGGAGGATCGCTGGATCCTGGCATGCGAATTTGCCTCGTACAATCGACAATTGTGCAGGGGCATCGTGCATTTTTGCGCCGGGGCCCGTGGTGCTGTGAGTCCGCGTCGGTTGGAACCAGCCTTGAGGCTTCATAGCCGTTCACTGTAGCTGCGAATCAGGCGCCAAGGGTGCGTTATCGGCGCCACGCTATGGCTATTACAAGTGTTACAAGCGGGGCACTTGGCTTGAAAGCACCGTGGGAGGGTTAGTCTTCGCGGGCTGTTGTAAATCCAGCAGCCGGGTTTGGTCACCCGCAATCATCAAGGCGCATCAGCGCCGCTCAGCGAATCAGTCGGCGTTTTTTTGTGCGCGGCTGTCTCGTGTCATGGCGGCTGTGCGTGGGGCGCCTCCGTGCGCGCCGGTTTCCTTGATTCCCGGTTGACCAACCCGCGTACAGTCGCCACCCATTCGTTTGGTCACGTTGCGTGGCGGCTCCTGATGAATCAAGGAGAACACCATGACAAAAGGGTTACCTGATCCTCCTGCCAGTCTCACAACCGCGCCCACCTCATTCTCTACCTGTGAAAGTAGCCATCCGCCTTTGTTTTCGGTACGTCCGGGCGTCGATCTTGAAGATGCGCTCGTGCACCTGTCCACGCTGTTGCGTGGCGCCTATGCCGCCAATCTGAAGGCCACGGAGTTGGCCAGTGTAACTTGCTGCGACCTGTTGCTGGGTAATGACTATGGGCTGAAATCGGCCACCGCGGTGGTAGAGGCTTTGTTGAATGGGTTGGAGGCTCAGCGGCGGGTACCTGACCGCTAGTTGACGACAGCGGGGTGCCTCTAGCGAGTGGCGGAGTCAATTGCCTCGCTCCGCCCTTGGTTGTTAGCAAACTCCCAGGGTTAAAGCGGTCATGGTCGATATAAGGAGCAGCCTGGTGCCACCGCAGAGGTTGCCAGCCTTGCATGGGCTTACTTGACCAAACCCGCAAGAGGACAATGCAACACCAACTTCGCCCCGCCTAACCGACTTTCACCAATCTCCAACCCAAACCCATGCAAGTCCACGATCGCCGCCACGATGGACAAACCCAGGCCGAAGCCCGCATGCCGATGCCCCTCGTCACTGCGATAGAACCGCTTGAGCACCGCAGTACGCTCCTGTTCGGCAATGCCAGGTCCCGTGTCCTCCACCGCCAGGTGCACGCCAGTGTCATCTTGGGAAGCTGTGATCTGCACCTGCCCACCTTCGGGCGTAAACTTGATGGCGTTGCCCACCAGGTTGGCCAGTGCTTCGAACAACAATTCGCGGTCGCCATGCAGCGGCGCCAGTTGCCCTGGTTGGTGCAAGGTCAACTGGATGCCACCGTCCTCCGCCAGTGGCAGGTAGAAATCGTGCAGTTCCACCAACAGGTCATGTGGGTCCAGCTGCGTGAACCCTGCGCGGCGCTGGCGATCTTCCAGCTCGCTGATCCGCAACAGCCCGCGAAAGCGTGCCATCAGCGTATCGGTTTCACCAATGGCTTGATCCAGTGCCTCGGCCTGGGCGGTATCGGCATCGCTTTGCTGGCGTATGCGGTACAGCTGGGCGCGCAGCCGCGTCAGCGGCGTGCGCAGGTCATGGGCGATGTTGTCGCACACACCTTTTACCTCATGCATCAGGCGCTCGATGCGGTCGAGCATGGCGTTGACGATGTCCGCCAGCATGTCCAACTCATCGCGCCGTGCCGACAGCGGCAAGCGATGGGTAAGGTCGCCCGCCACGATCAACTCGGCCTGAGCCTGTACCGCGCGGATGCGCTTGAGTGGCCGGCGCCTGAGCAGGTACCAACCTGCAAACCCCGGGATCAGCGTCAACGAAATGCCCCATAGCAAGGCGTCGAGGATGATACGCGTGACAACGAACAACGAGCCGTTGTCCCGGAACAACACCAACCAGCGGCCATCCTGCACCTTGATCGCCACCGCATCGCAGCTATGGCGCGGCATGTTCGGGTCGTCGGCGTTCAGGCAGCGCTTGAGCTCGTGGATCTTGCCGTCCAGCGCCAGCCCAGTGGGCAGGGCACGTACGCTGCCGCCCAGCGGGTTGAGTTGCGCGTCGAACAGGCCATAGGCATCGAAGCTGCGTTCTTCGAAGGCTTGGCTCGCAATCAGGGCGTCGTCCAGTTGCTTGCCGCTCATGTGCGCGAACAGGTGTTGGCGCTGCAGCATCGAATGACGGGTGAGTTTGTTCAGGTAGCTGGAAACCTCGAAGTACAGCACCCCCATGAGGATGCTGCTCCAGGCCACGAACAGGAAGCTGTAGAGCGCCAGCAGCCGGCTCGTGGAAGAACTCCAGCCCTTAGACGGGTTCAGCAATGGCATAACCGGAGCCCCGTACGGTACGGATCAACGGCGACTGGCCAGGCAGGTCGATCTTCTTGCGCAGGCGGCCGATGTGCACGTCAATGAGGTTGGTGCCTGGATCGAAGTGATACCCCCAGACCTCCTCGAAGATCATCATCCGGGTAATCACCTGACCGCTGTGCCGCATCAGGTATTCCAGCAGTTTGTACTCGGTGGGCAGCAAATTGAGCGTGTGCTCGCCGCGTCGGGCTTCATGGGTGATGAGGTCCAGCTCCAGGTCGGCCACCTGCAGGCGAGTCTGCGTCATGGGCACACTGTTACGGCGTAGCAAGACTTCGACGCGCGCTGCCATCTCGTCCGAGGCGAACGGTTTGGTCAGGTAGTCGTCGCCGCCTGCACGCAGGCCTCGGACCCGTTCATCCACGTCTGACAGCGCACTGATCATCAGGATCGGCGTGGCGATCTTGAGATTGCGTAAAGTAGTAACAATGGTCAGCCCGTCCACCTCCGGCAGCATGCGATCAAGGGTAATCAGGTCATAGCCGCCGGCGATAGCCTTGGCCAGGCCCTCGCGACCATTGTCGGCCCAGTCAACGTCCAAGCCATGGCTGTTGAGTTCAGCGACGATTTCCTGGCCGGTGACGGCGTCGTCTTCGATGGTGAGTACGCGAGGCATGCGGGATCCCGAACATCCAGATGAAAGCCTGATTGTGCCAAAGAACGGCCAGCAGGCGATTTAAGAATAATTCATCTGGCGCCTGTTGCATGGCCTTGCTTGTTTATCGGCATGGGCAGCACATGGGCAAGCAAGTGCGACTCGGCTGTGAGAGGATAGGCCGCATCACAGCCAGGACCCGAACACAGCCTGATGAAGACACCCAAGAGAATCGAACCCCTGATCGAGGATGGCCTGGTCGACGAGGTACTGAGGCCGTTGATGAGTGGCAAGGAGGCCGCCGTGTACGTGGTGCGCTGTGGCAACCAGGTGCGCTGCGCCAAAGTGTACAAGGAAGCCAACAAGCGCAGTTTCCGCCAGGCGGCCGAGTATCAGGAAGGGCGCAAGGTGCGTAACAGCCGTCAGGCCCGGGCCATGGCCAAGGGCAGCAAGTACGGGCGCAAGGAAGCCGAGGATGCCTGGCAGAACGCCGAGGTGGCCGCGTTGTTCCGGCTGGCTGGGGCAGGCGTCAGGGTACCCAAGCCCTACGACTTCCAGGATGGCGTGCTGCTCATGGAGCTGGTAACCGATGCCGATGGCAATGCTGCGCCCCGGCTGAACGATGTTCACCTCGAGGCGGGCCAGGCGCGGGATTATCACGGGTTCGTGATCAGCCAGATCGTACTGATGCTCTGCTCAGGGCTCGTCCATGGCGACCTCTCGGAGTTCAACGTACTCCTGGGTCCGGACGGGCCGGTGATCATCGACTTGCCCCAGGCAGTGGACGCTGCGGCCAACAACCATGCGTTCAGCATGCTGCAGCGCGATGTGTCGAACATGGCGCATTATTTTGGACGCTTTGCCCCTGAGCTGAAAGCCACCCGTTACGCGCAGGAAATGTGGGCCCTCTACGAAGCCGGCGAATTGCGCCCCGACAGCCCACTCACGGGGTTGTTCGCTGAAGATGAGCAGGCAGCGGACGTGGCCGGCGTCATGCGCGAGATCGACGCCGCCCGGCTGGACGATGCCCGCCGCCGCGAAGCGCGAGCCGAGGCCGAGCAAGGGCAACCGCAGGCTGAAGAGCCGACCCCGCCCTGGCTGCGCTGACACAGCCAACCTACCGGTGCGCCCACCCCATACATCAGGCCGCGCCGGCCAGGTTTCGGCCTGCGCGACGGTCATTGCCTTTGACGCAAGACAATATCTCGTCATTTGGTCTTTCCAGTGTCGCGGCTCGGGCTTAAGGTATACGCCGTTCATCTTTCTGGAGCTGTCATGTCCACTCTTTTTCCGTCCGTCCGTCCCCGCCGTCTGCGCAAGAGCCAAGCGCTGCGCAGCGTCTTTCAGGAGACCGAGTTCCGCCTCGATGATCTGATCCTGCCGATCTTCGTGGAGGAGGGTATCGATGACTTCGTGCCGATCAAGAGCATGCCTGGCGTCAATCGCATTCCCGAGAAGCTGTTGGCGCGGGAAATCGAGCGGTACGCCCGTGCCGGCATCCGTTCGGTGATGACCTTTGGGGTCTCCCACCACCTGGACGCCGTGGGCAGCGACACCTGGAATGAAAACGGCCTGGTCGCTCGCATGTCGCGGATCTGCAAGGATGCAGTGCCGGAAATGGTCGTGATGTCCGACACCTGCTTCTGCGAATACACCAGCCACGGCCACTGCGGCGTGCTGCATGACCACGGCGTGGACAACGACGCCACCTTGGCCAACCTCGGCAAGCAGGCCGTGATCGCCGCAGCGGCAGGTGCGGATTTCATCGCGCCTTCGGCGGCCATGGACGGGCAGGTTCAGGCGATACGCAGCGCGTTGGACGGCGCGGGCTTCCATGACACGGCGATCATGGCCTATTCCACCAAGTTCGCCTCTTCGTTGTATGGGCCTTTCCGCGAAGCGGGCGGTACGGCGCTCAAGGGCGACCGCAAGAGCTACCAGATGAACCCCATGAACCGCCGCGAGGCGGTGCGCGAATCACTGCTCGATGAGCAGGAAGGCGCCGACGTGCTCATGGTCAAGCCGGCCGGTGCCTATCTGGACGTGATTGCCGACATCCGTAACGCCTCGCGCCTGCCATTGGCGGCCTACCAGGTCAGCGGCGAGTACGCCATGATCAAGTTCGGTGGACTGGCTGGCGCCATCGATGAGGGCCGCGTCATGCGCGAGAGCATCGGGGCGATCAAGCGTGCGGGCGCCGACTTGATCCTGACCTACTTCGCCATGGACCTGGCGCTGGAAGGTATTTGAAAACGCGGTCGCTGGGGCTGCGCAGCCGCCCCAGCAACCCAGTGCCTCAAGGCTCGCATCCCGCCTTGTGCCTGCTTTCACAAAAAAACGCTAAGCGCTGAATTATTTAGTGTCCCTTTGTATCTGATCCCTTAGAGCAGTCACCGTCAGGGATAAATAAATGAAATCTCGCAAAAAAAGGGTTCAGCCGATTGGCCTGAAGGACATCACCATCGTCGACGACGCCAAGATGCGCAAGGCCATTACCGCCGCTGCGCTGGGCAACGCGATGGAGTGGTTCGACTTCGGCGTCTATGGCTTCGTCGCCTATGCCCTGGGCAAAGTGTTCTTCCCCAATGCCGACCCCAGCGTTCAAATGATTGCCGCGCTGGCCACCTTCTCCGTGCCGTTCCTGATCCGACCACTGGGTGGGTTGTTCTTCGGCGCGCTCGGCGACCGCTTCGGGCGACAGAAGATTCTCGCCGCCACCATCGTCATCATGTCCTTGAGCACATTCGCCATTGGCCTGATACCGTCCTATGACAGTATCGGCATATGGGCACCGATCCTGCTGTTGCTGGCCAAGATGGCCCAGGGCTTCTCGGTAGGCGGTGAGTACACCGGCGCGTCGATCTTCGTGGCCGAGTATGCACCTGATCGCAAGCGTGGTTTCCTGGGCAGCTGGTTGGACTTTGGCTCCATCGCCGGCTTCGTCCTGGGCGCCGGCGTGGTGGTGATGATCTCCACCGTGATGGGTGAAGAGAAATTCCTTGAATGGGGCTGGCGCCTGCCGTTCTTCCTGGCTTTGCCGCTGGGTATGATTGGTCTGTACTTGCGTCACGCGCTGGAGGAGACCCCAGCCTTCCAGCAGCATGTGGACAAACTGGAGCAAGGTGACCGTGAAGGCCTGGCTTCCGGGCCGAAGGTGTCGTTCAAGGAAGTGGCGACCAAGCACTGGCGTAGCCTGATCACCTGCATCGGCGTGGTGATCGCGACCAACGTCACGTACTACATGCTGCTCACCTACATGCCCAGCTACCTGTCCCACAACCTGCATTACAGCGAAGATCATGGTGTACTGATCATCATCGCGATCATGGTGGGCATGCTGTTCGTGCAGCCGATAATCGGTCTTCTGAGCGACAAGTTCGGCCGTCGCCCCTTCATCATCCTGGGTAGCGTCGGCCTTTTTGCGGCGGCAATTCCTGCCTTCATGCTGATCAACAGCGGTGTGCTGGGCTTGATCTTCGCCGGCCTGCTGCTGATGGCCGTGCTGCTGAACTTCTTCATTGGCGTGATGGCATCGACCCTGCCAGCGATGTTCCCGACGCATATCCGCTACAGCGCCTTGGCCAGTGCCTTCAACATTTCGGTGCTGATTGCAGGCCTTACCCCGACTCTGGCCGCCTGGCTGGTGGAAAGCTCCGGCAACCTGTACATGCCCGCCTACTACCTGATGGTGATTGCCGTGATTGGTTTCATCACTGGGGTGACCATGAAAGAAACGGCCAACAAGCCGTTGCGTGGCGCGGCGCCAGCAGCGTCTGACATCGACGAGGCTCGCGAGCTGCTTCAGGAGCACCACGACAATATCGAGCAGAAGATCGAAGACATCGATACCCAGATCGCTGAATTGGAAGCCAAGCGCAAGCTGCTGGTGCAGCAGCATCCACGTATCGATTGATCAGCGGGGCATGTAGCGTCGCTGCCAGGCACGAGGGATGAACAGCGACACCAGGGTCAGCAGGCAGGTCAGCACACAACTGCCGACCATAGCCTGCAGCCCTAGGTGTTTCTGCAACCAAGCGCCACATGCTGCTCCCAGCAGCATGCCCAGCCAAGGCACCAGTTGCACCCGCCAGCCATGGCGGCGAGCGCCCAGCATCCAGTGGCCCAGGCCACGGCCAAATCGCGAAAGGGCACCGGTAACATAGGTCAGGCCAATCGGCAGACCGTTGACCTGCTCAACCACGGCATTGATCATCCCCATCGCCAGTGTGGCGGCCAACAAGAGTATTGAGGTATCCGGCGCTGGCAGCATCCCCGCAAACCCAAGCAGCACCGCTACCACCAGCAGTACGGGCCAGGCACGGCGCCGGCACTTGTGCGCCAGCACCACACCCAAGGTATTGCCAGCCACGAAGCCCAGCAGCGCGCCTGCCAGGCGCAGGATCATCGGGCCATCGACGTCGTTGATGGCGACGGCAAGGCGCGTGGTGTTGCCGCTCATGAACGAGACGAAATCGCCCAAGGCCAACAAACCGATGGCATCGGTCATCCCTGCCAGTACCGACAGGCCGGCCACCAGACCGAGCCCTACGCGGCCTCGTAACCGGTGGACACGACGGCGCCTGGAACTAGGTGTGGCTGCGGCGGCAGGTAGCATGTGCAGTCCTCGGGTCTACCGTTGCTCGCGGGCCAGGGTATTGCGAATGGTGCGCTCCACGACATCGACCAGCACCATGGTGTGGTGGTCGACTTCGATATTGAGCAAGTCGCCTTCCTGATAACGGGTAAACGTGGTCTGGCGCAGGGTTTCTGGAATGAGGTTGACAGTGACCACGTTGTCCTCGATGTCGGCGACGGTGAGGCTGCAGCCATTGACGCCAATGAAGCCGCGGGCAAAGACGTACTTGGCCCATTCAGGCGGCATGCGGAACTTGATGTATGCACCGGTGGCAGCGATGGAGATGTCTACGATGTCTGCAGTGGTGGCGATGTGGCCAGCCATGAGGTGGCCGCCCACCTCTGCGTTCATTTTCGCCGAACGCTCGATGTTCACTCCTTGGCCGGCCTGCAAACAACGCAGGTTAGTGCGCTCCAGCGTTGCCGTCATGGCGTCGAAGCGAACGTGTGTGCCTTCGATCTCGGTGACCGACAGGCAGGTCCCTTCAACGCTGACACTGGCACCGATCTTCAGATCGTCGAGCAGTGCCGGGGTGAGGTCGATGGTGAACTGGTTGTGGCCAGGGTGACGGGCTACATCAAGCAGAGGGCGGACGGCCTGGACGATGCCGGTGTACATTGCGTTGCTCCTGGGCACGGGTAAGTTGACTTGCGCAAACTATGCCCAGGCGCCCGCAAATGCAAGTCACCGCACCTCAGACGTGACCACTGCTGTTGACGATGCGCAGGCACAACGCCTCATAGGGGTCCAGATTAACCATCAAGCGTCCGTCCTCGGTCAAATCGCCCTCGACCGTTTCGTTGATCATGTCCACCACAGGGCCTGGCGTGAAACCGGTCAGTTGCAGCTCCTCACTGATTTCGTCCTGGCTGAAGTTCAGGGCGGTTATCTGGATACCGCGCCCTGCAGGCAGTTCATGCACCATCACCAGCAGGCCAGGCGAGGTCACGTCGGGCACCAGCAGTTGCCGGCTAGTGGCGATGCCATATGCCTGGCGAACCGCGAGCAGCTTTTTGACCTTGCTGGCGAACGAGTCACTGCGCTCGAGTTGTTCATCAAGGCTGCCGTACAAGGCACGGGCACGCGGCATACCGCGCACTGAGGCCTGGGCCTCTGGGTCCAGACCTGCCAGATCATAACCGCCGCGGTGGATCCAACGTGTGTCGCCGTCGGTCATCCGCTCAGCCACCGCTTCGGCAGGCAAGGGCAGGGCACCCACCAGGTCCCAACCGGATATGGCCACCACACCAGGCTGCATGGCGTTGTACATCACCAGCAGCAGATGCAGCTTCTGAATCGATTCAACTTGCTCGGAGGTGATGTCATCAAGCTCCCGGATACCCAAGGCAGCGGTGATCAAGCTGGCCGTGGTGCAAGAGATGCCATTGGTGACGAACCGCAGGTTGTAAGGTGCATGCTCACCGGACAGGCGCTCGTAGATCTCCTCCCGGATATGCTCGCGCAAGATGCTGCCGGGCAAGGTCTGGCCCTTGTACAGGTACATGTCATGCGCATGCAGGGTCCAGAAATGCACCAGCTCGACCGTCAACTCATCATGGTTTTGCAACGCATGAATCAGCGAGGCTGGGTCGATGCCGAAGGCGTGCATTTCCTTGAACATCAAGCGCAGGAATTCGGTATCGCCGGTCAGTAGCGCGTGCTGATAGGCCGGTCGGGTAATGAAGTCGTAGGACAGGTCGGCCCCGCCGCTGGACATCTGGGCGATGTCATCGAGGGTGAGGTTCAGCTCCTGGAAGCTGAACCCCCCTGCCTTGCGGATCATGCCACCGATCAACTGGTTACCGACCAGCGACAAGGGGTGGCTTTCCGACCAGGCGGTGCCGCTGGCGCGTGTTTCGACACCCAGGAAACCATTGGCATCCAGGCGCAAACCACGTGCGCCCAGGCAGTCCAGGGCATGCAGGGCATCGCCTATGATCATCTGCTGCGCCGTGAAGGTCGGGTCGAGCCAGTTCAGGGAGGGTTGACCGTCCTTGAAATAATGCAGGTAAACCCATCGGCGGGTCTTGCCATCCACGCCCGTGATCGGCGCCGTGGCGCTCCAGTCGGTCTCCTTGACGCCCGGCTCGAAGAAGATCACCCGTTGTAGCTGACCGACGATGTAGTGGCGTGCCTTGAGCTCGTCGCACTGAGCGGGGAGCAGGTTGACCGAATCGCGGCCTTCGGGCACGTCAGGAAGCAGCCCCCAATCCTCTTCACGGATCTCGACCATGTGGTAGAGGCCTGGGTAGGGCGCCAGCCCCAGCTCGGCCAGGCGGAAATCGGCGCCTTTGCCGGTGTGCGACGGGATCAGGTCATCGATGGTGACGGCATTGTGGGCGGCGGCCATACGGCTCATCTGTATCAGTTCCTGCTCGGTACCGTAGAGCGGGTCGATGTCAAAGCTGATCCGGTCGAAGTTGCCGTCCACGCTCGGCGTAAGCTCGCGCCCGCTGATACCGCCGGAACGCTTGATTGGCCCGGTGTGGACACCTTGAATACCAATTTCTGACAGGCGCTTCCATAGCGCTTCATGGGCCAAAGCGCCCAGCACCGAGCAACCGTCGGGCGCAATGATCGCATCGGGGTAGACCGTCAGCCAGACCGAAGCGATTTCTGTCGCGCGGCGCGGCTGGGCCAGGGCGTAGGGCTGTTGCCACAGTCGCGCTTGCCCGGAGTACAGGCTGGCGCGCTCCTGGGATGCCTTCAGCATGGAGCGTTCTTCAAGCCACTTGACGTATGACGGGTCGGGTTGGGTCATCTCGCGTCCTCTTTGCGTGTCGGCACCGGCTCAGGTTATGACGGCAGGGCACGCGGAACGTTCGGCTCAACACGTAGTGCTGTTCACTTAAGATCGTTGGAGCCGTTTCACGGCCCATCGCGGCACAAGGCCGCTTCCACACTGTCCTGTGAGCCCTTTGACTCAAGCGTCACGCAGTCAGGGTGGGAGCGGCCTAGTGCCGCGATGGGTCGCGAAGCGGCCCTAAGTGAACAGCATTACGGCTCAACACGGGGTTTGTGGCAGGCGCGCTTTTCGGGCTCCGGCAGTCAACTGTTCCGCGAGGCCTTGTTGATCTGCTTGCCAGCCTGGGCTGCGACTTCCAAGGCCTGGCCGTCCCGCTGCTTGCCTTGGCGTGCCAGCCCCTCGAGTTGAGGAATAAGCATCCCTTCTGGCAAGTGGCGCCAGAAGCGGCCAGGCATGTGCAGGCGCAGGGCATTGGGGTTCAGGCGGGCGGGGTTGAAGGTGTGGCGGTAGTATGTTCGCCACAATTCGGCGCCAGGGTCTTCTGCGTGCTGCGCCCATTGCCGCCAGAGCTCCGGGCATTGCCGCTGATAGTCGAAGCGGCGGCCGTCATAGCGGATGCCATCGCGTGGCGTCGCGATCAGCCACCGCAGCCGCCCCAGCCTGTCGGCAAAATGCGGGCTGGCGCTTTGCAGAATGTCGTGAGCAGGTTCGTGAAAAGCGACCAGGTCCAATTGCAAGTGCTCGACCAACGCTTCAGGCAGCGGCACGAACCGCAAAAACGCATGCAGGTGATGGGCTTCGCGGCTGACTTGCTTGATGCGTCGATGCAGCTCGCTGCCCAGCCGATCACCGGCCAGCATCGCAGTGCGGTCGCCGTGAGCGACCCGCCACAGCACTTCGTACAACAGATTCCACCGCTGCTCGCCGTGATAGCGTGCCGCTTCCTCCAGTTGACCGAGCAAGGCCGCCGGCACCTTCGCCCGAAACGGGCCCGTACCGGCCGGCAGCGTGGTGGTGTCGGCCAGCATGTCGGTCATGGGCCCTTGGGACCAGGTGACTTGTGACGGATCGACGCCATGGCTCAGCAAGGCTCTGGCCTGATCCCGCCAGACGCCGAACAGGTCATCGCAATCGAGCGCTATCACCCCCATAGCCCCATTTGAACCGGTGCCTGTGGTTCACGCAGGCGGGCACGCAGCAGGCTGCTGCGAAGGTCGGCCTGGGCAGGGCGATAATCGCTGGTCACGATAAAGGGCCGGGCCTTGTCGAGCACGCAACGCAGCTGGATCAGGTCGTCATAGCGGATACGCCGCTCACGGCGCAAGGCGACCAGGCGCTGCACGCTGCGCAGGCCTATGCCTGGAATGCGGGCGAGCAGCGCGGGCTCTGCGCGGTTCACATCCAGCGGGAACACTTCGCGATTGGCCAGCGCCCATGCCAATTTGGGATCGATATCCAGCGCCAGGTTGCCGGTTTGTCCCAACAGCTCGCCGGCCTTGTACCCGTACCCGCGCAAGAGAAAATCGGCTTGGTACAGGCGGTGTTCACGCAGCAGAGGCGGGGCGGCCAGTGGCACGCTGCCAGGGCTGTCGGGAATGGGGCTGAAGGCTGAGTAGTAGACACGTTTGAGGCCGTACCCCTGGTACAGCGATTCGGCATTGCGCAGCAGTGTGCTGTCGTCAGTACTGTCAGCCCCGACGATGACCTGGGTACTTTGACCGGCAGGGGTGAAGCGCGGGGCGCGAGGCTCGTTGGCTACCGCTTGCTGCCCTTGATGAATCACGCCCATGGCTTGACGGATGGTCGATGCTTGCTTTTCCGGTGCCAGGCGCTTGAGGCTGTCGTCGGTAGGCAGTTCGATGTTGACGCTCAAGCGATCGGCCAGACGGCCTGCTTCTTCGATCAACAGCGGATCGGCGTCCGGAATGGTCTTGAGATGGATATAGCCACGGAAGTTATGTTCTTCGCGCAGCAACCGCGCGACCCTGATCAGCTGCTCCATGGTGTAGTCAGCCGAGCGGATGATGCCCGAGCTCAAAAACAGGCCACTGATGCAGTTGCGCCGGTAGAAGTCCAGCGTCAGACGCACCACTTCTTCAGGGCTGAACCGTGCGCGGGGCACATTGCTCGAGCGTCGGTTGACGCAGTACTGGCAGTCGTACAGGCAAAAGTTGGTAAGCAGAATCTTCAGCAGAGACACGCAGCGACCATCTGGGGTGTAGCTGTGGCAAATGCCCATGCCGTTGGTAGCGCCCAAACCGTTGCCGCCACGCGAGCTGCGCTTTGGCGCACCACTGCTGGCGCAAGATGCATCGTACTTGGCGGCATCGGCAAGAATGCCCAGTTTGGCGATCAGTTGCATGACTCTTACCTGTCGTACTGAATATTCATACAGTATTGAGGGCTAGGGTCAATTGCAAGTGCTGAACGCCGCCCGGCGAGATATCCCAGCAAATTCGTAGGTTATCCGATGAGTGGTTGATGGCGCGGGCAACTACTGGGTTTCAGCGATCGTGAAAGACATGGTGGGGTTGGTCGATAAAAGAAGAGGGCGCCTCGAAGGCGCCCTCTTGGGTGAATCAGGCTTCAGCGTCCCACGGACGGTCGCCTTTTTCGTCCTTCACACGGGTTGGCAGGCCCATCACGTCCAGCGCCTTGAGGAACGACTCGGCAGGCAGTTCCTCGACGTTGACCATGCGCTTGGCATCCCACTCGCCGCGAGCCACCAGCAAGGCAGCGGCTACCGGTGGTACGCCAGCGGTATAGGAAATGCCCTGGCTGTCCGTTTCGGCGTACGCCTCTTCGTGATCGGCCACGTTGTAGATGAACACTTCACGCGGTTGCCCGTCCTTGGTGCCCTTGACCAGGTCACCGATGCAGGTCTTGCCGGTGTAGCCAGGCGCCAGGGACGCTGGATCAGGCAGCACGGCCTTGACCACTTTCAGCGGTACCACTTCCAGGCCTTCTGCGGTCTTGACCGGCTGCTCGCTGAGCAGGCCCAGGTTTTTCAGGACCGTGAACACATTGATGTAGTGCTCGCCGAAACTCATCCAGAACCGGACGTTGGGTACGTTCAGGTTCTTGGAGATGGAGTGCACTTCATCGTGACCGGTGAGGTACAGGTTTTGCGAACCCACCACGGGCAGGTCATCGGTGCGCTTGACTTCGAACATGGTGTTGCTGGTCCACTGGCTGTTCTGCCAGCTCCACACCTGCCCGGTGAACTCGCGGAAATTGATTTCCGGGTCGAAGTTGGTGGCAAAGTACTTGCCATGCGAGCCTGCATTGACGTCGAGGATGTCGATCGAATCAATGCGGTCGAAATACTGCTGCTGCGCAAGCTTTGCGTAGCTGTTGACCACACCCGGGTCGAAACCGACACCGAGAATGGCCGTGATGTTCTTGGCCTGGCACTCTTCGAGGTGTTTCCACTCGTAGTTTCCGTACCATGGCGGGGTTTCACAGATCTTGCCCGGCTCTTCGTGGATGGCAGTATCCAGGTAGGCAGCGCCGGTATCGATGCATGCACGCAGCACCGACATATTCAGGAATGCAGAGCCGACATTGATCACGATTTGCGATTCGGTTTCGCGGATCAATGCCTTGGTCGCCTCGACGTCGAGGGCATTGAGCGAAAAGGCCTGGATGTCGGCGGGTACCTTGAGGCTACCCTTGGCCTTGACGCTGTCGATGATGGCCTGGCATTTGGAGATGTTCCGTGACGCGATGGCAATACGACCCAGTTCGTCGTTATGCTGCGCGCACTTGTGGGCCACCACCTTGGCGACACCTCCTGCACCAATGATAAGAACGTTCTTCTTCAATTTACCTGTTGCTCCTTACAGACGAGGCCTGTCTTACGACAGGCTGGAAACGTAGTCTTCGAAACCGAACTCGCGCACCACCTCGACGCTGCCGTCGAGTTGCTTGACCACGATGGATGGCATCTTCAAACCGTTGAACCAGTTTTTCTTGACCATGGTGTAACCCGCAGCATCCACGAAGGACAGGCGGTCGCCGATCGCCAGTGGGCGTTCGAACTGGTATTCACCGAAAATATCGCCGGCCAGGCACGATTTGCCGCATACCATGTAGGTGTGCTCACCGTCGTTGGGCGCCATCTTGGCATTGAGGCGGTAGATCAGCAGGTCGAGCATGTGCGCTTCGATCGAGCTGTCGACCACGGCCAGGTGCTTACCGTTGTACAGCGTGTCCAGCACAGTCACTTCCAGCGAAGCGCTCTGGGTGATCGCGGCTTCACCTGGCTCCAGGTAAACCTGTACGCCATAGGTTTGCGAGAACGCCTTCAGACGCGCGCAGAAATCGTCCAGCGCATAGCCTTCGCCGGTGAAATGGATGCCGCCGCCCAGGCTTACCCATTTCACTTTGTGCAGCAGGTGGCCGAAACGTTTCTCAATGCGGGTCAGCATCTGGTCGAACAAGGCGAAGTCGCCGTTCTCGCAGTTGTTGTGGAACATGAACCCCGATACCTGGTCGATCACGGTTTCGATCTTGGCAGGGTCCCATTCCCCTAGGCGGCTGAACGGGCGTGCCGGGTCGGCCAGCTGATAGTCCGAGCTGCTGACTTGTGGGTTGACGCGCAGACCCCGGACCTTGCCTTCGGACTGCTCTGCGAAACGTTGCAGCTGGCCGATGGAGTTGAAGATGATCTTGTCGCAGTTCTCGAGCATCTCCTGGACCTCGTCGTCGGCCCACGCCACGCTGTAGGCGTGGGTTTCGCCGGCGAACTTCTGGCGGCCGAGCTTGAGCTCGTACAGCGAAGACGACGTGGTGCCGTCCATGTACTGCTGCATCAGGTCGAACACCGACCAGGTGGCGAAGCACTTGAGCGCCAGCAGCGCTTTGGCACCCGAGTGTTCGCGCACATAGGCGATCTTCTGCATGTTGCTCAGCAGCTTGGTCTTGTCGATGAGGTAGTACGGCGTATTGATCATTTAGAGGCCCTCGGCAAGGCCGGCCAAAAAAAGGACACGCATTGTGCCTTCACTCGCCGCAGATCGAAAGGGTGCAATTGCATTTCGTCCGGGCATCGTTGCCGTGACTGAATCTTTTTGTGTTCGGCGTGCTCAGTAGAACAACGACAGATGACACTCTCAATCCTCCCGCGCAGGTTACAAGGAGAAATCGATGAGCAATACCTTCAAGAAAGGTGACAAGGTGCACTGGAATTCCGAGGCCGGGGTCATACACGGCACCGTAGAAAAAGTGCATACCAAGGACGTCGAGTTCATGGGGCGTCAGCGCCATTGCTCAAAAGAGGAGCCACAGTACGAGGTCAAGAGCGACAAGACCGGGCACATGGCCATGCACAAGGAGCAGGCATTGAAGAAGGGCTGAGAACACAGGTTATTGCGTTGGTGCTCAGTTGCCCGTGTGTATCACGGGCTTTTTTATGAGCCGTGTCTATACGTGCAGAGTGCAGCGGGGTTATGCAAGGAGCGGTTCATGACCGCTCCCGGCAGGCTGGTTCATGCCTCGAGCGCTGCACGCCATGCCTGGATCTGCGCCAAGGTAGCCGTGGCGCCCCCGCACACGACCACCAGTACATTGCGGTAGCTTGCCAGCGCGCTGGCCTCATACGCTACCGCCAAGGCGGCGGCGCAGGCGGGCTCGACCAGCAGGCGGTGATCCAGCAAAAAGCGCTCGCACGCCTCCAGGGCCTGCCGGTCACTGACCAGCAGGCTTTGCACGGGGTGTTGCTGGGTACAGCGAAACGCGTGTTCGGCTACCTGTTTCGCGCCCAGGGTGGTGGCAATCGTATCCAACCGCTCCAAGGTCACCAATTCGCCGGCTTCGATGGCGGCATGCAGGGAGGCTGCGCCATGGGTTTCCACGGCCAGGATCGGCACATCGGCCCAGCCATTACGTTGTAGCCCCTGCACGACGCCGCTCAGCAAACCCCCGCCGCCCACCGAAAGCACAACCGCATCGGGCTTGATGCCGGCTTCGGCCACCTCATCGACCAGGCTGGCATGGCCTTCCCACAGCAAAGGGTCGTCGAACGGGTGAATGAACGCGGCATCGTCACCCATCAGGCTCAGGGCCAACGCATTGGCCTCCTGCCAGGACTGCCCGTGGACGATGACCTCAGCGTGCTCAAGACGCAGCAATTCCTGGGCACGCACGGTGGTGGTCTCGGGCACGACCACGGTCACGGGAACGCCGAGCTTGCGCCCAACATAGGCGACGGCAAGCCCGGCGTTGCCGCCTGAGGAAGACACGAACCGTTTCGCGCCGCGGGCATGGTGGAACTCACAGGCGTGGGCGACGCCGCGCAGCTTGAAGGAGCCGCAGGGCTGCAATGCCTCGAGCTTGAGCCAGACAGTGCAATCGGCAGCCAGCGACAGTGGGCGTGATTCGATAAGGGGGGTACGGATGTGCAAGGTCACTGGGAGGCTCCACGCAAATGTTCGAGGTAGTTGTAGACGGTATAGCGGGTCACGCCGAGGGCGTTGGCCGCTTTCTCGACGCCGCCCTTGACGATGAACAGCCCGCGTTCCTGCATCACGCGGACCGCTTCGATCTTGGCTTGCCGGGTCATGCGGCCTTGGCCGGTGTCATGCAGCGCCGCCTGGATGATCTCGCTCATCAGCGCCTCCATGTCGGCGGGCTCTGCGGCTGCGGGCGAGGTGCCCATGGGCGCGAAGCTTTGTAGAAAGCCCATGGCAGCGTCCAGGCCAGTGACATCGGTATTGACGCAAAGGCTGGCGAAGGGGTGGCCAGCGCTGTCGCGAAAGATCGCGGTAGCGCTGCGCAGCGTGCGGCCCTTGATGGCGGTCGGATAGTCGGGCAGCACAACGGGCCCACAGCCTTGCTGATCGGCCGCGGCCTTCAGCAAGGCTTGCAGGCCCTGATCCTGCTCCGGCACAGCCAGGATAGGACTGCCCACCTGCCGGCCAGAAAGGTGCCCATTGACGATGGCCACGACGGACCGCTCGGGCTGGTCCAGGTCGTGAAGCAGAATTTCGGTGTTGTGAGTGACGACACTGCCCAAGGCCTCGATAGAGGCTTTGAGCACGCTCAAGGTCAAGCGGCGTTCATCTTCGGGCAACAGGGCCATGCGAACTCTTCAAATCAACATTTTGTGCATATTTACACATAATGTTGATTTGTGCGAGTCGCTTGGCGCTCACCTGTGCTTTCAGCCCAAGGCTGGGGTGCGTGGTGGAATGATCCGTCGTGAACCCGTGGCTTCGAACGCTGCGGCATAGCTCAACAGCGCATTGTCACTGTAGGCCCGCCCCGCGAAGGTCAGGCCTACCGGCATACCAATGTCGCTCATCACGCCCATGGGCACGGTGACCGTGGGCACGCCCAGGTGGCGTATGGCCAGGTTGCCGTTGGCCACCCACACGCCATTGCTCCAGGCAATGTCAGCCGACGCCGGGTTCACATCAGCATCGGCAGGCCCTACATCGGCCACAGTAGGGAACAGCACGGCATCCAGCCCAAGGGTTTGCATCCAGTCTTCCAGGTCGATCTTGCGGGTCTGTTCAAGGCCACGCAGGCCGTCAGGCAGGGTCTCGATCTGATCCCACGTCTTCAGGCCGCGCTTGGCCATGGTGACGTACTCGTCCATGCCAGCGGCCAGATCATCCTCACGGTTAGGCAAAGTGCCGGGGTCGTGTGGGAAGATTTGCGGGCCGTCCACATCCGCCAGCCGATTGAGATTCGGATCGTCGTTGGCACGCAGGAAATCGTCGAACGCCCAGCCGGAGAGTTCCCACAGCTCATCGTGCAAGAATGCCTTGCTGACGATGCCACGGTTGTAGACGGTGGGGGCGCCGGGGCGGTCGCCTTCGCAGTTGGAGACCAGCGGGAAGTCGACTTCCACAACCTGCGCACCGGCCTTTTCCAAGGCTTGGCGAGCGTGCTGCCAGAGCGTCATGACGCTTGCCCGCGCCTGGATACGCTGGCCAGTGGGGCCGCCGATACCCGGCTTTTCCGACGTGCCCGCATGCTCATCGGCGTTGATGTACATGCGCGGTACGCCAAACTTTTTGCCTTGCAGGGCGGCGGTGCCCGCTGCCAGGTCGAGGTAGCTGGCTGGGCGTACCTGCGAGGGCTTCGGGATCGACACCCAAGGCTGCAGCCGCCACAGGTCGCCCCGGGTATCAGGGTCATCGGCCACGACCACGTCGAGAATTTCCAGCAGGTCATGCATGGTGCGGGCGAATGGCACGACCACATCCATCGTCGGCGTGAGGGGCCAGTTACCCCTTACCGAAATGACCCCGCGTGAGGGTGTGTAGGCGCACAGGCCATTGTTCGACGCAGGGCCGCGGCCGCTGGACCAGGTTTCCTCAGCCAGGCCGAAGGCGCTGAAGCTCGCAGCTGTCGCGGTACCGGCACCGTTGGAAGAGCCTGAAGCGAAGGGCGCGGTCAGGTATGCCGCATTGTAGGGGCTCTCGGCGCGGCCATAGACGCCGCGCTGCATGCCACCGTTGGCCATGGGTGGCATGTTGGTCTTGCCCAGGCAGATGGCCCCGGCCCCGCGCAGCCGTTCGATGGTGAAGGCGTCGCGCTGGGCTACCAGATGCTTAAAGGCCGGGCTGCCGGACGCTGCGGTCAGGCCTTTTACCAGGTAGCTGTCCTTGGCGGTGTAGGGTATCCCGTCCAATGGCCCGAGCACCTCTCCACGGGCCCGGCGGGCGTCGGAGGCCTCGGCCTCGGCCAGTGCATCAGGATTGCGGACTACCACGGCATTGAGGGCGGTGTCGGTGTCGGCGCCATCATAGGCGTCTATGCGGGCCAGGTAGGCCTTGACCAGTTCGACCGCCGTCGTGCGGCCCGACTCGAGCGCGCTGCGCAGCTCGGCGATGGAAACCTCGGTTACCTCGATCATGCGTTCACCAGAAAGTGCAGGTTGGGCTAATGCGGTAATGCTGTTCATCCAGGATCGTTGGGGCCGCTGCGCGGCCCATCGCGGCACAAGGCCGCTCCTACAATGACCGCGTGACGGCTGAGTTGACAGGCTCACAGCGCTTTGTAGGAGCGGTCTTGTGCCGCGATGGGCCGTGAAACGGCCCTAAGTGAACGGCATTAGGCTAATGCGGGGAGTGTACAAGAAGGTTAAAGCGTGCGCAGGTGTGCGCACGGGCAAACGGGTGCATGCATGCGGGCATTGAGCGAGGACGCTTCGTTGACGCCTGGGCGGCCCCGCAATCAGGGCCGCCCGACATCAGCGGGCCGTTCAGTCCAGGTCCGCTGCCGAATGCCGCTCCGGTACCTGGCTGGATTCATCTCCCCAGGTCCGGTTGACCCGCGTGCCCCGCTGCACGGCGGGCCGTGCAGCGATCGCCTGGGCCCAGCGCTGAACATTGGGGTATTCGTGAACCGCGAGAAACTCAGCAGCGTTGTAGAGGTTGCCCAGCACCAGCTGGCCGTACCATGACCACACGGCTATGTCGGCGATGCTGTAATGGCCGCCGGCAAGGTAGGTGGTCTCGCTCAAACGGCGGTCGAGCACGTCCAGCTGGCGCTTGGCTTCCATGGTGAAGCGATTGATCGCGTACTCGATCTTTTCAGGGGCATAGACGTAGAAGTGTCCGAACCCACCACCCAAGTACGGCGCCGCGCCCATTTGCCAGAACAGCCAGTTCAGGGCTTCGGTGCGCTCGGCGGCCGTTTGCGGGAGCAGGGCATCGAACTTCTCGGCCAGGTACAGCAGGATGGAGCCTGATTCGAATACCCGCACCGGCGGCTCGACGCTGCGGTCAAGCAATGCGGGGATCTTCGAGTTGGGGTTGACCTGTACGAATCCGCTGGAGAACTGGTCACCCTCGCCAATTCTGATCAGCCAGGCATCGTATTCAGCGCCGGCATGGCCAAGTTCCAGCAGCTCTTCCAGGGCGATGGTGACCTTGACGCCATTGGGTGTCGCCAGCGAATAAAGCTGCAGCGGTTGCTCGCCCACTGGCAGGTCCTTGTCATGGGTAGGCCCGGCGACCGGCCGGTTGATACTGGCGAAGTGGCCCCCCGAGGCCGCTTCGTTGCGCCATACCTTCGGGGGTTGGTAAGCGGGTGTGCTCATGCTCGGCTCTCCACGATTGCGAATGATCGACGACGTCTGATTGACCTGCCTATATGCCACGGGTTCGATGACGCGCACAAACACAAAACGGATCTGCCATGGCGCAGCCGATGTTTCATCGGTTTTTCATTTTTGACGGGAGGGCAGCGATTAAGCTCAAGCTATCCAGTGGCAGATGCGCAGAGCCCCCATGATCCTTTCTCGTTGCTTGCTGGCACTGGCCATGGTCGTTGGCCCGATGGGCGCCGCTGATGCTGCGCCCTGGGTGGCAGGGCTGCATCACATGACCCTGACCGACCCGGTAGACAACCGCCCGATGCAAGCCTTGGCGTTCTATCCCGCCAAGGGGCATACCCGCGCCAGCCACATCGACGGTTACGCGCTGGAGGTGGCTGAAGAGGCGCCTGTGGCCCAAGGGCGTTTTCCGTTGCTCGTGCTCTCGCATGGCAACACCGGTAGCCCACTGGCCTTGCACTATTTGGCAACCTCACTGGCCAAGCAAGGGTATGTAGTGGTGGCCGTGGTCCACCCAGGCGACAATGCCCGCGACCCCAGCCGGCTGGGCACCCTGAGCAATCTGTACGGTCGGCCGCTGCAAGTCAGCGCCGCTATCACCGCAGCGCGCAGCGATGCACTGCTTGGGCCTCGGCTCAATGGCGGGAAAGTCGGATTGATTGGCTATTCGGCTGGCGGCGAAACTGCCTTGATCCTGGCCGGCGCGCGCCCTGACCTTGATCGCCTGCGTGCGTATTGCCTCGAGCGACCGGATGATCACGATGCCTGCAAAACCCACGGTGTATTGATTGCCGACCGCAGCGAACTTTCGCCACAGGCAGACTCACGCGTCGGCGCAGTGATGCTGATGGCGCCGCTGAGCCTGCTGTTCGGACGCCACGCCCTGGTCGATGTGCACCTGCCGGTGCTCATCTACAGCGGCGACAAGGACCAGCTCGTGGCGGTGGATCGCAACGCCCAGGCCCTGGCTCGCAAGTTACCCCTCACACCTGACTACCGCCTGCTGGCAGGGGCCGGTCATTTCGTATTCATGGCGCATTGCGACGCCGAGCAGGCCCTGCGCATGCCGGCGCTGTGCAAGGATGCCGAGGGTGTGGACCGCCGGCACATCCATCGTTCGCTGCAACGCGAGACGGCTGCGTTCTTCGAGCAGACGCTCGATGCGCCGCAGCCTCAGAGGCGTTCAGCGATTACGCTGAATCAGGCCACCACGCCCTGACTGCGCAGGTATTCGTCGTAGGTGCCGCTGAAGTCCACCACGCCATCGGCTGACAGCTCGATGATGCGGGTCGCAAGCGAGGAGACGAATTCACGGTCGTGGCTGACGAAGAGCAAGGTGCCTGGATAGTTTTCCAGTGCCAGGTTCAACGCTTCGATCGATTCCATGTCCAGGTGGTTGGTCGGTTCGTCCATGACCAACACGTTGGGCTTTTGCAGAATCAGCTTGCCGAACAGCATGCGGCCCTGTTCGCCACCGGAGATGACCTTGACCGACTTGAGGATTTCATCGTTGGAGAACAGCATGCGCCCCAGCGTGCCGCGGATCACCTGCTCACCCGATGTCCACTGGCCCATCCAGTCGAACAGGGTCATGTCGTCTTCGAAATCATGGGCGTGGTCCTGGGCGTAGTAGCCCACTTCCGCGCTGTCGGTCCATTTGACTTCGCCCTTGTCCGGGGTCATCTCGCCCACGAGCGTACGCAGCAAGGTGGTCTTGCCGATGCCGTTGGGCCCGATGATCGCGACGCGCTCTCCGGCTTCGACGGTGAAGCCGAGGTCCTTGAACAGCACCTTGTCGTCGAAGGCCTTGGCCATTTTTTCGACCGTCACAGCCTGGCGGTGCAGTTTCTTGGTCTGCTCGAAGCGGATGAACGGGCTGACCCGGCTCGACGGCTTGACCTCGGCCAGCTGGATCTTGTCGATCTGCTTGGCCCGCGAGGTAGCTTGCTTGGCCTTGGAAGCATTGGCCGAGAAACGGCTGACGAAGGTCTGCAGTTCGGCGATCTGGGCCTTCTTCTTGGCGTTGTCCGACAGCAACTGCTCGCGGGCCTGGGTGGCGGCGGTCATGTACTCGTCGTAGTTGCCGGGGAACAGGCGCAGCTCACCGTAGTCCAGGTCAGCCATGTGGGTGCACACGCTGTTGAGGAAGTGGCGGTCGTGGGAAATGATCACCATGGTGCTGTTACGGGCGGTGAGCACGGTTTCCAACCAGCGGATGGTATTGATGTCCAGGTGGTTGGTCGGCTCGTCGAGCAGCAGTACGTCAGGGTCGGAGAACAACGCCTGGGCCAATAGCACGCGCAGTTTCCAGCCTGGCGCCACTTCGCTCATGGGGCCGAAATGCTGCTCCAGGGGGATACCCAGGCCCAACAGCAATTCGCCTGCGCGCGACTCGGCGGTATAGCCATCCATTTCGGCGAACTCGGTTTCCAGCTCGGCGACAGCCATGCCGTCTTCTTCGGACATTTCAGGCAGCGAGTAGATACGGTCACGCTCGGCCTTGACCTTCCAGAGATGCCCGTGGCCCATGATCACGGTATCGATCACGGTGAATTCTTCGTAGGCGAACTGGTCCTGGCGCAGCTTGCCCAGGCGCGTGTTTGGCTCGAGCATCACCTGACCGCCAGAAGGCTCCAGGTCGCCGCCCAGGATCTTCATGAAGGTCGACTTGCCGCAGCCATTGGCGCCGATCAGGCCATAGCGGTTGCCGTTGTTGAATTTGACCGAAACGTTTTCGAACAGCGGCTTGGAGCCGAATTGCATGGTGATGTTGGCGGTAGAGATCAAAGGGCTAACCTATCAGTCACTTACGGGGCTGGATCTCAACCTGATACCGATTTGATACCAATTTTGAGTTTTTCCAGCTCGCTCCAGTCGGAGCTTGAGTTAAGCCAACGAGCATAGGTGGATAGCAGCATTTGAACGCTGTGACCCAGCTGTTGGGCGATAAATGCGGGATTCAGACCAGACATTAAGCATATTGTCGCATACGTGTGGCGGCAGTTATATGGGCGGCGACGTCGAATCCCAAGCTCACTGAGCACCTGTACCCACTGCTTATGCAGGTCAGAGGTCTGCTTGACATACTCGGCGCTCTTGGAAGGCGGGAAAACAAACGGCGTTACGGCCACCGTTCCTTTGCCATTCCTGCGGCGATCGGCGTATTGCCTGGCGAACTGGGTAGCACGCAATGCCCGATCGTTCAGCAGCACAAAACGGTCCCTTCCTGTCTTCGTTCTCTCCTCGACCTTGCCCAAAGCGACTGTCCTTCGGACGTGCGTCCTGAGAACCAGGATCGCATAGCCCCACAGCAGATCCGGGGGCGGCGCGCGCTGGATGACATCAAGGCTGGCAGTATTCAGCAAGCGATCGCCAAATGCTCGAACATCTGGACGAGCTTCCCCAGGAACACCTATGGGCAAAACCCGCACCGCCTAGACAAGCTGCTGGGGCGGTGGGTAGAGCTGGGCGGGACCGTGGCATGAGCCCCTGGGTTGGCTTGGCGGCTGCCGTGGTCTTGGTGGCCAGCCACTGGGGCGCCTACGAGCACGGCCGGAGTGTAGAGCAGGCGCAGGCTGGCCAAGTGTCGGCCAAGCGCGATAGCGGCGACCGTCTTGCCGAGGTGATCGGTGAGCGTGACGCTCGTCAGCAGCAACGTCAAGGCGCGCGGGCGCAGGAGGAGGCGAGAGCCACTGCCCATGATCAAAGAGTTGTCGCGGCTGCCGGTGGTGCTAGCGCTGACGCTGCTGGCCAGCGGCTGCGCAGCGACGCAGCCCAGTTCGCTGCCGCCGTCGTCACGAAAGGGGCGTAGATGGCCTGGATCGCCGCAGCGTCATCGGGCCGGGCTTGTCTGACTTTAATGCACATGTCTGCCTCAGATTGAGCGCTGATTTACTCGGACGGAAAGCTGCTGGGCGCTTTCTTTGCGCTCCGAATACCGATCCACCAGAAACTGCTGGCGATCACGTAACAACAGGGTGAATTTGACCAGTTCTTCCATGACGTCCACCACGCGATCGTAGTACGCCGACGGCTTCATGCGGCCCACATCGTCGAACTCCTGATAGGCCTTTGGGAGCGACGACTGGTTGGGGATCGTGAACATGCGCATCCAGCGGCCCAACACCCGCAGCTGGTTGACTACGTTGAATGACTGCGAGCCGCCGCAGACCTGCATTACTGCCAGTGTCTTGCCCTGGGTGGTGCGCACGGCCCCAAGCGCGAGGGGAACCCAGTCGATTTGGGCTTTGAACACGGCGGACATTGCCCCGTGACGCTCCGGCGAGCACCAGACCTGGCCTTCCGACCACTGCACCAGGTCACGCAGCTCCTGCACCTTGGGATGCTCCACCGGCACGTCGTCAGGTAGCGGCAGACCAGAGGGGTTAAAGATGCGCGTCTCTGCGCCGAAGTGCTCCAGCAGGCGCGCTGCTTCTTCCACTAGTAGGCGGCTGAAGGAGCGCTCGCGGGTCGATCCGTATAGCAAAAGGATGCGCGGCTTGTGCTCGCTGATAGAGGTTGTCGCTGTCGGTAGGTCAAACAGCGAGAGATCGAGATTAGGCAGTTGATCGGACATGCTTCCTCCTGGTTATAGAGCGCCAATGCGATCCAGCTCGCGTTTGAGTTCGTCGCGGCCAAGGGTGCCGAAAGAAAGGGCGAAGAACGCCCGGCAGCGTAACTCGATGCGAGCCAGCGTGGCGCGGAATGCTGCTTCGACCGATGCCTGGTCAGCCACGACATCGGACGGATCCTCCAGCCCCCAGTGAGACTTCAGTGCAGGGCCGAAATACACCGGGCAAGCTTCACCTGCTGCCTTGTCGCACACCGTGATGACGATGTCAGGAGGGCAGTCCACGAACGCGTCATTGCCCTTGCTGCTCAGCACTTCGGTTGAGATGCCGGCATGCTGCAAAGTGGTCAGGGTGCGAGGCAACACTTGGCCCTTCGGAAAACTGCCGGAACTGACGGCTTCAAATCCGGGAGGCGCCAAGTGATTGAACATTGCCTCGGAAAGGATGCTGCGGCAGCTATTGGCCGTGCACATGAACAGGACTCGCATGGGAGCTCCTCCGCTTCGTGGCGGATGTCAGAGGCTCAGGCGCAATGCCAGGGCCGAAAGAGTGATCAACAGAACCGGCAGCGTCAGCAGGATGCCGACCTTGAAGTAGTAACCCCAGGTGATGCGCACGCCTTTGCGCTCAAGCACGTGCAGCCAGAGCAGCGTGGCGAGGCTGCCGATAGGGGTGATTTTTGGGCCGAGGTCGCAACCGATGACGTTGGCGTAGATCATCGCCTCACGCACCAGCCCTTGCGCCTCGCTGGCCTGGATCGACAGGGCGCCAACCAGCACGCTGGGCATGTTGTTCATGACAGAGGACAGTAATGCGGCGATCAACCCAGTGCCGATGGCGGCAGCCCACAGCCCTTGCTGCGCAAGTCTGTCGAGTAAGTGAGTGAGCATATCGGTGAGGCCGGCGTTCTTCAGCCCGTAGACCACTAGGTACATCCCAAGAGAAAAGATCACCACCTGCCAAGGCGCTTCGCGTAGCACCCGACGGGTCGAAATGCGGTGCCCGCGAGCGGCGACGGCAAAGAGGATCGTCGCACAGGCTGCGGCTACCGCACTGATCGGGATACCAAGTGGTTCCAGGGCAAACAGGCCGATCAACAGCACCACCAGCACCCAGCCACCGACGTTGAAGGTTGCGCGGTCATGAATCGCCTCGCTTGGGACTTTCAAGGCCCCGACCGTGTATTGCTTAGGGATGTCACGGCGGAAGAACAGGAATAGCACCAGCAACGTTGCGCCCACGCTGGCGAAATTCACCGGCACCATCACCGAGGCGTACTCGCTGAAACCCAGCCTGAAGTAGTCGGCCGAGACGATGTTCACCAGGTTGGAGACTACCAGCGGCAGGCTTGCCGTATCGGCGATGAAGCCGGCGGCCATGACGAAAGCCAGCGTCGCGGCAGGAGAAAAACGCAGCGCGAGAAGCATCGACATGACGATGGGCGTGAGTATCAGCGCCGCACCATCGTTAGCGAACAGCGCCGACACGGCAGCACCGAGCAGCACGCAGAAGCCGAACAGGCGGTAGCCGCTGCCGTTTGCCCAGCGCGCCACATACAACGCGGCCCACTCGAAAAAACCTGCCTCGTCCAGCAACAGGCTGATGATGATGATGGCGATGAAGGTGGCGGTGGCGTTCCAGACAATCGCCCACACGGTTGGGATGTCGTGCAGCGAAACGGCACCCGACGCCAAGGCGATGAGGGCACCGAGTGCGGCACTCCAGCCAACCCCAAGTCCCTTCGGCTGCCAGATGACCAAGATTAGGGTGAACACAAAGACGGCAATTGCAATCAGCATGAAAGCCTCGCTCGATGTTGATCAGCAGCAGGCAGCGTCACGAACGGGGCGGCCGTCCATGTTTTGCAGCCGAAGCGAGTTTTCTGCCAACCACTGTGAGTTGGCCTGCAAGGTTACCTGCAGCATTTCATGCACCCAGTCGGGAAGATCCGGGTTTAGGCGGTAGTACACCCATTGACCCTGTCGACGGTCCAGCAGCATGCCACTGCTGCGCAGCTGCGCTAGGTGGCGACTTATCTTGGGTTGGCTGTCATTCAAAGCGCACATCAGTTCGCAGACACAGAGTTCACCAAGGCTAGCGATCAGCAAGGTGGCGCGAGCACGGGTCTCGTCGGATAAGTTCTTGAACACATCGGGCGGGATAGTCATGGCTGTACCATCACATATGGAAAGCCGAATATACGAATATCCATATGTATGATGCAAGCAGATTCGGTCTGAAAGTCCGCTGTGGGTCGATAGCAGACTTTGAATCAGCGGAGCATACGCCGGGAACGACGTGCGTTATGCCGGATCGGCATCATGGCCGGATGAAAGCCATCGGACCAATTCGCGAACCAACTCATGAGTATCGGTGAGGAAGTGAGAGGAGTTTGGCCCAGCAAAATCGACACATTCCCACCCGCAAAACCCCATGGCATAGCGCATGGTGATGTTTGCTGTGGAGATCAAGTGCTTGTCCTGCGGGGGGGGGCCAGAGGTGTATTTAGCCCCTTGCGTCACGGTTGGACCACGCATGGGCCAATCGTGACGCGGGGCGGCAGCTTCTCCAGCTCCCTCCAGTCCGAGGAGGAGCTGATCCATTTCGCGTAGGTCGAGAGCAACATCTCAACGCTATGGCCGAGCTGATTTGCAATGAACGCAGGGTTCATCCCAGGCATCAAGCACATGGTTGCGTAGGTGTGGGGGGGGCGTACTGCCGGCGGTCACGGATGTTCAGCGCCTTGGGCGCTGATTTGAACTGGCGGATTGTAACACTTGTCTCGCCGATCCACAGCCCACCTTTGTTCGGCTGGAATAGCAAAGGGTATTGCTGGTGCGTCAATCTGGATGTCATGCAGCGAGGTGCAGCCGCTGACGGCGGCTGCCCCAGGCGCCGTGTGGAATCTCATGAAGTCGGAAAAGCTGCCAAACTGCAAAACAGCGGCATGCTGCATTACCTAACTCAAGCGCACATAATGCAGCACGCAGGACGCACGACGGGGTGCGGCTCGAGGCACGGAAGGACGACCAATGACCGAGAAGGAGGAGCTGGAGCTTGAGAAGCTTCAGGCTGAAATTCACAAGCTCACTGCCGAGGCGCGAAAATTGATCGCCGAGGCCAACAAAATGAAGCGCGAGACGCTGTTTTACCCATTTGTCGCGGTGGGGGGGCTAGTCACCGTCATCGTTACCGCTGCTGCCTTCATTCAAAAGCTCTAGCCTGCCCACTGAGAAAACAGGCTTGCGCCGAGCGGTCTTGAGCTTTACGCCAATTCGGTCGACACTAGCGCCATAGGGTCTTGCGACAGGCGTGACCTGGCATCCCAAGCGAGGACGACCATGAGCCATGATCAAGTTATCAAGCAGATGAAAGAGAACCTAGCACAGCTGGGCAGCGAGGTCCGTGAGGGCACGCAACACCAAGCGCGCAGCATCTTTCTGTCGGCTGCTGCAGGCGCAGTGTTCGCCCTGGCGACGAGCTGGGTAGCGTTCAAGCTCTTTTCCTGATCATTTGGGGCTGCCACCGGCAGCCCCCGATAGCCTGCTCAATTTCTTGAGACTAATCCAGGCCTGCCTGGACTTCCACGCTCTGCTTTGCGAAACCGACTAGAGCCGCTCCGATATCTCTATCAAGTTGAGGTCCGGGTCGCGCACATAAATGGATCGGATAGGTCCTGTGGCGCCGGTACGTTGAACGGGGCCTTCAATGATTGGCCACTGTTGTGCTTTCAAGTGGGCCACGACTTCCTCAAGGCTGATCGAGGCGATGAAGCAGAGGTCCAGTGCGCCCGGTACCGGCAAGTGAGCTTTGGGTTCGAATTCGTGGCCACGCACGTGCACGTTGATCTTTTGCTCACCGAAGCGCATAGCCAAGCGCCCAGCACCGAAGTTTTCCAGCTTCATGCCCATGATGCGGGTGTAGAAATCCTTGCATGCCTCGACATCGATGGTTGTCAAAACGAGGTGATCAAGATGGTCGATCATTTCTCTGCCTCTCTAGGTGAGCAGTTGGGGTCCGATGAGCTTTTCGTCCTGACCAACGAGCGAAATAGAGCGCTCCCTGACAACAGTGCTAGCCAGGCAAGCTCAGGTGCAGCAAGGGGAAGGGACGACCCTCGCCATCCAGAGGGGAGCGGCCTGTTTGGATAAAGCCATAATGCAGATAGAACCCAACCGCTTCCGGATTCTGCTCATTCACATCAACACTGATTTGACCGCGCAAACCGCGGGCATGATCCAATAGCGCGCGGCCGATGCCTTCACCTCGCCGATCGGGTTCGATAAACAGCATTTCTACGTGGCTTTCATTAAGCCCAATGAACCCAAGCGGTCCGTCCTTGGGCTCTTCCGCGATCCATAATTCGACAGCAGGCAGGTAGACATCGCGCAGTTGAACAAGCAATGCCTCAATATCGGCTTGCTGCAAGAAATGGTGGGTAGCGCGCACAGCGCGCAGCCAAATGTCCAGCAGCTGCGGATGGTCGACATTAGTGGCCTGGCGAATGATCATGGCATCATCCTTAACAGGTAATAGTTGGAAAGGGGCGCGGTAGGCGTGATAGGAAGCCTACGCGTCATCAGTATCGTGGCCGAGCGTGCAGTGCCTTGAGCGCGGATTTGACGAGGCCGATTGTAATGCATGGCTCATCAACTTTATTAGACCTGACATGACCTGATGAAAAACTATCAATGCCTAATTATGGCCACTGTCATGCTTTCAAGCTGTACTGCGCAACCTGCACGGCCAGTGATGGAGGAGGCTCAGTACAAGGGCTTTGCGCTGTCATCCATTACCGGGGAGCAGTGCGCGATCACCGGAATGCTGGATGTCGACCTGGCTGCTGCCAATAGTGTGATGCTTGAAGAGCATGCGGCAGCATTTCAGTATGACCCCGCAAGGATGGAGATTGAGCGCCGGCAAGCGGCTATCGACATCAAGCATGGGGACGGCGTATCGGAGCCTGCCTGTAACGCGCTTGCTTATGAGGTATTGAGAACACTGGCGGTGCGTAGGATCGAAGATCAGTCAGCGCTGCAGCACAGGCGGATAGCCTTGCAGGAAATGAAGCAGGCGGGCGGTGCTGTTCCCTGACCTGCCTATAAACGGGACACGCATGCAGATGGCCGCAGAGTTCCGGTACACGTCAACTCATGCAGATACAGGGCGCGTTGACTCAGCGCGACGGTTGAGACTGCGGTCGTCAAAGTGCAAGGTGGGTGGTGATAACTTGCAGCACAGGCATAAGCGTTTTCAGAGATGGTTTACACCAGTACGCAAGCGATGGGCTGGGGCAGCATTGATCGTTATCGCGTTGCTCGCAATGGCAATGAACCCCGCAAGCAGGTGGCCTTGGGTGCTGGCGACTGGTGTGATCTGGCTGATCGCGACCTGGTTACCCAGAAGATGACGGATCGTCAGTCACAACTGCTGGAACTCGATGCGCTGTCACCAGAATGGCTGTCACTCGAAGGGTCGCTGTTGCTGACATGATGGCCGTCATGGTGTCGTCCCGAACAGGTAATGGGCGCTGGCTCATCGTTGTTCGTGAACGCAAAGGAGCAGGCATGGCTGATCTGGCTGGAATCGGTTGAACGGTTGAGCCCAGCCTGCCCTGACTTATTTTTGCGCTTGAACAAGCGCGTGAAGAAGGTAGGCATGACTAGCCCTTTTCGAAAAGCCTGTTGAGAAGCCCTTCTTGATGCACATTGTCGTAGCACCCAGGCTGGTTGGGTGGTGTGGCGTCGCAGGGGATGTTTCGCTGATCCCAGCGACTGCCATAGGGGCTGTTGAAGTAGTGATTGCATCCTGTAAGCAGGGTCGCCATCAGCGCGATTAGTAGACCTTTATTCATTGCAACCTCATCCACCAAGTGTCCCGGTTAGGACGGCGTTGGCAATAAGCAGGGCACAGGTGAGTCGAATCAAATGGCTCCTTTCCAGTTCAACCAATACCGCGACCATCAGCCCTGTAAGCTGCGGTATTTGCCAACCAGTCAGCCCGCGTCATCTGCCAGAGTTCAACATCCATCAAGCCGCTTACAAACCATCCTTTCTGCAAGCCCACCAAGCGCATCCCCTCAAATTCTGATACTCGACGAGATGCGTGATTGGCCACCGCCTTGGGCACCTGCATGATCGGCCGCGCCAGTGTTTCGAACCAGTAGGCGGTGACGACTGCGCACGCCTCACGCATATAACCGCGACCCCACCACTGCGGTGCCAGCCAGAAACCCCTGTTGTTTCCGGGCTGTTCGAACAGGCTAATGCTGCCCAGTCTGCAGTCAGGGTCATCACGCATGCGAATCATCCAATGCCATTCACAACCTGCCGCCATTCCCGGCAGCGCAATGTCGCGAACATAGGCCAGGGCGCCGTCGACTGGGTAAGGCCATGAAACCCGACTATCCAGATAGCGCACCACCTCCCATTGGGGGAATTGCTCTTGGATGAAGGCAACGTCCTCCAAGCACAGACCCGTGAGCACCAGCCGATCAGTAAAAAGCGTGGGATGACCATCCATGGAGTTGATACCTCTTGGTCCTTTAACGAGTAAGGCTATCGGTCTGAGTCTGACGCTCTGTGCTTATCGAAGTCAGGCTGATGCGTCCTTCAAGGCATATTAACCATTGACCCGCACAGCCAACAAAGCCCGTTCCTTGCTCAGCGGCTTGAGCAGGCCTGGCTGGTCTCCAATTTTCATGAACAGATAATGGTCTCCACGCTCGCCACGGAGGATGCGATAGACCTGGGCGGTTCTGTCCGTACTGGGCGAGGTTAATTTGTCGACCAGTAATGTGTACCTAGTGACCCCTAAGGTGCTCAAGGCATCTGCAAGTTCGGTATCGATCTTCGCTCGCCATTTCTTCATGACGTGCCGGTGCGCCATGACCGTCAGGCTAATCGCCAACAGTGGCGTCACCGCGGCTGAGAAGAAGGTAACTAACGTGTTCATGATTTATGCTCGCGGCAGATGTGCAGTGTGTCCAGGCATCGCCAATGGCTCCCTGTCGGCATGGTCCTGCATTATGGCACTGACGTTTTCCGCTCGTCTGATCGATAACGCTCGATGCCATATTTTGCTAGTAGCCCAAGCGGCGGGCCGCTAATGTCCCCCGTAGTGGCCATTAGACTAAAGTATTAGGAGGCGCGATGCGGATGCGCGGCAGTGTGTTCTGGTCCTGGGCTGATCCTACGTTGCACCACCGCGCGCACGAAGAGACGTTGATCGACAGAACGTCGATCAATGTTCAGGTTCGCTTGTCGCGAAACGGCCGGGTTCAATTGTTCATCGGTGTCTATGCCCCGGGCGGCATGCCTGTCTATGAGGAGGCGTTCGACGACCGCCCAAAGGAGTCCATGTCCCGGGCATTGGCCTGGGGCGTCATGAAGGCCCGTGAAGTGGCTTCGTGCAATTCCCTGGGCATCCCCAAGCGTGACCATGGAACGTGATGGCTGCGTATGCGCCTGAACTGCTGGGCGCGACCAATGCCTAACGCATGACACGTTGAGGAGCTTGAGCATGACTGATCAGCAGCATGAACCCAAGAAAGATGAGGTACCGGCTCACGCCACCGAGGAGGAAAAAGCGAGGCTCAAGGACAAGAACAAAGATGGGATACCGCCCGGCGTTGCCTGATAGTGCTCACTGGGCGTGAACTTCTGAATGCCATCGCTTATCTGACTTACGCGCCGGCTCGCCCGGCCGTGGACAGTCGTCTTTCAAGCGGATAGTTGCGTATGTTTTCAGAGGATTTCTACGGTATCTACCTCGTTGTGGAAGCGGTGGTGGCTTTCGTTATATTGGCGATCGCCGCTCACTGGAGTCAGGGTATCTGATGGAGCGAGGCGGCACGGGTCACCCCGTGCCGCTGCATCTTTGGTGATCGATCGCAGCCAATCGTCGACTCAGCCCCTGATCACCTCTAGCCGTGCTCGGCCTGCTTCGGTAATCGCGTTTTCGCCTTCGTCACTGATGCGGTACCGCCCCGAAGGCATCTTGTGAATCGAGAATCGCACCAGTCCGCTGCGGGCAAGCGCTTGCCCGGCTTCATAACTCATTGCACTTTCAAGATCGAATACCTTGATTTCACCAATTTTGAAACGTGAAAACGCGATGAGTGCTGAATCGATGACGTCTTGGCTGACGGAATGAACGTGTTCCATTTGACTTCCCAGTTCGTGAGTGGCCCGGTCCGTGGGCAATAGCAACGGACCCTGGCAGTTCGTCGAAAGCCGAACGCTACTACGCGCGATACGGAACGTGTACTGGGTTTGCATCCACGCTGGATGCAAACCCAGCGACAGTGACTGCGCTCCGGAAGTGACAGATGCCTTCACTCAAGAGGTCAACTGAACGCTCGAATAGCAGCCAGGCGGGTAGAGGCGTCATGGGTGCTTTGCTTTTGACAAACCCAACCGCAATACTTCGCTTATTCAATTGGAGGAACTTGCGTGGAAACAAGAAGTGCTGTGGCTGAAATGTTCATTGGTATTCCAACACATTTCTGGGTATTGCCCGTAGCAGGTCTGATCGCATACTACGGCGTCAAATGGTCAGCCAAGCCTACACCAAGCGCGCAGTGGATCAGAAGGGCAACCTATTTGCTGTTGATCGCCTTGGCTCTGATCCCGAATGCATTCTACACGCTCATGCCGCCTAACCCCGGCCCTGAGCAGCTCATCGATAACCACCCAATGCCCAATTATGCCGGCCGCTTGTACTTGGACCTGTTCTACGTGTTCAGCGGGTGGGCTTTGAGCAAGGTGGTCAAGCTCAGGTTTCGTTGAGGCGATCTGCAGTGCATGGGGATCGAACACAATGCGTTACTTGTTAGGCACCGTAGGGCAAAGCGAGCTCTGCATCTTGGTTGCTACCTCGCGCAGGGCTTCGGTCACCTGTGCAAGGGCTTGGATGTGCGCGTCCACGTCGATCTGATCAGGATGGGCACCCCGCGCCTGTATGAAGCGCGCATGGCCATTGAGGGCTTTGCCAAGCGCTTCTAGATGATCGGCGGTTTTGACCAAGTCCGATTTGATGCAATCGAGTGATTCCATGAACACGTTGACTCGCTGAAAGATGAGTCAACGTTAGCATGTTCGCGTCCGCTGCGCCTGGCGACGCTTGCGGCAACGGCGCAGGGCGATGGAGCGCCTGGACGCACTCTGTTTCTCCACCTGGCCGCGCGTCCCATCAGGACGGTGCCTGGTCTTCGGACTGCACCATCAGCACCGATCCTTGAGCGTCCGTGCCCAGTAGGGCAGGGCCGCCATCAGCACGGGCTTCTGCAAGCGCTGTATCAGGGGTGCGAAAAATCTGCTGACGCTGATCGGGACTTACAAGGGTCACCAGCTTACCGCTCTGGTAAAACAACCGCGTTTGTTTGGACGGCTCTTTCATGGGTTCGGCATCCTTAGGTAAGGCGTTCTTGTGCCGGGATTGGCCTGATGACATTGCCAGTCTCTACCTGCCCATGCTACTGGCAGAACTGTCAGGCGACAGCGCGCGCAGCGCCGGCTACTCTATCAAGCGTTCCGGATTGAAGAAAAAAGATGCGATCAGAACCGCAGCGATAACCCCGGTGGCGTCAGCCAGGAACAACGACAGTGAGTGACTGTTGCCCACTGATGCGCCAAGTCCTGTAGCAAAATTCACCCCGTGCGGGAATGCAGCAACCATCAGTAGAACACTGGCCAGCAGACAAGCGAGCAGCTTCATGTAAAGCCTGCCGAACGCCAGCCCATAGGTCCAGAACACCAGGATGCACACCATGGCCAGACCAGTGGAGGTTGCAAACTGTGCAAGCACTTCAAGCCACCACACCATGTAGGACTCCAACGAATAGCCAAATTAGATCAGTCAATCAGTGCCACATCACCGTGGCCGTGCATGATTGCTCATCAGAAACAACACAGGCTGCATTCGTTCCGTAGGTAGTTCAATAAAGGGCAACCGCGATGTTTTCAGCATTCGACGATGGTCCATTACTCGTTCCTGCTCTGCTTGCTAAAATGCCCGCAACTGATCGAGGCCAAAGAAATGCCTAATTACCTTTATGTCGTGCCGGCGCTGTGCGTAGCACTTGTGGGCTGCGCCTCACCAGGCAAGCCCACTGCCAGCAAACTCACATCCAAAACGCCCCAGCAGTATGCAGCCTGCGTAATGCCGCAGTGGCAGGCACTGGCACCCAATTCAACGCAGAAATCCATACCCCATGGCGTACGTATGACAGCGCCAAGTGCGGTGACGACCGATGATGTGTTGGAGGTGATCGAATCGGGCGAGGGTAGCCGTGCAACGTTCTACAAAGGCAGCTTTCTGTCGGGCGACAAGCTGAGGGTGGCGGCACGCGAATGTCTTGATTGACACCAGCGGTGGGCGGATTTGCTTACGTAGGTGATTGCAGGAAAAAGGGCGGTCCTTCGCCTACTGAAGTGTGTGGTGGTTTCGCCCGCCGTTCATTGGAGCAGTGCAGGCTTGCGTGCGGTTTTGCGGCGTACTACATTGCATACCCAGCGCTTGCCGCACCGGTAAGGCGCGCGGATGAACGTAAGGTCAGCGATCAACCTGGCCCCTTGTGCTTTCAGGGCTTGTGCGAGTTGTGCGAGCGTCTCAGCTTCGATAGTCATGATTCACCTCGTCAGTTGCTTGTAGCGTTCACAAGTGTTGACCGGTGCTGATTCGCAGTAATTCAGTTCCATTACGGTTAGTCGCTTTGTCATAAGCACCCCGTCGCAAGCTGCCTTTTGGATCCCGAGTCGCGATATGCCCAGCTTGTACACCCTCATGCCATCGCCAGTTGGCACGCTGACCCTAGTCTCTCAGGATCAAAGGCTGAGTGCGGTGCTGTGGGAGCAGGAACGAGAGAACAGGGTACGCCTTGGCCCGCTGCAGCGTGAAGACCGCTGCCCTGTTCTGATCGAAACCGCACATCAACTGAGCGAATACTTTGCCGGTAAACGTCAGCGTTTCGATCTGGCCTTGGCATTCACTGGAACGGCGTTCCAGCGTCAGGTGTGGGACGCGTTGCTGAGCATCCCCTTCGGTGAAACCCGCACGTACGGTCAGATCGCCCAGCAAATCGGCAACCCCAGTGCCGTGCGGGCGGTGGGGGCTGCCAATGGGCGCAATCCGATTTCGATCATCGCACCCTGTCATCGCGTCATAGGGGCTAGCGGCGGGCTTACCGGCTTTGCCGGTGGGCTGGCAGCCAAGCAGTTGCTACTGGCCCTCGAAGGCCGGCAAACGTTGCCATTGCACTTGCAGCTTCAGCCTAGCCAGTAGACGCCGGCGCACGACGTCGCCGTCAGGACCGTACCTACCATGAGCGAGTACTCCCAGCGCACCCGGCGCAACCGTTGCTCAACGGCGCGCAGGTATTGACCTGGGGTCGGGGCATCGGTGCGATGGCGCATACCCTCGGCGATGTCAGCCACCTGGCCATCGAGTAGCAATCCGACCACGTAGTAGCTTAGCCCGTAGCTCGCCAGGGCCATTACCAGGTAGATCACGCTGGCGCGTCCAGCGGCATGATGCTGGCAGTGCCAGCCTCGGTGTCCAGTAGCAGCATGCCTTCGCTGTGAGGGTCCAGGCAACCCAGCAGGCGGCCCTCACTGTCCCATGCCGCAGAACCACCGGCCGCCACGAAATGGTCGGCAGGTCCAACGCAGTTGGCCATCAGCACGATCAAGCCCAGTTCTCGCGCCACCTGCGGATAATGCGCGTGTCCTTCCCCTACGCCTTTTGCCGTCTTGGCCACACTGACCAGATAGATGTCTGCCCCTCGTTCTTTGGCCGATGCAGCGTGGGCCATGAACATGGATTCATAGCAGATGGCCGGCGCGATTCGGTGCTGCGCCGCCTGGATCAGCGAGGTGCTCGCCCCAGCGTAGAAGTAGGGCAGTTCATCTTCGTGCAGGCGCTGTTTAGCATAGGCTTGGCGCGGGGCGCTCGGGGTAAAGATCGGCATGCCGATCTGGATGCCGTTCGGGGTTGGCAGTGGTAATCCCGCCGCAACGATGATGCCCAGGCGGTCACTTGCCGCTTGCAGCGGGTCCAGATGTGGAGAGCATAGGGGCAGCGCAGCCTGACGGGCAATGCTGGGTTCGTAACCGGTCAAAGACAACTCGGGAAAGACGATCACGGCAGCGCCCACGTTCGCGGCCTGTTCGATGCAGGCCAGATGACGCCTGACGTTAGCAGCCACATCGCCCTTGAGTGAACCCAGTTGCGCAGCGCACAGCTTCATGACACTTCCTTCCCTGGTACGTGATCGCCGAGCATACTCCCGACCAGACGCTTGTGCCATGCTGTCCAGGCAAGGGCCTAGGGTCTTTGCCTACTTGCTAAGGGATCAGGTCATGCAGCGTTTCCAGGTTGTTGGCGCCAATGTTCTGGGTCGAGACCTGGCCGTGGGAGACATACACGGCCATTTCGACCGGTTGCAGCAAAGCCTGGACGCCGTCGGTTTCGATACGGGCAAGGATCGGCTGTTCAGCGTTGGCGACCTGGTTGATCGCGGTCCAATGAGCCGGGCAGCCCTGCACTGGCTGGAGCAGCCATGGTTCTACGCGGTCCAGGGCAACCACGAGTCACTGGCGATCAACCTGGTGCGTGGCGGCCGGCTGGACCTGGACATGTACCGTGCGGCCGGGGGTGGATGGTTCATCGATTCAGCGGCCGCTGAGCAGCTGCGCTTCGTCGAACGCTTCGAACAGATGCCAATCGCTTTGCAGGTCGAGTCGGCAAGCGGCCCTGTAGGCCTGCTGCATGCCGACAGCCCGTTCGATGACTGGTCGACCCTGGGTACCTGGCTCGAACTGGGCGACGATCCAGACGTGCTTGAAACCTGCCTGTGGTCAAGGCGACGTTTGAAGCAGGGCGATACCACGCCCATAAATGGGCTGCGTGCCCTGCTGGTCGGCCATACCACCGTCCAGTCTGTCAGGCAGCTGGGCAATGTGTGGCATCTGGATACCGGGGGATGGACCAGTGGGCATTTCAGTCTGATGGACCTGCGTACGCTGACGCTCGTCAACGCCAGGCCAGCGTGATCAGCAAACCCATGCCGAGCAGCAGCAACACGAGGCCCGACAACCGTTCGAGCAAGGGCAGGGCGGCGCTGAATCGCCGCAGCACCCGCGGGTGGCCTATGCCGACGGCGACCAGCAAGTCCCAGGCAAGCACCGCGCAGAGCATCCAGACTCCGTACGACACCTTCCACACCGTGGAACTGCCCGCCACCAGGCTGGCCAGGCTTGCATAAAACAAGGCATTTTTAGGATTGAGCAGGCCTGACAGCAGGCCCATCTGCAGGTTGCGCCACCAAGTGGGCGATGTGCTGCCCGAAGTCGCGCATACGCTGGTACTGCCGGCATGACGCACAAAGGCAATACCCAGGTAGATGAGATAAACCGCACCAGCCAGTTGCAACAGGTCGAACAGCACGCTGCCCTCGTGCAGTATGGATACTCCGGTAAATGCCAGCACGATGAATACCCCGTTGCTCAATGCAATGCCCAGGCATGCACCGCTGGCCACGCGCCAGCCGCTGGCAATGGCAGTTCGGGCAATCAGGAAGAAGTCCGGCCCTGGCGACAACAGCGCCAGGAAGTGGGCGAGGGCAATCAGGATAAACGCTTGCATGGTCGCAGGTTACTCGGCGCTTGAGGTCAGTTGCCCGAGTGTGCGGGCACATGAACCCCGCGTATTGAACAATATTGCAGGTGATGACCGCGCAGCCTTACTTCGTGGTCTGCCCCTTGAGGTATAGCCCGGGTGTGATCCCGACATGCGCCTTGAATACCCGCTGGAAATGACTTTGATCAGCGAATCCCAGGTCGTGGGCGACTTGCACCAATCGGTGACCCTGCCGGAGCAGTCGACGACTCTGGTTGATCCTGGCGTTGAGCACGTAGGCGTGCGGAGTCAGACCTGTGGCAGCGCGGAACGCGCGAATCAGTTGATAACGGCCAAGGCCGGCCTTACGGGCAAGTGACTCCACGGTCAGGCGAGTCGGGTCCTGGTCGCGCAGGTCCATGAGCAAGCCCTGCAGCGCCGGCGCTTGAAGGACGGGTGCTGCGGCCGAGGGCGAGAAGGTGTCGAAATCCATGTCGCACAGAAAAGCGATCAACTCGGCCTCCTTTTGCACCGGGGTCGCCTCGGAAAACAGCACGGCATTCAGTTGGCAGAACCGGCGGTACGCCTCGGCATCCCGGCTGACACGCGCCGGTTGCTCAGGGGCGCCGCAGGGCAGGCCGGACTCAGTGCGCAGCTCGGCCAGCCAGCTCGCATCCACATGCACCATCTGGTAGCTCCAGGGCTGGTCTGCCTCGGGGTTGCAGGCATGGACCCGGTGCGCGGGGACCGCCACCAGCGTACCGGGGGTGAGCCGCTCGGTACCGCAGCCTGCACCCGTGAACAAGCTGGAGCCTGCGTCCACGGCACCGATAGAGAATGTCGGATGGCTATGGGCCTTGTAGCAGGCTCGGCTGTTACAGGCGCGGCGGCTCTCGACCTGCGGCAAGCGCGGGTCTCGCCACAGGGTGGTAGTGGAATGGGGCATCGAAGGGTCCTTGTGATGACCGACAGCTTAAACAGCCGCTGCTCGCCCGTACAGTTGTGGCACGTGGCTGTACCTTGACGCTGCGGCCCGGTACCTGCGATACAACCCGTGAATTCAGAGGAGAGAGAGATGGACATTGCCAGCCTGATGCTTTTCATACCGGCCTGCTTTGCCCTGAACATGGCACCAGGCCCCAACAACCTGTTGTCGCTTCACAACGCCAGTTGCTATGGCTTGCGTACCGCGTGCTTTGCCGGGGTAGGACGCCTGCTGGCCTTCAGCGGCATGATAGGCCTTGCGGCCATGGGCCTGGCCGTGGTCCTGCATACCAGCGAAACCCTGTTCCTGGCGATAAAGGTGGTGGGGGCGGGGTATCTGTTCTACCTGGCGTGGCAACTGTGGCGTGCCCCAGTGGCCGCGGCCGTCGAGGCTGGGTACCCGCCATGCAATAGTTGGCGTCTGGCGCGTCAGGAGTTCATGGTTGCAGCAGGCAATCCGAAAGCCATCTTGATATTCACGGCTTTCTTGCCACAGTTCGTATCGGTCGCCAGCCCCGTCCCTGTAGGTCAACAGTTCCTGCTACTGGGCGCTCTGTTTCTGCTGCTGGAGTGGGCAGCTATCGCGCTCTACGCCGCAATCGGCGCCTATTTGCAGCGATGGTTTTCAAGGCCGCGGCCGCGTAGGTTGTTCAATCGCACCAGTGCCGCGATGCTGGCAAGCGCTGGAGCAGGGCTGTTGGTCGTCCGGCGTTGAAGAAGGCCAGGGCGCGTATTACCCTCGCGCCCCTCTTGCGTGTCAGAACTGCCAGCGCACACCCAGGTTGACGCCGCTAGCCTCCTGTTCACGGCTGTCCAGGTGCGTCGAGTCCGTCACCCTGTTTGACGTTGCCCTCGATCACGCCGCCGCTCACGACGAAGTCATCGATGCCGCCGCCCTGATTGACGTTGCCGGCGATCGTGCCGGAGGCCATGTCGACACTGTCCCGGCCTGGACCGAAGGTGGCATCGCCTTCGGTGGCGCCGGTGCAATTCGCCGGAAACACCAGGCGGTTGTCGCCCTCGGTATCGACGAGCGAAGGCGAGGACCCGCTGTCACAAACATACGTGTCGTTACCGGCGCCAGCGAAAAATGTGCAAGCTGCCTGAGCAAATGGTAGGGTCGCGCCCAACAAACTCAGTGAGCCCCAATCAGTCGTACACGCATACCAAAGCCGCCGCCCGTCTTCAATTGCGCGGGGTCAGGCACTTTTTACAGAGGCAGGCTTGAGGGCGACAACTGGCAGAACTGCTAGCTGCTGGGTACTGAGGTGGCAGTGTTGAGACTCAGTCGCGGTAGAACGTCTGTACCAGGTGATAGCCGAATTTGCTCTTCACAGGCCCATGCACCACGCGCAAGGGTTTCTTGAAGATGACCTGGTCGATCGCACCGACCATCTGCCCAGGTCGAATCTCCCCGAGATCGCCGCCACGCTTGCCCGAGGGGCAGAGGGAGAACTTCCTGGCGAGCACATCGAACGCCTCACCCTTGGCGATGCGCTGCTTGAGCTTTTCAGCTTCGTCAGCAGTCTTGACCAGGATGTGGCGGGCTTGGGCTTTCATGATCTACCTATGCATGCAGCGAGAGAAAGCAGGCATTATGCCCGACGCACCGCTAGCCGTGCGAACCGGCATGGCTTATTGCGCCAGCCATCCACCGTCCACGTTCCAGGCTGCACCGCGTACCTGGCTGCCAGCCTCGCTGCACAGAAACAGCACGAGTTCGCCGAGGTGCTCAGGGGTTACGAACGCCTGCGAAGGCTGTTTTTCCGCGAGCAAGTCCCGCTGTGCCTGCTGGGGATCGATGCCGGTTGCTGCACGTGCGTCGATCTGCTGCTGCACCAGCGGCGTCAACACCCAGCCTGGGCACAGGGCATTGCAGGTCACGCCGCTCATGGCAGTTTCCAGCCCTACGACCTTCGTCAGGCCAATCACCCCATGCTTGGCGGCGACGTACGCGGATTTGCCTGTGGAGCCGACAAGCCCATGAACCGAGGCGATGTTGATGATGCGCCCCCAGTTGCGGGCACGCATGCCTGGCAGCACCAGGCGAGTGCCGTGGAAGACCGCAGACAGGTTCAACGCGATGATCTTGTCCCAGCTGTCCACCGGGAAGTGCTCGACGGGTGCCACATGCTGGATGCCTGCATTGTTGACCAGGATGTCCACGGCACCGAATGCCTGTTCAGCAAAGGCCAGCAGGGCCTCGATCTGAGCGGCATCGGCAAGGTCTGCGGGGTGATGCCGCACCTGCACCCCTAACTGCTCAAGGCTGGCGATGGCCGGTGAAGGGTCACCAAAGCCGTTGAGCACGATGCTGGCCCCCGATCGCGCCAGCACATGGGCAATGCCCAGGCCAATGCCGCTGGTGGAACCTGTGATCACTGCTGTCTTGCCTTTGAGGGTCATGCAAAGCTCCCTAGCAGCGCGCCGGCGCTGACTGGAACGAAGAAAGCCATTGGGCATCGCCCGGGATGGGCTGAGCGTAGGAGCGGAGCGGCTGATCAAAGGTTCCGTGAGGACCTTCGCATGGCGCCAATACATCGGCTTTGAGCCACTCCCTCCTACCAGGCTTGCTTCGCAGGATTTAGTCCTGGCGGCTGGTCACTTCCAGCAGGTGGTAGCCGAATTGGGTCTTGACCGGACCCTGGACGGTGTTGACCGGGGCGCTGAAGACGACAGTATCGAATTCCTTGACCATCTGGCCTGGACCGAACGAGCCCAGGTCACCACCCTGGCGGCTGGACGGGCAGGTGGAATTGGCCTTGGCGATTTCACCGAAGTCAGCACCCGCTTCGATCTGGGCCTTGAGTTCGTTGCACTTGTCTTCGCTGTTGACCAGGATGTGACGGGCGGTTGCACGTGCCATGGGGTACTGCTCCTTGGGAGGGTAAAGAGGCAAAGCCTAACGCACTTCAACCGGTTGTGTCTCGCAGGGTTCGGCCTGCCGCTCACCTAGACGTCGTGCCGCATTGTGCAACAGTGATTCGGTGGTGCTCCAGCCAAGGCAGCCATCGGTGATGGACACGCCGTATTTCAGCGCCCCTTTGCCGAGCGCCTGACAACCCTCGAACAGGTGCCCTTCGATCATCGTGCCCACGATCGAGGCGTCCCCATTCAACCGCTGTTGCAACACCTCGTTGAACACAGCCGGTTGCCGGGCCGGGTCCTTGCCACTGTTGGCATGGCTGCAATCGACCATGATGCGCGCAGGCAGACCCGCTTTGGCGAGCCCCTGGCGGGCCAGGGCGACGCTGTGGGCGTCGTAGTTCGGGCCCTGATGGCCACCGCGCAGCACCAGGTGAGTGTGCGCATTGCCCAGGGTTTCGACGATCGCAGGATAGCCCTGTGCATCCATGCCGAAATGCCGGTGGGCATGGGCAGCGCTGCGCATGGCGTCTGTCGCGATGGCCACGCCGCCATCGGTGCCGTTCTTGAAGCCCACCGGCAGCGCCAGCCCGCTGACCATTTCCCGATGAATCTGTGATTCGGTAGTACGGGCGCCGATGGCAGCCCAGGCCAGCACATCGTCAAAGTAGCCAGCAGCCATGGGTTGCAGCAATTCGGTCGCGACCGGCAGGCCCCGTTCGATCATGCCCAGCATCAGCCCACGCGACAGTGCCAGGCCTGCGTGCATGTCGTCACTTCCATCGAGGTGGGGATCGTAGGCCAGGCCCTTCCAGCCTACCGTCGTGCGCGGCTTTTCGACGTAGGCACGCATCACCAGCAGCAGGCGATCATCGACCTGGCGGCTCAACGCGGCCAGGCGATCGGCGTACTCCAGCGCCGAGCGCGGATCATGCAGCGAGCACGGCCCTACGATCACCAGCAGGCGGTGGTCGCGTCCTTCGAGAATGTCGCAAATGGCTTGGCGGTGCGCCTGGACTTGGTGTGCGAGCGAGGCAGAGAGCGGCATTTGCTGTTTGAGCAGGTGCGGACTGGGAAGACGGCGGCTGACAGCGGTATTGGCAGCTTGAGGTTGGGTCAGAGGCAGGGCGAGGCTGGATGCTTGCATGGGGATTTTCCTTGGGCGGACGGCAGGCGCTATATCCTGCGCGGTCGGCCCTATCGAGGTGTTCGACAGATCGGTGATTGGCTATTGGCTGAAACAGTGCCACCTGTGCAGAACCGATCGGAGGCGGCAGGCTGGCCCGAGCGGACGTGACTAAATCGCCAAGTGAAGGTGCCAGCTACGTAATAGGTGTTGTATTTCATGAATCTGTCCTCTGAATCGTTTGGGTGTAGGCCTGAAAAACAAAACCCCCGGTCGGGAGGCCGACCGGGGGTTTGAGTATTCTCATGTTCGGCGGCCCCTCGAAGGTGGACGCCGTGTGGGTATCGGCGCCTAGTGGCTAAACCAATACCCGAAGTAATAGGAGGCAGGTGCATTGACAGACACGGTCACAGCCGATACTGGGCGCGAAGCGCGGCCAGTGGCAAGGACGAGTGTGTGGATGGTTGCTTGCATGTTGCTCTCCAGTGAATGAGCCCGAGCTTACTGCACATTGCGCGGGCCATTCAATGGAAAAATGCTATGAGCGCAATCGATGGGATGATTACGTTGGAGGGTCACGAGACCGCGGTCTTAGTGACTGTCTTGATCTTCAGCTTGCCCACCGTTGGCACCTGCGCCGGAGCCTGTGGCTTCGCCGGTGCTGTTGGATCCGCCTGCCGCACCGTCATGGGCACCTGCTGCGCCGGCGTTGCTGCTGTCATTGTCACGGCTGCTGCCTGGGGTATTAACGCTGCTGCCTTCACCTGCAGTCTTGCCGCCCATCTGGTCGGTTTTCGGGTGCATATCGGTGTTGGTAGTGTCAGTAGCGGCCTGACTGGTACCGGCCAGGGTGGCCAAGGCGAATGCAACGGACAGCGAAAGGCTACGGATGCGAATCATGGCGAAGCTCCTGTGCATGGAATCTGTCATTGCTTTGGCAAAGACCTGCACAGGAGGTGCCCTGAGGGCGACGGATGGTCGTTTACGGCACGCTTACCTCAACAGGCCTCGCCATGATGCGATGGCTTGGGTTCGGCCGTTTCCATCGGAGGATGCTCCTGGGCAGCATGCATCAGGTCCTCGGTAACCCGCAGTTCAGCGCCGGTAGGCGAGAAGGTGGTGGAGGCGGTGAACGGGGCAGGGTGTTCCGCGGCCGGACGCTTGCCGCGCCGCCACAGGAAAAAGCCCACCATCAACAGGTTGACCACGGCAAAGGCCCAGAAAAGCCCGGCTTCGCCAAACTCGGTCATGACCGGCGAAATCGCCATCGGCGCCATCGCCGAGCCCAGCGAGTTGATCAGCAGCAGCCCTTGGATCATGGGCACCAGGGCATCGGATGGGGCACGGTCGGCCGCATGGCTGACCGCCACCGGGTACAGGGTGAACACCCCGCCGCCCAGTAGAAACAGCATTGCCGGTAGCAGGAACGCATCCGAGGGCAGGAATACGGTGACCAGCGCCAGCGCAGCGCACACCGCAGCCAGGGCAATCAGCACGTCCTGGCGGTCCCTGCGGTCCGACCAACGCCCCACGGGGTATTGCAGCAGCATGGCCCCGAGGATGACCCAGGCCATCATATTGCCCACTTCGCCAACGTCCAGCCCGATACGTTGGAGGTACAGCGGCAGCAACGTGTAGATCCCGGCTATGGCCACGCCGGAACCAAAACATCCCACCAGCCCCGAGGGTGCCACGCCCAGCAGCTGCCGCGGCTTGAGCGGCTCGACCTGGTCCAGCAGTGGCGAGACCCGTGGCAGGATCACGATCGGCAACACCGACAGCGCGGTGAGCACACCCGCCAGCATGAAGGGCGCGGTCTCGCCCAGGCGAGTAATCTCGCCAAGCCCTGCCTGGGCCAGCACGCCGGCGCCATAGAAAGCGATCATGTACAAGGCCAGCAGGCGACCGCGGATCTTGGCGTCCCCGGCCAGCAGCAACCAGCTTTCGATCACCAGAAACACACCCACGGCCGCCCAGCCATTGATCAGGCGCAGCACCGACCACCAGGTCACGTCATAGAACAGGCCTTGCAGCAGGATGGTGACGCCGATCAGCGATGCAAAGCTGGTGTAGGCGCGGATATGGCCGATGCGCAGGATGAGCCGATCATTGAAGATGGCGCCCAGGGTCAGGCCGATGAAGTAGGTGGACGAGACGATGCCGATGGTGGTGGCAGACTCGCCAGCCTCGCCGAGTCGCAGGGTGGTCAGAGAAGACATGAAGCCGTTGCCCAGGGCAATGATGAACAGCCCGAGCAGCGGCGCCAGCGCCATGGCCAGCAAACGCGCAGACATAGGTACCTCAAGTTGGATATGCGAAGGTTGGCCTTTTCGAGCGCGCACGCCGATCGACCCGGATAGGGTAGAGGCTGCACGGATGCGACCTGGGCAAGACTCAACCGCTTGGCCATGCGAGAAGACGGCCGGGCGGGGAGGGTTGAGCCTATTTCACATGAACGTTCATGGGGTCAGGCGCGGACTCGGTCTTGGTTGCCGGTTGCCACCGTTCAAGGCGACGGGCGAAAAGGAAGCGCGATTCTACGGGCTTGCAGGGTTTTGCCAAGGGTTGACTGCCTGCGGCGCGATGCCGCAGTCTCGGAAAGACATGCCAATGTCTTTCCCAGGCAAATCTCCCGCTGTTGCTGTTGCTGTTGCTGTTGCTGTTGCTGTTGCTGTTGCTGTTGCTGCTGTTGCTTCTAAGCGCGCGGTAGCTCAGGCGCCGCAGATCGCGACTTCAGGAGGCCGAGCGCAGGGCTTGCGGA